>JBBQYE010000115.1:0-9340 GCA_038208945.1 Leptolyngbyales cyanobacterium | reverse complement strand
GAGTAGGCGACCTTTTCAAAGCGGACAATCACAGGATATTTAATGCCACTTTGATCGATGGAGGCAACCGTGCCGAGATCTTGAAACCAATAGGACTCTTTGCGAAGAACGCGAACTTTAGAACCACGCTGAACCATGAGTGTTCTTTCCTTTTTCTATCAAACTTGAACTCACCCAGCCTAATGACACTCACTCTACTATGAGTGGAAACGCTTCTCTCCTAAAGACAAACGGGTTGAAACAATCTGAAACAATTTAGACAGAAATTATTCTCCATAGGTTCGTCCGCGCCACTGAGTCGGCTGTTGAGTCGAAGAGAGAAAGATCCGCAGAACGGCGATCGGGTCCGCGATCGGAGACAACCAAAACATCCAGGCAGATTTGGCTTGAGAGCGATCGTAAGATGCCGCGATCGCCCAATTCAATGCGATCCGAATCGCGACCAAAAAGCCATTTAACCCCAACGCGATCAGCGCCGGAAGCGTCATGTTGCCGCTCCCGACAAGCAGGGCTGACAGCAGCAACATTGGCAACGGCAACCCCTGGGCTGAGAGCAAAAACCACAAATCGCCCCAGATTTGACCTTTAGAAGCGGCATCTTTAAGGTCGAGCGATCGCCCCCATTCTTTCCAGGTTTCTGCCATGCCTTCATACATTCGCACTCTAAGGATTTTTGCCCCGTCCATAAAGCCGACTTTGGCACCGTTGGCGGCAGCAAATCGGGCCAGAGTGACATCATCACAAAACGAGCCGCGAGCACTGGTGTAGCCATCTAATTGAACAAGGAGCGATCGGCGGCAAAAGAAACATTGACCATTTGCCATGACTCGCTCTGGAGGGTTATCTTTCTCTCCAACCGCCCCAAATCGATAAACCAGAGTCATCAGCAAAGCAGGCTGAAGCCAAAGCTCGCCGGGATACTTGAGAATAAACTGTGGAGACAGCGAAATCAGATCATAGTTTTCAGAACAAGCCGTCTCGATCAGACTCGCGACCAAACCAGGGTGGGGTTGAGTGTCGGCATCAATCCCTAAGATCCACTCGCTGCGATCGGAGCTTGACAAAAAGCCAGAATGCAATGCCCAAGGGCGACCGACCCATCCTGACGGAAGCGGATCGTCATTGATCAGCTGAAATCGAGGATCGGCTTTTTGAGCCTCTTTCACCAAGTCAGGAGTGCCATCTTGCGAGTGGCTATCCACCACAATGATCTCTCGGACCTCATAACCTTGGCGACTCAGCCCCTCTAAACAAGGTTTAATGCGATCGGCTTCATTCAAAGTCGGGACGACAACACTAACGACTCCAAACGAATCAGGAGCCGCCGATCGAGGGTCGAGAGGAGGATGACGAGTCGGTCCCTTGAGCAACCTTGACAGCAAAATTGCCACGGCTGGCACTTGAATCAGCAGCAAGACTAAAAAACCGATGTCTTGGCGAAACACGTTCTGAGTGCTGACCAACCCCAAATTCATTCCTAGTTGCAGCAAACTCGTCAATCCTCTAAACCTTTATCAATGATACCGATCGTTATTTTTCAGAAACGCCAACCGGAACGATCGGAGATTCTCCCAATTCTCTGACCTGCAAGACGGTTTCTAACTGAGCCATCGTTGCGTTGGGTTTTGCAATCCACCAAAGGGCGATCGCTGGAACGACTCCTAAAAAAGCACTCAATGCGGTGGGAATCCAGAATCGTGCATCCAGTTGAGCGACGGTGATCACGGCTCCAAACGCGAAATTAATCAGATAGACTGCGAGAGGAACGGTGAGTTGGGCACGGCTGAGATCTAACGGCGCTTTTCCCCAAAATAGGGATGCCACAGTCATGAATACGGCTCCTGTCCCAAACCAGCCCGATAAGTTGCGGTAGGGCATTCCAAAAAAGGCACCGAGCTGCTTAAACTCCCAAAACGGATAGGGGGTTTGACTCATTGCAGGGTCAAGGACAAAATCCCAAGCGGTGAGCATGAGAGAGCCAACGGCGATCGCACCTACCAGCCGCGCCCAAACCGGAAGCCTGATGCTTTCTAACCCGGCTCGTGCCAGCACATAGCAAGCTAGCCCCAAATAGAACCACGAGAGAGGAATGGTGAAGGGCACTAACCCCGCGATTTTGTAGCCTAACCCGCTCAGATAGCCATATTCGCCAAACGGAAACCCCGTACTCGTGCCTAACAATTCGCTGCCGAGCGAGAGCACGATCGCCGGAATCATAAACGTCAGCGCTCGCTGCAAGCCGAGAACTCGATAAGCGTAGACTGCCATCGTGATCGCACCCAGCAGAATGTAAACGACCCCTCCGCCTGACATACTCAAACCAAACGCTGACTGACCAAACGACGGCAGTGCCAAAATAAAATCGGGGTTGGGCAACACTAACAGTAATCCTGCCAGCCCAAATGCCAATGCCACTGTATGACCAGTTAGGCAGAAGCGCTCAATCGCCATCAGTTGCTTCATAGAGACTCCTCAAAAAATGTGGCATAGATAAATGCCTGCTATAAGTTTACAAATCTTTAATCAAAAACTCGCACTAGGTTGCTGCTTTTCTCACATTTCTGGGAAATAAGTCAACTGTCATCGATCGAAGGAGAGAGATAGCAGAGCGATGCATCCTCAATAGATAAACATCAAGAATCGGTTAGGCTGTCAATCCTACCAACAATAGACCTCCTGCGTGAATCTGGACAGCCCTCCTCACGAAGTGGGGCGAAGCCCTCGCCAATCCTTCTTCCCAGGGAGAAGGGAGCTAGAACCTCTTGTTCCCTCTCCTTGGGGAGAGGGCTAAGGTGAGGGCGAAGTTTCGTGTGGGAGGTCTAATCTTCTGCTTAATTCGATCTCTGATGATATTGCTGCTAAGATCCGCTAGATATTCCTCGCAGTAGCGGCTTGGAATCAGACTCCTCACCCTGAAGCTCGTAGCTGAATGACTCAACTAAACAGTGCGTTCACCCTCTTCTTAAGTTTGTTGGTGGAAGCAATTCCCTTTTTACTATTGGGAGTTTTGTTTTCTGGTCTGCTGCAATTTTTTGTCGATGAGCGGCGACTGCTGGCGATTTTGCCTAAAAACCCTCTGCTAGGAGCATTCGCTGGAAGCTGCATCGGGTTTCTGTTTCCCGTATGCGAGTGTGGTAATGTGCCCGTGGCGCGGCGGCTGCTGATGCAGGGTGCCCCGGTTTCGGTGGCGATCGGGTTTCTCCTTGCCGCGCCGACTATTAACCCGATCGTGTTTTGGGCAACTTGGACAGCCTTTCGAGATCAGCCAGAAATTGTGTTTTTGCGGGTAGGTTTTTCACTGGCGATCGCGACCATCATCGGGTTTATTTTTAGTGTTCAAACCGATCTGCGTCCGTTGCTTCAGCCTGGAGTCGCCTCAGCGATTACGATGCGAAGTCAATCGTCTGACTCAACTCCGTCTCTGCTGCAATCGGGCACTTATTTTCTAGGGCAATCGGCTAAACCATTGATTACCGACCCGTCTGAGCTACAGGCAGCGATGATGGCAACGGTGTCGAAGCCCATGAGCTTTCGCCTGAGACTGCTGCTTGAGAACACGGTGCAGGAGATGCGCGAGCTGGGAGCCGTGTTGATTTTAGGAAGCGCGATTGCGGCTCTTGTGCAAGTCTTTGTGCCTCGTGATTTGATTCTCAGTTTGGGTCAAAGTCCGATCACGTCGATTTTGGCGATGATACTGTTGGCGGGAGTGGTCTCGATTTGCTCGACGGTGGATTCGTTTTTTGCGCTCTCATTTGCTTCGACGTTTACGAGTGGTTCTCTCGTCGCCTTTTTGGTGTTTGGTCCGATGATTGACTTGAAAGGTGTGGTGCTGATGCTGTCGATCTTTAAGCCGAGAGCGATCTTCTACCTGTTTGCTTTAGCGGCTCAGTTAACGTTTGTCTTGACGCTATTCATCAATTTGTATATTAGTTAACCATTCATGGCTCGTACCTCTATCCGCTCATTTCTGCCTTGGTTAGATGTGGTGGCGATCGCCGCTTGGGGTGTTTTGCTGCTCTATTATTGGCTATCTGAGAAGCTCTTTTTGCTGATCCATCCCAACTATATTGGGTTGACCGTAGCGGCAGGGATCTTTCTATTATTTGTGAGCGGATTAAAAGGGCTGTTTTTGCTGCGATCGAGTCGAAGTCGTCAACCCTCTGCACCCATGCAGCACATGACTTTGTTTCCGCCAGGGCTGGGAAGTTTGCTGATGTTGGCAGTCGCGATCGCCGGATTGTTGATTACGCCGCGTGCGTTTGCAAGTCAGACCGCGCTCGATCGAGGCGTAACGGATGCGATTACGTTAACGCGGGTAAAACCCCAGTCTTTTCGAGCTTCGACCCGCACTGAAGATAAAACCCTCATCGACTGGATTCGGACGCTTCAGGTTTACCCCGAACCGGATGCTTACACTGGGCAAAAGGCAAAAGTTCAAGGATTTGTTGTCTATCCACCTAATTTGTCAGAGCAATACTTGCTGCTGACTCGATTTGTGATTACGTGCTGCGCGGCAGATGCTTACCCCGTGAGTTTGCCTGTGAAGTTGACGACGGGCGATCGTAAGTCTTATTCACCCGACAGTTGGCTAGAAGTTGAAGGACAGATGTTGACAGAAACGTTGGATAACAAGCGTCAATTAACGCTTCAAGCAAAATCTTTGAAGTCAATTCCAGAACCGAAGAATCCCTACAACTATTGAAGATATTTGAGCCATCTTTAGAGCTGAATGTTGGCTTTCTAGATTGAAATGTACCTCTAGGTAGAGGAATTTTTGATTTGAAGTATCAAACGCTAAAGCGATTAGAGTCTTAAAACCTCGTCTTCAACGCTCTCAAATTAACTTGAATTACTCGAAAGATAACTTAACCGATCGCATCTCTGATTTTGGTCTTCTGATTGTCAAACTCCTCTGTCTGCCTTGGGTTTGAATTCTGAGAAGTAGTGGTGAATGGTTTAAGTTTTGTTAAGTTCCAGTAGAAAAATGAAGGTAGTTTAGCGATATTTCAATCATTAAGCCCTGAATTTCTATCGCTAGAAATAGGCTGAAGCGTCCTCAGCGCAAAGACTCTAAGCTTTTTGACTGAAAGGTGAGGGCAGCGATCGAATCATCTCTATAGAATTCCTTAAGATTAGAAAGTTAAGACTAAATCTGTAAACTTTAATAAACATCTATCCACTCCTCAGATTGCTTTCCCTATACTGAAACTCACATCAGCGATTCGCGGGGATCGCTACAAAGATTTTTCAAAACTATCAATAAACCCTTAGCTCTAGGAGAGAAAATCATGGCACTGGTTCAAAGTCAGTCTTTCAAAAACCTCTATTTCTTAGTCGCTCTCAGAAGCTTTTTGATCTGGACTTTTACCCTAACGGTTTGCATGATTGTGGTTGGTTTTCCGGCGCTTGTCTTAGTCGTTTCGGTTGGCGCTTTAATAGCAGTTACCCTACACGCTATCATGCCATTTAGTGCCGTTTTATTGATTGCAGTTGGGCTAATCGGAATTCACGCGATCGGCATTATGATGGCTGCTGCATTCATGACTACCAACGGCATTCACCCCCAAGAAGTTGAGTGGTTACGCTGGCTTAATGGTCAAGCTGATCCTCTCAATACTTCTGTTTATGCGGCTTGTCCACTGACCTGTGAGATCAATTCTTAAACCCAACATTTAGTCGATTAGAAGAGCAAGATGGTTGCGATTAATAACCGCACTTTTTAAACCTGATCAGTCATCGGTGAAATAGTCCTACCCAACCAGCTTAGGCTGGTTTTTTATTGATCAAACGGCTGAGATAAACTAGGTTTCTTGGCTCGATCGTCAAACAGAACTCTCGATCGCCATTAGGATTAGAAAGGCAACCGACCCGAACAGTTAAGACAAGTTCCAAAAAGCTTGATTAGCCCAGCTTCTAGCTCTATGGTTCAGAAGTTAGAGGATGACTAAACTAAAACGCTCACCCTCGCCTTTCTGTTGTGCGACCCGAAAAAACCTCATGCTGAATCCTATTCCCATTTGCATCATTGTCGGCACTCGCCCCGAAGCGATTAAGATGGCTCCGGTCATTCAGGCATTTCAGCGGTCTTTGATGTTTGACACTCAAATTGTTTTGACGGGTCAACATCGCGAAATGGTTGATCAGGTGATGCAGCTATTTGACCTCACGCCTAATCATGATCTGGCGATCATGCAGCCGAAACAGACGTTGACCGATATCACCTGCTGGGCAATGCGGGGATTGGAAGAGTTGTTTCAAAAAATTCAGCCCAAGATGGTCCTGGTACAAGGGGATACAACCACTGCACTAGCGGCAGCGATCGCGGCTTTTTATCAAAAAATTCCAGTCGGGCACGTCGAAGCAGGGTTGCGCACCGAAGATTTGTTGAATCCCTATCCTGAAGAAGCCAATCGGCGGCTGATCTCTCAAGTGACTCAGCTTCATTTTGCGCCGACTTCAGTGTCGGTTGAGCACTTGCGGCGATCGAGCGTCCTCGGTGAAGTGCATCAAACGGGCAACACGGTCATTGATGCCCTACTTAAAGTGGCAGAACGTCAGCCCACCTGTGAAATTCCGGGGTTAGATTGGAGCCGACATCGCACAATCTTAGCTACAGTGCATCGACGAGAAAATTGGGGCGAAGTGCTTAACGATATTGCCCAAGGCTTTTTAGACGTGCTGAACAAATTCGATGACGTTGCCCTAGTGCTGCCGTTGCACCGCAATCCTACCGTTCGTGACCCATTGACTGCTGTCTTGGGCAGTCATCCGCGAGTCTTCCTCACCGAGCCGCTCGACTATACCGAGTTAGTCGGGGCGATGCAGCGCTGTTATCTGCTATTGACTGACTCAGGGGGCATTCAAGAAGAAGCGCCGAGCCTGGGAAAACCCGTTCTTGTGCTGCGAGAAACTACCGAGCGTCCCGAAGCAGTCACCGCTGGAACCGCCAAACTGATTGGCACTAAACCTGACAGCATTTTCAAAGAAACTTCAAACCTGTTGAGCAATCCAGCCGCTTACCAAGCCATGTCAAATGCAGCCAGTCCATTTGGAGATGGTTTTGCGTCCGATCGAATTGTGCAGATCGTCGAGAAGTATTTATCTAGGTAGATTCATTCTTCTGGTACATTTGGAGGATCAACTTTAGCTTGATCAAGCAGACTCTTTTTAGATTCTCTAAGCTGCTGCCAGAGGTTCTTAATTTCTTTATATGCCTCTCCTGGCGGAATTTTGCCCCCGGTTTCTAGCCCACAAAGCAGCGACACACGTTGAGCAAACTCTTGCAGGTTAGCGTTAAAGGCTAGATGCTCTGGCGTAAATTCACCCCGGTAACGTCCGATCGGGTATAGAAAACCCTCTTTGCTCTTGTCTGTGTTGTCCGCCACAAGCTTTCCTGAGTAAACAAAGTGATCAGAAACTCAAGAAGCCGCGTTATTAAAACGACTTCTGTAATTATTCCTATCCTAAATTTGCAAATTTGAAAAGACAGAGTAGAGGGATTGACGATTTATTCAAGCTAAGATCTTAGGCACACTAATCGTTGTGTTTATTATTTTAACTGACTCAGATATGCGATCGGATCACGCTGAAAAACAACGCTTGCCAAAAATTTCGGTGATTGTGCCCATCTATAACGGTGAGGCAGACTTACTTGATTTGCTCGGCTGTTTGAGAATGCAGACGTATCCGAGAGATCGGGTCGAATATTGTTTGATTGATAACGGGAGTGATGATCATACATCTGAGATCCTCCAGTCCGCGAGTCAAGCAGGCTTTACCGTTCATGCGTTAAGTGAGCCTCACATTCAAAGCTCATATGCGGCTCGTAACTTAGGAATTCGAGTCGCGACGGGGGAAATCTTGGCGTTTACCGATGCCGATTGTCGCCCAAAGCCGAACTGGTTAGAAGACTTGATTGCGCCATTTGAAGAGTCTGTCGTGGGGTTGGTGGCGGGAGAAATCAGAGCGCTTCCTGGTGACACCTTGTTAGAGCACTATGCTGATCGTCAGCAAACGCTTTCGCAGAAACACACGCTGGCGCATCCATTTTGCGCTTATGGGCAGACCGCAAATTTAGCAGTGCGATATCAAGTGTTTCAGCAGGTAGGATTGTTTCGTCCTTATTTGACGACGGGCGGCGACGCAGATCTCTGTTGGCGAATTTTGCGCGAGACATCCTGGCAGATGCGGTGTGCAGAGCAAGCGATCGTGCGTCACCGTCATCGCGCTACGTGGGCAGAGCTTCGCAGCCAATGGCAGAGATATGGACGATCAAACCGCTATCTTCACGAACTGCATGGAGTGGATTTGACGCGTAATCTCAGCCTCCAGCAATATGGTTATCGTTTGTCGCGCTGGTTGCTAAAAGAACTTCCGATCGCCACAGTTCGGACATTACAACGGAAAGGAACGCTGGCGGATATGTTAAGCACTCCGATTGGGCTGGTTTGCGCTCACGCCCATGAGATCGGACAGCGACATGCCCAACTGCCCCCCTTAGCTCAGCAGATCGAGTGGCTCAATTAGGTGTGGCTGTATTCAGTCTAGTTAGGACGCTGCCTGCATAAGAACGTCTTCCATCGCATCCCGTAAAATTGCCACTGTGGATACCCCTTTGCGAGTCCGGCTTTTCAAACGCCTAACATTTCTCAATCTGATTGAGGTCTTTGAGTAGTGTGATAGGTAGATTAACTGGCACCCTGCGGCTTCAATCAGTTGAGCAATGAGATCGCCCCATCACAATCATCCTCAATTGTGTTGACACGCCCTTGTCCGCAACCCGATTTGAGGTAATAGAGGCGCTCATACAAGAGTGTAACCGTAGCTGCAATTATCCCGTTCGTCTATGCCTAAATCATAGGCATGAACCAAGTGCATCTCTTTTGGATCTCCCGACTGAGCTAAAAACTCGGCTCGTTTCGCTTCACCTCGTTGGTAGTATCCATATGTTTTTTACGGCAAGAACTGATCGAATAAAGCGAGCATTGCGGCAAGTGCAAGAAGGCAAGGTGGAATAGTGCTTGTACCTTTCAGAGTTACTCGCCACAAAGGTTTCAGGAATTCGCTCTGAAAATCCAACTTTTTGCTTGACACCTTTCTTCTTGTACTGTTATATTCATTAAGCGGTGAAGGGGAGGCGAGCGAAAGCGAAGCGAACTTTCCCCGCCCAGAACCAAGACAATTGCATAGTTTGGAAGTAATAATAGCACTTAAACCTCGTCAAAGTGAATTAATTTCTGAGTTCTTTCGAGGATTCAGGGATAACGAGAGGTAAGTTTTACTTATTTCGATAGTGAGCTGTAACAAGCCCTATGTTTAACAACATGGAGAGTTTGATCCT
>JBBQYE010000114.1:0-9374 GCA_038208945.1 Leptolyngbyales cyanobacterium | reverse complement strand
GTCACCTCTGGATGTTGCTGCAAATATTGCTCAATCTGTCCCGCTAAGTGGTCTGAGATTTTGATTGTTTGCTGCACGATGAAAGTCCGATCGCTGAACGCCAATCCTATTCTAGAAGAATGCTCGATCGCAACTCCGTTTGCTAAACCGTTTATCCTAGCTAAGTCCCCCATTCTCAGACTTTATGCGATTACTCTGCCTTAGCAACGGTCATGGAGAAGACACGATCGCCGTTCGCGTTCTGCACGCTCTCCAGCAAGAAGGCTTTTCGCAGATTGAAGTACTCCCGATCGTCGGAGAAGGACACGCCTACACAAAACTCGACATCCCGGTGATTGGGGCGGTCAAAGCCATGCCCTCCGGTGGCTTTATCTACATGGATAGTCGGCAACTAGCACGAGACATTCAAGGTGGACTGGTGCAGTTAACATTGGCGCAAATTAAAGCAGTCCAGACGTGGGCGAGAGACGGGGATGGGTTTATTCTTGCAGTCGGAGACATTGTGCCGCTGCTGTTTGCGTGGCTGAGTGGCGCACCTTTTGCCTTCGTCGCGACCGCAAAATCAGAATATTACCTGCGCGATGAGACGGGTTGGCTACCGCGCAAATCATGGTGGGACGATCGCTTAGAACGTTCGACAAACTGCATCTTTCAGCCGTGGGAACGCTGGCTGATGCGTCGCCCTCAATGTAAAGCAGTCTTTCCTCGCGATCGCATCACCGCCGATATTCTCAAACGCTTCGACGTTCCAGCCTTTGATCTGGGCAACCCCATGATGGATGGGCTTGAGTGGAATCCTGAAGGCGAGATCAATCAATCCTCGCTGACGATCGCGCTCATTCCCGGTTCTCGTCCGCCCGAAGCCTATCACAACTGGGAAGTCATTTTGCAATCGCTCGATCGATTACGAGAACAACTAGAAAAACCATTACGATTCTTATCAGCGATTGCAACCGGATTAGATTCAGAAAGATTGCATCAGCTACTCCTCTCTTATCGCTGGCAGAAGACTGGAGAGAAGATATATACGATTGGATTTGGCAAAAAACAAGCAACGCTAGAGTTATCGCCTAGATTTGCAGAGTGCTTGCATCGATCGCAGGTCGCGATCGCAATGGCAGGCACCGCCACCGAACAATTTATCGGACTTGGCAAACCTGCCATCATCATTCCAGGAAGCGGTCCGCAATTCACGCCAGCCTTTGCAGAAGCTCAAACTCGCTTATTAGGGGCTTCTGTAACCCTCGTTGAGCAACCGACTCAAATCGCTAGAGCAATGGAGTCATTGTTGAATGACCCCGATCGACTCCAGACGATCGCCGAAAATGGTCGTCGTCGCATGGGAGATCCCGGAGCCGCTCAACGCATTGCAGCCTGTCTCCTCGAACAGATGAACCCTAGCCGTTCTTGACCAACACGCCAATTTCTCGCTGAATCGGCAACACATCTAGCACATCGGTCTGAGCGCAATATTTGAGATCGCCCTGGCAATCGAGACGCAGCAACCGTTTGCCGTGACTCGCGTGATGAAGGAGTCCTAGCAGATCATCCTTCCATTGGTCGTAGAGAGCGACGGCTCCCGTCAGTTCATCATTTCCGGCAATGTCTTCTAAAGTGCAGTTTAAGTCTTCAATGATGCTGTGAGCAATCGCGCCCGCACAGACCGTATCTTCAAGCGCAAACGATCCTTCCCACCCTGCGCCAACAATCCAAATCGTTTCGAGGCGATGGCTCACTACATAATCCACCACGGCACGGCGATTAATCAGTGCTGCCGCTAATACACTTGGCGATGCCTGAATGATTTCTAACGCACGAGTGCCGTTGGTCGTGGTCATAAACAAGCGACGATCGTGCATCAATTCTGACGTGCAATCTAAAGGCGAGTTGCCCAAATCACATCCTGCAACTTTCGCGCCGCCTCGCTCTCCGGCTCTAAGCCGCTTTTCGGGTGCCCACGCTTCACTCTCCTGCATCAGTTTATCGAGATCACTAAATACCTGAACCGCTTCTGCACCGACCGATAGCGCCGTGACGATCGTGCTCGTTGCCCTCAGCACATCAATCGCGATCGCGCAGTCTGCAACATTTTGAACAGGCGTTAGCTCAGGCGTGTGATAAAAGAAAATTTTCATAGGGGAGAGAGTAACTCGTGAGCGACTGAGTTCATAGCGGGAGGCAATTCTAAGCCGAGATGCGTAGGGTGTAAGTCCTGATAGGAGAGAATCGCCAAGACACTAGAATAGCGGATGCTCAGGCTGAGAAGATCGCGATTTTTTTAGGGATTACCATAGAGTGTGAGCAATGTAAAACGCCGATCACCTCGCTTCGCAATGATTCTTGATCTAATTGACATTGCCTCACTTCGCATTCCTCCCTAAAATTAGACCTAAAGTAAGTTGTCGCTGAGTCATTTTTAGACATCTGTACAGGAGGACTTCATGACGCAACGCCCCATCATCCTTGGCATTGTTGGCGATAGCGCAGCAGGCAAAACCACGCTAACAAAAGGAATTGCCCAGGTTTTGGGAGAAGAAAACGTCACGACGATCTGCACCGATGACTATCACCGCTACGATCGCACCGAGCGCGCTAATTTAGGCATCACTGCCCTGCATCCCGACTGCAACCATCTCGATATCATGCAGCAGCATTTGTCTCTGCTGAGAGATGGGCAGCCGATTCTCAAACCTGTCTATAGTCACAAAACAGGCACTTTTGGGGCACCTCAATACATTAAGCCGAGTAAGTTTTTAATCGTTGAAGGGCTGTTGGGCTATTCGACTCGTGGAGTGCGCGATTGCTATGACGTTAAGGTCTATCTGGCACCTCCTGAGATATTGCGAACTCAGTGGAAGGTGAAACGCGATACGCAGAAACGAGGCTATACCGCAGAGCAGGTTCTCGCAGAGCTGCAAAAGCGCGAATCGGACTCAGATCAATATATTCGACCTCAGCGATCGTGGGCTGATATGGTGGTCAGCTTTTATCCGCCTTCTGATCAGTTGCAAGAATTGAACGGACATCTGAATGTGCGCCTCGTGTTGCGTCCGACGGTGCCTCACCCTGATCTCAGTCAGGTCATCACGTCTTCTGATGGAAATGCCAACCCTGCGATTCGATTAGGACTCGATCGAGACATGGGCAAGCCCGTCGATGTACTGGAAATTGACGGACACGCTACGAGTGACCAAGTGCACGAGTTAGAAAAGTTTATCTGTAGTGAGGCTCCGCACTTATTAAACGTCTGCGATCGAGAGACCAATCCAGAGATCGGCAGAGTCGCCGGAACGACGGGAGAAATTATTCAAAGCTACCCATTAGCGCTGACGCAGTTATTGGTGGTCTATCACATGCTTAAAGCGACTATGCACTAAGGGGTCATTAATTAAGTAGGTATACGGAATTAACTGTAAGACGGGTTTCAGCTCCGCTCACCCCGCTAGAGGTTCTGGCTTCAGGCGTTGAGCAGAGCCGAAACGCATTCTACACTCGTGCCAACGTTACCCGCTCCGACTGATCCTGATACTTTCCGCGTCGAGTTTCATAACTCACCGAGCAGGGTGCCCCCTCTAAAAAGAGCAACTGCACAATCCCCTCGTTTGCATAGATGCGACAGTCAGCACTCGAAGAATTAGAAAATTCCAGCGTCAAATGTCCCCGCCATCCCGCCTCAGCCGGGGTCAGGTTTGCAATCAGCCCAATTCGCGCATAGGTCGATTTGCCAATACAAATCACCGTCACATTTTCGGGCACTTCTAGCCGCTCTAGGGCAACTCCCAACCCATAGGTGTGAGCAGGCAAGATGAAATAGCTGCCATTCTCATCTTCATGCAGTGCCGCAGGTTCTAAGTTGGCAGGATTGAAATGCTTAGGGTCAACCACCGTGCCGGGAATGTGACGAAAAATCCGAAACTCCGAGGGTGACAGTCGCAGGTCATAGCCAAAGCTGCTCAACCCATAGGAGATCACAGGCGCACCCTCGACCCGTCTGACCAATTGCGGCTCAAAAGGACTGATCATGCCCTTCTGCGCCATTTGCAAAATCCAGTTATCGTTTTTAATCATGGTGGTTTTCTAGGGTTGGTGGCTACGACGAAGTTCAGTAATTTGATCCGCTACATCTAGAATCGCTTGGGGCATCTCAGGACCCGTCAAAATCACATCCACCTGACGAGGACGCTGCTTTAAAAACGCCAGCACCTCCGCCTGAGGAATCAACCCAAAGTTGATCGCCAGACTCAACTCATCCAGCACGACTAGATCGTATTTGCCTTGATGCACCACCGCTTGAGTGTATTGCCACAGCTCAAGCAGAGACACGAGTTCGGCATCATCTAGCTCTGGTGTGTCAATGCACCGAGGAATATCACACCGAATCCAATCTAGGTTTTGGCTAAGTTGCACGGGACGATCGTGCCCCTGCCCAATTCCCCCTTTGAGAAACTGCACCACTAAAACCGAGGTGCCCTGCCCCGCGATTCGCAGCGCTTGCGCCATCACGCTTGTAAAAAAGTTGCGGTGAAAGGACGTAAACACTTGCACCAAGCCCTCAACACTGAGATTGAGAACACGATCGGAGTCAAAAACCGGAGTTTCTACTTGTGAAACCATAGGAGGCTATCTAGGCGATGAAGGGTTCGAGAACGACTGTAGATGTAGCGTACTTCAAAAAATCGTTTCCCTATGAAACACCATATATATGAAAACGTCAAGCTGGAATCTAGCGATCGTCTCTAAATCGACAGTTCGCAGAAGTCAAAAGATTCTTTCTTTAGTTGGGCTTGACGATCGGTTGGCATTCACCCTTAGAAGACAGAATACAAACAAAACCGAGAGAAGTACAGACGTTCTCGAGAAGGAATGCATCAAAGTCCTCGGCTCACCGCGCTTCCGTTGCCTTGAAACATCAGCCACGAAAGGAAGAAATTAGAAATAAAGATCGCCAGCAGCGAAGTCACTACGGCGGTTGTCGTGGATTGCCCGACTCCCTTTGCGCCCCCGGTCGTGGTCAACCCCCAGCTAGTGCCAATGATCGAGATCAATGCCCCAAAGAAAAAGCCTTTGATCGGCGCACTGCACAGATCCCAAACGCTCAGAAAGTTGCGAGCCGAGGTGAGAAACACCGTATTGGGAATGTTATAGAGTGACTCTGCGACCAACATTCCTCCAGCAATGCCGACGATTAGAGCCAAAACCGTGAGAATCGGCAACATCAAACAACACGCAATCACGCGGGGGATCACAAGATAATCGATCGGGTCAGTTCTCAGCATATAGAGCGCGTCAATCTGCTCAGTTACTTTCATCGTGCCGATTTCTGCTGCAAACGCCGACCCGACTCGACCCGCCAATACCACAGCAGTCAGCACCGGAGCCAACTCTCGCGACAGGGAAATCGTCAGCACTCCCCCGACTGCGGTGCCTGCCCCTAGATTGATAAACTCTCGTGCCACCTGAATAGTAAACACTGCCCCAACAAACCCTGCTGTAATCAAAGTAATCAGCAGCGACTCAGGACCGACCGCTGCCATTTGGTCGATCGTGTTGCGTCGATTGATCTTGCCCTTGAGCAGATGCACTAAGACCTGTCCACCGAGCAGCACCGCAGAGAGGAGGCGATGGCTCCAAAGTTCTAAAGATGAAGAAGGGGAGGGCGTTTCAGTCAACAGAATGATCTCTCAGAGCCTACGTTAGCAGGATATCAGGTAAGTCAAACAATGGGATTGCAGATTACAGTAATGACATCAGAACGCGAGGTAACTTGGCATGGTGGGAAAGCGGCTTCAGGCTTCAAGATTCGTTGCGCCACCTGACGATGACGACTCTACGATCGATTACTTCTATGATGTCCCCGGTAGTATGCCAGGGACATTGAGCATTGAGCCAGACGCGCCCCATCCCGTCATTGTGCTGATTGACTATAACGAGCACACCGCCACTCGTCTGCAAGTCGAAACGCCCGAAGAGTGTACGCCCCATCTCGACACTGAGTCGGTGTCTTGGGTCGATGTTAAAGGCTTGGGCAGTGAAGATATCTTAAAGCGATTAGGAGCAGTCTTTACGCTGCATCCGCTAGTGCTAGAAGACATTGTGAACGTGCCTCAACGTCCCAAAGTTGAGGAGTATGAAGACCAGCTCTTGATTATTGCTCAGATGGTGATGTTGCGGCGATCGGGCAAAGGTTTTCTCAGCGAGCAAGTCAGCCTGATTTTAGGAAAGCACTACCTGCTAACCGTGCAAGAAGAGCCAGAACACGACTGTTTTGCGGCTGTGCGAGAACGAATCCGACTCAACAAAGGCACGATTCGCAAACACAACGCCGACTATCTCGCCTATACGCTCCTGGACTCGATCATCGACGGCTTTTTTCCCATTCTCGAAAACTATGGGGAGGAAATCGAAGAATTAGAAGATGAAGTCGTCGCCAACCCGACGCGCCAAACGTTAGAGAAGATTCACAAGATCAAGCGAGATTTATTGACACTGCGGCGAGCGATTTGGCCCCAGCGCGATGCGATTAATTCCTTAATCCGCGATGGCAGTGACTTGATTAGTGATGAAGTCCGAATCTATCTGCGCGATTGCTATGACCACGCCGTTCAAGTGCTAGACATGGTGGAGACCTACCGAGAACTCGCCTCTAGCTTAATGGATGTCTATCTATCGTCCGTCAGCAACCGCATGAATGAAGTGATGAAGTTTTTGACGATCGTCTCTACCATCTTCATTCCCCTCACCTTTATCGCCGGAGTTTACGGCATGAATTTCAACACTGAAAAATCTCCGTTTAATCTACCTGAACTCAATTGGTATTGGGGATATCCGCTCTGCTGGGCGATGATGATTGCGATCGCGGCGATCTTAGTGGTCTTCTTTAAGCGCAAAGGCTGGTTTGAGAATTTTTCGACGACCAGCAATCGAGATTGATTAGGCTTTTTGCAGGGATGTTCCATCAAACGTCCCTGCGGTCAATTAGTCGCGCTTTAGTCGCCGCAGTTCTTCTTGCAGATCCATCACTTGCTGGCGCATTGCGTCAACACCACTAGGAGGCGTAGAGGGTGACTTTGAGTCTTCGTCGTCATCTAGAATTTCAATTTTGCGAGGCTCGGCAGGTTTTTTGTCGGTTGATTCAACCGTAGGCATTTGTTGAGCGCGGCTCACCATCTCATCGACAAAGCGACGACCTTCTTCAGCCGTCATCTCACCTCGATCGACCATCTCATCTGCCAGCTTTTGCACTTGCACTCGCAGTTCGCCAAGCTTTTCACCCGCTTTCTCGCCTGCGTAAGAAGCAACGCCGATGCCTAAATAAACGGCTTTCTGAACGAGATCTCCCAAACCCATATGCTTCACGCTCCTGTGTGATCAGTTTCCTCCAGGATACGAAGAAATCGAGATGACTGACACGGGGGTTTACCGTCCCCAAAAAAGTGACCCGGAGACTACGCCTACCGTGAGCATCCCGTATTGCTGCTACCTTCCGGTCCTGACAAGATTTGGGTGTCGCGATCGCATAGATCCGAGTCATTTATTAGAATAGCACTAGAAGAGAGGCAGGTGTTAAATCTTGAATTCTGAATTCAATTTTCTGACTTAAAATTCCAATCTACTCAACGACGATGCACCACTCATAAAGCTGGTAATGGACACAACCATTTTGGACGAGGGGATCTTGAGCCACGATCGCTTTTGCCTGGTCCATTGAGGTCGCTTTGAATAGGAGCATTCCGCCGCCATAACAAGACCAATAGCCAGTTCGGGCTTCGTGACCTTTGGCGATTAGCTCTTTAACAAACGCTTTATGAGCAAACACATGGCGGTCGAAACTGGCTTTATCGACGATTCCTTCTTCGATCTTGACAAACCAGGGCATCGCAGTTCTCTTCCTTCGATCGGTCTTTGGCACAATGGTTTCCATCCAGTAAGTAGCTTAACGTCCTAGTTTGTTGGCAGAGTAATTTTTAACTCCAGTTTATGAATGTGTACATTTGTGAGAGTGGGTTATGAGCTAAACGCAACGCTTCTTCATCGCTATGTTCCCTTGATCAAGCTGTTTTGAAAAACCGAATCATCTCACGCACATGATCGAGAAACTGTCCGTCGGTCGTGAGTTGAGCGATCGCTTGTTTTGCCTCACGAGAAAGCTGAGTGTGTTCGGCTTGATTAGTCGATCGTAAGTCTTCTTGACTCGCCGCCACGTTAGTTAAGTCGTGACGAATCGCCTCCGATTGACGCTGCTGCATCGACACCCAAGAACTCGGATCGTCAGAATCGAGCTGAGAAGCTAACTGCTCCACCGTTGCTTCTAATTGCTGAAATCGGCTCCGCAACTCAATCACATCTTCACGAGGATATCGAAACTGCTCTCGCAGCATGGCGATTCGAGCCGCAAAATATCGATAGGTTCGCACTGCGGGACGCAACCCTGTCAGCAACAGCGCCGCCCCAGAACTGACGTAGCCCACTTGAGTGATCCCCGCCGCCGCCAGCCCATACAGTCCGATCGCTGAACAAATGTGCAGAGCAATCACGACCCATTGCGATCTCTGGGCAACGACTCGGATGTAGTCAACTTGATTGTGATCAACAGGAATGCCCTTCTCCTCAGAAAGCGTGGCTTCTGCGAGAGCTTCCTTCGCATCGAAGTAAATGTTCCACGGGATGGTGACGATCGCCAGCAGCCAGCCAAAACACGCCACCGCGATCGCCCAATCCACAAAGCTGCCTGTCGGAATCTGCAACCAGTGTAGCCCCCCAAACAGCAGCAGCAACAGGGTCACAAGCCCAAAACTCAAGCTAAGGTAGCTAGAATACATCTCAACCTAATTCTCCTAACGATCGTCGTCTCGATCATGATCAGGAAAACTGGAATAGTTAGAGATTTTGTGCCAGTTGCGAGAATTTCCTAGTCGATCGAAATCGACTGAGGGCCACTGCCATTTCCGTTGTGACTGCTAGAAGATGAGTAGGAAGTCGTGCCCGTCTGCTGGTCTAACCAGGTCTTAACCGGATCATCAGAGAGGCTCAAGCGCAGCAGCCCAGAGACTAGCCCACCAAAAAAGGCAACAGGCTGTTGAGTGATTTCTTTCAAGAGAGGCGAGAGTTCATCAAAGAACATGAGTCAATTCCTTATTTTGTTGAGCTTGAGATTCTTTTTGGATGGTAGCGCGTCTGCACTCTAAGTAGACGATCAATCAGGTGGCGGTCTGACCAAACATTCCCTAAGGGCACTGGGCGAATAAACCAAGCGAGATAAGATAGAAGCTGGTCTATCGTGCCACAAGGGGTGTCACTGTGCTGAAAGCGCTGATTGCTGACTTTAAAATCATTTTCGATCGCGACCCTGCCGCCCGAAACTGGCTAGAAGTCGT
>JBBQYE010000113.1:0-9376 GCA_038208945.1 Leptolyngbyales cyanobacterium | reverse complement strand
ATCTGAATATAAACAGCTTGGTGGAGAAATTCATCCGCTTCAATCTTACTTAAAGAAGATTCAAGACCAGATCGATTTGATCATTCTGGTTCCCGACGGTGGAATTGAGCCAAACTCGCTCAACAACATCGGTTTAATTAGTCGCTTCAATCTGAGAAAATGTACGATCGCGGGTTCTGCAACGTTTTATCAGGACAGTGTATTGCACTGGATGCAAGAACGCGGTCAACCGGAGTTAACCCATAACAAGTTGATTGCTTGCATTCCCTGGCATTGGCACAGCAAGCAGAATGGATGCGAAAGTTCCAACTCACTGGCTCAAGCCTTCTGCAAAATGGGGGCTGCATTGTGGGGAGCGGAAAATTTAACCTGGCGGAGCGCAACGGCATTTGATGCTGTCTTGATGCTGCTCAAATCGTTAGAAAGACATTCAGAGGGCGAAAATCTCATCGTTAGAATGCGGCAGTTCTTCAAAGTTCAAGGAAAAGGGATTAATGGTGTTACGGGTGAACTCAGATTCCATGAGAATGGCGATCGCGTTGCTCCCCCAACCGAAATCGTACAGGTTGCTCAAGACCAAACCTCGGCAGCCTGGAAGTGGAACCATCTCAAATCGATGACTTGAGCTTCAGCCTTCGATTTACGACACTAAAATCTTGACAACTTACAAGCATCTAAAAAGTGCCTACGGTTGTCAGTAGAACCTTCACAGTGTCTGCGGTTCAATAAGAATCAGAAGTCATCAAGCGCTTTTGTATTTTACAGGTCGAGCAAGCTATGTTAAAAGTGTTCGCAGATCGAGGCGGTACGTTTACTGATTTAGTCGCCATCACAGAAGATCGCTCGATTGTCGATCGACTCGCCCAAACGCCTGAACGGTTCCAAATTACTTCACTGAGCGAACAACAGTGGATTATCATCTACAAACTACTTTCAGAACAGCCTAAACAGTACGAAGATGCGGTCATTCAAGGTATTCGAGATATTCTAGGTTTATCGCGCGATCAATCGATTCCGCCGGGAACGGTTGACGTGGTGAAAATGGGAACCACGGTTGCGACCAATGCGCTACTAGAGCGAAAAGGTGAGCGGACTTTGCTTCTGATCACCGAAGGATTTCGGGATGCCCTACAAATCGGCTATCAAAACCGTCCGAATATCTTTGCGCGTCACATTGTTCTACCAGAGCGATTGTATGAGCGGGTGATTGAGGTCGAAGAACGCTACACCGCACAAGGTGAAGAGTTGGTTGCGATCACACCCGATGAAGTAGTACGGCTAACGATTCGATTGCAGGAAGCTTATGAGGATGGGATTCGGGCAGTCGCGATCGCGTTTCTCCATAGTTATCGATACCCACAACACGAACAGCAAGTTGCTGAAATTGCTCGTCAGGTTGGCTTCACTCAGGTTTCGGTCTCTCATGAAGTGAGTCCATTGATGAAGCTGATTCGTCGGGGTGACACCACTGTGGTTGATGCTTATCTTTCTCCGATTCTGCGGCGATATGTGGATCAAGTGGGAGCCGCATTGCAGCAGCACGAATCTGGGACAAAGCTAGAATTCATGAAATCCGATGGTGGTTTGGTTGAAGCGCAACGATTTCAGGGCAAAGATAGCATTCTCTCAGGTCCCGCAGGCGGCATTGTTGGAGCGGTCAAAACCAGCACAATGGCGGGATTTAACCAAATTATTGGCTTTGATATGGGGGGCACTTCAACCGATGTGTCTCACTTCAATGGGGAGTATGAGCGCACGTTTGAAACCGAAGTAGCGGGTGTGCGGCTGTGTGCGCCGATGATGTCAATTCACACGGTTGCGGCAGGCGGCGGATCAATTTTGCGGTTCGATGGATCTCGCTTTCGGGTCGGTCCCGAATCGGCTGGAGCACATCCAGGTCCTGCTTGCTATGGCAAAGGCGGACCATTAACGGTGACCGATTGCAATGTTCTTTTGGGCAAGATTCAGCCTGCATTCTTTCCGCAGGTGTTTGGGACTGAGGGAAACTTACCGCTCGATCGCGCGATCGTCGAACAAAAAATCGCGACTCTAACAGCAGAAATCCAAGCCAAAACTGGAGACAGTCGCACCGATGAACAAGTTGCAGCCGGATTTCTAGAGATCGCGATCGACAAAATGGCAAACGCGATCAAAAAGATTTCAGTTCAACGCGGCTACGATGTCACCGAATACACGCTCTGTTGCTTTGGTGGCGCAGGAGGACAGCACGCCTGCTTAATTGCGGAAGCGTTAGGAATGACCCAAATCTTTATTCATCCGTTTGCTGGCGTACTATCAGCGTATGGTATCGGTTTAGCCGACATCCGAACACTGAAAGAAAAAGCAGTTGAATCGCTTTTAACCATAGAGACCGTTTCCGCATTACAGCAAACTCTTGCAATCCTAAGTGCAGAAAGTCAAGCAGAAATCGCGGCTCAAGAGATGAGTGACGATCGCATTGAAACGCTACTGAAAGCGCGGTTGCGGTATGAAGGAACAGACTCAGCGTTAACCGTAGACTTCGATCAGTCTGAAACGATGCGGCTTCAGTTTGAAGAGATTTACCAGCAACGCTATGGGTTTTCGATGCCCAACAAAGGCTTGATTGTCGAAGCGGTTTCAGTGGAAACCATTGCCCACGCCACACCGATCGCAGAACCGTCACTGCCCGACAGAACTGTACCGCTTCAGTCCATTGCAACGGTACAGATTTACACGAAAGACGACTGGCACGAGACTCCAATTTATCGTCGTCAAGATCTCAGACCCGGCGATCGCATTATTGGAGCTGCGCTAATCCTTGAACCCACCGGAACAAACGTGATTGAACTCGGATGGTGTGCAGAACTCACAGAACAAAACTGTTTGATTTTGCACAAAACCGATGAAGTGAAAAAAACGACTACAGCAGCGATCGCCACCACACCTGATCCGGTTTTGCTAGAGATCTTCAACAATTTGGTGCGTGCGATCGCTGAACAAATGGGGATCACGCTGCAAAACACGAGCTATTCAGTCAACATTAAAGAACGGCTTGATTTCTCTTGTGCCATCTTTGATCAACATGGGCAATTGGTCGCGAATGCTCCCCATATTCCTGTTCATCTAGGCTCAATGAGCGAAAGCGTGAACAGTTTGATTCGAGCGAGAGGAAACACGCTAAAACCCGGAGATGCCTTTGCATCAAACAATCCCTACAACGGCGGCACACATTTACCAGACATTACCGTGATCACTCCGCTTTTTGTGTCTAGCTCTGTTGCTCCGATGTTTTATGTCGCTTCCCGCGGACACCATGCGGATATCGGAGGCATCACACCGGGTTCAATGCCGCCATACAGTACAACGATCCATCAAGAAGGTATCTTGATGGATAACGTGCAGATTGTGGATCAAGGACACTTTCAGGAAGCAGAACTACTAGAACTGTTGACTAATGGGAACTATCCCGCTCGCAATCCGGTTCAGAATCTTGGTGATCTCCAAGCCCAGATTGCAGCGAATGAGCAAGGCGTACGGGAACTTCACCACATGATGGAACACTATGGATTAGAAACAGTGCAAGCCTATATGCAGCACGTCCAGTCCAATGCCGAAGAATCGGTACGCCGAGTAATCGATGTTCTAAAGCCTGGCAGTTTTCAATACCCAATGGACGATGGCAGTCAGATTTGTGTCAACGTGACGATCGATCACGCCACGCGGTCTGCTTGCATCGATTTTACCGGAACATCACCCCAGCAATCTACCAACTTGAATGCGCCCTTAGCGATCTGCAAAGCAGTGGTTCTCTATGTGTTTCGGACGCTGGTAGATGATGATATTCCACTGAATGCAGGGTGTCTTAAACCGCTCGAAATCATTGTTCCAGAAGGCTTTCTACTCAATCCACAATATCCGGCTGCGGTGGTTGCCGGGAATGTTGAAACTTCGCAAGCGATCGCTAATGCGCTTTATGGTGCATTAGGTGTGTTGGCAGCCTCTCAAGGCACGATGAATAATTTCACCTTTGGGAATGAACAGTATCAGTATTACGAGACGATTTGCGGCGGCTCTGGAGCAGGTGAGCGATTCGATGGAACCGATGCCGTTCAGACGCATATGACGAACTCGCGGCTGACCGATCCAGAAGTTTTAGAGTGGCGATTCCCGGTGCTAGTCGATGAGTTTTCGATTCGACCCAACAGTGGCGGCATTGGCAAACAACGAGGGGGAAATGGCACGATTCGTCGGATTCGATTTCGTGAAGCGATGACGGCTGCAATTTTGTCCGGGCATCGCACTGTTCCGCCGTTTGGATTAGCAGGTGGGGAATCAGGCGCAACTGGGTGCAACTCGGTGGTGCGGCAAGATGGCACGATCGAATCTCTCACAAGCAAAGCAGAAGTTGCGATGCGTCCCGGAGATGTATTCGTCATCGAAACACCCGGAGGCGGTGGATTTGGGACAGTGCTCGATCAGTCAACCTAATACATTTGGAGATCAATCATGTCGAGCGATGTTGATGCGATCAGAGCAGATGGGCTAGATGATTCCTCCAAATCAAGCCGGACTGTTCGGCAGTGGTTTGCTCAAGCAGAGACAAATCAATGGACTGTTCAGCAATGGTTAGATCAAGCAAATAGAGCGCTTACCACTGCCGACCATGGTGATCCGTTTCCCTCCATAACCATGTGTGAAGTAGCCATCGAAGCTTACGATGCAGCATTGCAAATGGCACCTGGCAACTCCGAGGCACTCGATGGAAAAGCATATGCGCTCTCTGTGTTAGGGTGCCAATTGTCTAGCTCAGAGCGCTATGAGGAAGCGATCTCAGCCTTCGACCAAGCCCTGCAACTCCCACCAGGTAGTAACAGAAGAACTGGGTTGCTTCCTAGGAAATGGTCTGTGATGGAGAAACTAGAGCAGTATAAGGCAATCATTGTCAGTTGCGATCAAGCGCTGGCAACTAAGCATGACAACGACCAGGCGCTTGTCTATAAATCGGTCGCATTGTATCAATTATGGCAGTACGAAGCTGCCATCGCCACCCATGACCAACTTCTAGAAACCCATCCTCGTGACCATATTGCGCTTGCCAACAAAGGGGCGGCGTTGGAGCAACTAGGGCGGTACGAGGAAGCGATCCCAGTTTACGACCAAGCTCTGCAATGCGTATGTGGTGTCAGCGACAAAAGCCTAGCGTTCTCTCGCCAGACGCTCTCTCGTAAATGGTTCGCGATGCAGAAATTGGAGCAGTATGAGGCACTCATCAGCAGTTGCGATCACGCTTTGGCAACTATTCCTGTCATCAATAAGCCGTATTCCTACAGAGCAGCCGCAGATAGGGCGCTCGCCGACAAAGAGTTTGCACGAGATGCGCTTGAGCACAGAGCGGTCGCATTGCATGAGTTAGAGCAATATGAAGCGGCAATCGCCACTTGTGACCAAATTCTAGAGCTTCATCCTTACAACTCTATTGCCCTCATTGTAAAAGGGATAGCGTCGGGGCAACTGAAGCGGTATGAGGACGCGATCGTATCCTACGACCAAGCTCTGCAACTCTTACTGGATGACAAAAGTAAAACCCTAACGCTCTCTTACAAATGGTTCGCGATGCAGGAATTGGAGCAGTATGAGGCACTCCTCAGCAGTTGCGATCAGGCTTTAGCAACCAATCCTGACAACAATGAGGCGCTTTCCTACAAAGCGAGATCGTTGTATCAACTAGAGCAGTACGAAGCGGCGATCGCCACCTATGACCAAATTCTAGAAATTCACCCTTGCCAATTTGATGCGATCTCTAAAAAAGGGATGGTGTTGGAGCGACTAGGGCGGTATGAGGACGCGATCGCGTCTTACGATCGGCTTCTGGCAGTCAACCCCAGTGGTGACCAAGATACTGAAGAAACAGAGATGATACGGACTCGCAAAGAGATGATCTTGAAAGCACTAGAGTTGAATCCTGGCGAGGCGACTAACCTGGACACCTAACAAATTTGTGCGGGTTCTAACACTGCGTAGATATGGAATACACAGTGTTTATCGATGAGAAGAAGTTGTTTGTCCTACGTTTCAAAAGAGAGGGTTATGATGTCTAAAATTGAGCGGATAATCCGCCTGTTAATGTATCTTCCGCTGGTTCCTTTGTCATTGCTTTCCCTTGTTGGAGGAACACTTATGTTTGCCTTCTTTCCTTTTATTCTAATTTGGTCTATAGGAAGTGCAGATGCACTCACTTGTAACCATCTGCCATCTCAGCAAACATTCTGTCAGCATCAAAGTTGGCAATTATTAGGATTGTCCTACCAGCAAGAAGAGTGGCAACCTCAAGAGGCACGAGCGGAAGTAAAAAGTAGTGGCGGGATGGACGGGGGATATACATACAGCCTTTCTCTTGCAACCAACAAAGGAGAAGTTGCATTGAATGACTACTGGTCTAACGAACAAGACCTTGATCAACATGTTGACCAATTCAATCAGTGGCTTAAAGGTTCCTCTCAGCCAACATTTCATCTACAGCGTGAGAATAGTTGGTTTACAAACATAATGTTATTTTTCTTTGCAATTGTATGGTCTATACCTGCTTTCTTTATTTGGTACCCTTTATTTTACTTCTGCTCTGATTTGCTCAAAGCAATTTTTAGATTCTTTAGTGCGATTCTAAAGCCCTCGTAGGCTGTGTCAGCGCAGATTAAAGCACCCTGTTTGAGATAGACGCAGATAGTGTTTAGAGGAGTATAACAAAGGCGATAAATTCGCATCAAACAGCCAAGAGGTAAATTGCTGATTTGCCCAAGCGAACCGAAGGTGAAGCAGATTGTTGAATTCATCCTTACTCCACCGCATTCCGGCTCCCTTAAAGCGATGCTGAATCATCCGCTGACGAGCACTCTCGATATGCCACTGCTAATTGGCAAGCCCATCCGCTTGAAGGAGCGATAGTAAATATGCATCAATGACACACGTTAGAGAAAGCTCACGGAGTGGGTGCAATTTGACTGAATGAAGTTAAAAGTAGTCCTGGAGTTGGGGGAGAAAATGGCAAATCAGAAACAGGTGATGTTATTGCAACAGGGAGTAGAGGCTTGGAACCAGTGGCGACGCAAAACAGTTCTAAAAGCAAAAATAGACCTGAGCAAAACGAATCTTGAGGGCATGAATCTGAGCGGAGCTTTGCTCGACAATGTTTTTTTGATGGATGCAAATCTGATGGGATCTGACCTCTCAGGAGCGGATTTGAGTCACGCCAACCTCAATCGAGCCTCGCTTAACCAAGCGAATCTCAGCAAAGCTAAACTCATAGGCACTTTCCTGCTTAGGGCAAAACTGGATGGAGCTGACCTGCGCGAGGCAGATCTCGGTTCGTCTATCTTGACGACGACTAAACTGGATGGGGCAGATTTTAGCAGGGTTAATCTCATCGGGACGAATCTCAGTCGTCTTGATCTCAGTAGACTCTCATTTCAAGGAGCGAATTTGAGTCGATCTGACCTGAGAGGAACTAACCTCAGTGAGTCTGACCTGAGTGGGGCTAATTTGAGGGAAACTAAACTTGATGGCACTCAGCTTCATTTTGCGAATCTGTCTGACGCTGATCTGCGAGAAGCGGATCTGACTGTTTTAGGACGATATAGCATTACTCTGCATGACGCTGAGATGCAAGAAGCGTATCTAGCTGTTTTAAGGCAACACAGCAGCTACGAAATAGATCGGAGTTACGGAAAAATTTTGTATTTTGGACAGCTTCATAGCGTTGATTTAAGTCGAGCTAATCTGAGTAGGGTTAACCTCAGCCAAACTAAGCTGACAAATATTAACTTGAGTGAAGCAAATCTCAGTGGTGCAAACCTGAGTAACGCAACTCTCATTAGCGCAAATTTCAGTGGATTAGATCTGAGTGACGCGATCGTCAACTTGAGTGAAGCAAATCTCAGTAGCGCAAACCTGAGTAACGCAACTCTCATCAACGTGAATTTCAGTGGCGTAGATCTGAGGGGCGCGATCGTCGAAAATACCCGCTTTGGCAGTGGGAGCGGCATGAGTGAGGCTGAAAAACGCGACTTACAAAGCCGGGGTGCAGGTTTTGATGATGCTATAGGCGACGCGAGTTCGGACGGAAATGTTCTGCCAAATCACTGTTTGGATAGGAGGGAAGGGCGCAAAGCTAGGAGCATATTTCGGGTTGGATTGGATCATCTCCGCCAGATTCTACTCAATCTCGATACTCGTTAGACGCAGTTTGCTCACATTCTGAGTTTTTTGTCCTGTACTTAGACCTGGTGCAGGTTTTGGGGGTTTTCGGTGCTGACTGCCCAGGATGCGGTGATTTCAAACCCGGCATCGATGAGGGATTTGGCGAGTACAATCCCATGCACCGGAGTCTTTGTGGTTGAATTGGACGGTCATTACGCCGTCGTCGCGCAGGACTCGAGTGAGATGCTCCCTGCCTGATTCAGCAGAGTCCCATCCTGATACAGGCTAACCGCTAACGCCCCTTGCACCCGCCATCGGACTCGAACCGGCTTTGTAGATTCGGTGCTAGGCATGACTTAGGCATTCAGTTCGACTTCCCTCGGTTTAGGCGATTCTAGAATGCCGCGTCGATATAGCAGCAGACGATCGGAAAACTCGATCGTGTCGGGAAGCACAGGCAATCCGTCGTCGGTTTTGATAAAGACGCGATCGCCTTGCTTCAAATCCCACTGTCCCGACTGCAAGCCTTGGCGGATCGTGTCCCGCAACTTCGACACCTCAGCATCCAGCAAAATATTCAGTCCCAAATCTTTAGCAAACGCTTCCGGCAGTGCTTTCGTCGTCCAGTAATCTAGCCCAGAAGCCCAGACCTTTTGCAGCACATAGGCAGGGGCGTAAGGCAACGCATCGTCTGATCGCACCTTCTGGCAATCCTTCAAAGCTTTGAGAATCACATCCTGCTGGTTGTTCTGACCTCTCACATCGCAATTGGTTTAACCATTTCTCCTTTGAGATTAAATGCTGAGATTTTGGTCAATTCTGACTGAGAGACCCACTGAATGCAATAAAAATTGTATATTTCAATACTTTATTCAGGCTTTGTTTGAGAAATGTCATGATATCCTAACTTTGGTAACGCCTGAGCGAGGCAACTCTAAAAGTGCGATTTCATGATAAATCTTAAAAATGCTTGGTTGAAATGGGAAAGTTATTGGTTCAAAGTCCTGGGTCGATGGCAATCCTGCCCGTTAGCCTGCCCAATCGATAGACCTCATCATCGGCACGTTTTTTGGAGTTGGGTTGGGAGTTTTTTGGCGATTACCGCAACCTCATATCTGGCAATCAAAACACACACTCCGTTACTGATGGCTCCGTTTGGTGCAACCAGCGTTTTGATCTTTGGTGTGCCTGACAGCCCGTT
>JBBQYE010000112.1:0-9397 GCA_038208945.1 Leptolyngbyales cyanobacterium | reverse complement strand
CATGAAATCCAGCTTCAATGTCGTTGCTTTCTAACGCTTTGCGCGTCTGCACCAGTTTCGCCTAACTCGACTCTACAAAACAGTATAATTGTACTTAATCCTGTAAATTTGTCCTGACAGTCGCTACTTAAGCATGTAAAGGGGATTAGAGAATCTATCTGGTGGTTGTCCATGCCTCAAAAAAATCCTGTTTGCGAAGTGCTTGAAACTCTTAAGAAGGAACTAGCTTCCTCAAACCTTGACGACAAAGGAAAGCTTAATGCGTCTATCGATCGACTGATGGAGATCAAGCATTGTGACGGTCGTCGCCGTTAAGATATTGGTTGATCTTGCAGAAACCGAATGAGGATGTCTAGGTACTGATAGAAGAATTCGGTTTCTGCTGGATTAAGCTCCCCAACATCATCCTTCTGCTTCAGATACTTGAAGCTGGATCTGTAGGGAAATATAGAATCAACAGAAGGCTTTGAAAGATAATCTGAAAACTGGTGCGAGATGTTATGGAAAGTACTATCGTAAAACCACGTCAGACATTCAGAGATATCATGCGTGAATTTATCTCGCTTATCTTTTAACTCTTCAGGATATTTATCTGAAATATGATCGACAATTTCATTCAGCCAAGAGTCTTTTCTAATTCTTATCCACTTTGCCGCAGCACGATGCTCTGCTTCTGTTGTTGCAAAGTTTTTCAGTAACTTCAGACTTTTGAGAATCTCACGGATGTTAGGGTTTGTTTCGCCAGTGATTCCCTGTTTTCTTAATTCAGTAAGGTTAATTTCTAAGAGATTTTGAAAATTTGTGACTTCTTGTAACTCGTCCTCAAGTCTTTCATTCTCTCGCTGGAAAGTACTTATTCTTGATTCGTAGCTTGATTTTAGATTTTGAACTTCTTTTTTCTGTAACCTCTCTAAGTTACTTATCTGTTTATCCTGACTGCTCACCTGATCTTTGAGGCTGCTAATACTTGCATCCTTTTGATCCGTGATTTGCTTGACGAAAAAAGTTGCTAAACCAATCAGCCCACCACCAAAGAGTAATGGTATCCATCCAGGAATATCTGCACTAGCCATAAATGGTATGAAGTTATAACAATTTGATTTTAACTTTAACGTAGAATTTGGCAACCAGATAGAGAGATAGGCTCTAGCTTTAAGCGATCGCTCTCCCTCTCCAAGAAACCAGACAACCGATCGCCACACTCCCAAAACTGCATAAACCTCAAATCGTCTCCCTACTGATGAGGTGTAAGGGGTATTACGTCTCCTAAAGATATCTAGATCGTGCAGCAGATAGTGTGTGTGTGTTGACACTACAAGCGCCGATTTCGCTGACCATTCAGCCAAAGTGACCCGCGTCAGATTCAGTCCCGATGGTCAAACTCTTGAATAATTTGTGAATAAGGTCTACCTTAATCAGAGCTATTAGAAGGGAGTAGATTTAAGTGATGTCTAAACTATCCACTAAGCTGTCTATTTTGCTATCCGTCGTCACCGGATTGGTCATCGTCGGTTTGCAGTTTTTCTGGGCAAAACCTGCTCTGTCTATGATTCCAGATTCAGCCGCTTTTAACCTGCCTTCGATCGTGGCGACTGCTGCTGCCCCTCCTTCCCTCGTACCAGCCGTCTTAGGAGGCAAACCCGTTTATGTACTTTATATGACTCGTAGCTCAGACCGGGTGCTAGTGCGCTGTTATCCGGGCTATCAGCCGTCCATCAAGATTCAATCGATGGGTGGAGCAAACGCGGCTAAAGAAGGGGTTATGACCTGCAACTCGCCTGCCTAGAAGAGCGCAGTGGGCGATCACTGAGTCATCATGCAAAAATCATAAGCGTCCTTAATCGATCGTGCTATGCCGCGCCTGAGCCATATTTTTGTATTCCCGATCAAATCGTTGGATGGCGTTTCAGTGACTCACACCACGATTTTGCAAGGTGGATCGCTGGCGCACGATCGAGAGTTTGTGATCGTCGATCGCGATGGTAAATGGGTCAATGGCAAACGCACCGCAAAAATTCATCAAATCCGATCGCAGTTTAATCTCAACGCTAGAATCGTGACGCTTTCGATTCAGGGCAACCATCCGGTTAGCTTTCACCTCGATCATGCACGTCCGGCGATCGCTGCCTGGTTCAGTGACTTTTTCGGCTTTCCCGTCACCCTTGAGCAAGACACGATTACTGGGTTCCCAGACGATCCCAGTTCACCCGGACCGACGATCATTAGCACTGCCACGATCGAGCAGGTTGCTTCCTGGTTTCCCAACCTTTCAGTTGAGGATATCCGAAGCCGTTTTCGTACCAATTTAGAACTAACTGACGTTCCTGCATTCTGGGAAGACCGTCTCTATTCTGAGACAGAAGACCCGATCGAGTTTTGTTTAGGTGAGGTGCAACTTCAAGGCATCAACCCCTGCCAGCGCTGTATCGTGCCGACTCGTAGCGCGATCTCTGGGGTAAAAACGCCTCAGTTTCAAAAAACATTTGGACTGAAGCGCAAAGAAGAATTTCCAACCTGGGCAGCCGCTTCGCGCTTTAACCATTTCTATCGGCTAGCTGTCAACACCCGCATCGCCGCCTCTGAAACTGGGAAACGCTTGCAGGTCGGCGACCCGATCGAGACCCTGCTCACTGGCTAGGATGTGTTTTAACGATCGACCTGCCTGAATTAGATTAGCTTCAGGTTCTAAAAGCCAGATTTGCGCGAAAGCACTGCCAAAGGTTTCGACTAATCGATCGGTGACGTGATCGAAAACCTCTTCTGACACAAGATGAGAACTGTTGAGCAATCTTGTTCTCTCGCTGTAGGGCAAATAAAAGTCGGGCTGGGTCAAGCAGTGATCGGGTTAGCCCTACAAAAGACTGGGATTGATTTGAGTTCGTCCTCCCAACATATAAGTAAAAATAATAGTATTTCTACCTATCCAGCGGATTTAATCGATAGATTCGTCTATGTTTGGGCGTAAAACTGCCTTAAGATTGTCGTAACAATTAATTTGTTTAACATCCACTCGCCGACCCAACCATTCAGGAGGATTATTTATGGCGCTTGTACCTTTGCGGCTGCTGCTTGACCACGCGGCTGAACACGGTTATGGCATCCCGGCTTACAACGTCAACAACATGGAGCAGATCCAGGCAATCATGAAGGCTGCCGACGAAACGGATAGCCCTGTGATTTTGCAAGCTTCTCGGGGTGCGCGCAACTATGCGGGCGAAAACTTTTTGCGTCACCTGATTTTGGCGGCGATCGAGACCTATCCTGAAATCCCGATCGTGATGCACCAAGATCACGGCAATGCGCCCTCGACCTGCTATTCAGCAATGAAGAACAACTTCAGCAGCGTTATGATGGATGGCTCACTCGAAGCCGATGCCAAAACCCCTGCCAGCTTTGATTATAACGTCAGCACGACCAGCGAAGTTGTGAAAGTGGCTCACGCGATCGGGGTCAGCGTCGAAGGCGAACTCGGCTGCCTCGGCTCTCTTGAAACGGGCAAAGGCGAAGCAGAAGACGGTCACGGCTTTGAGGGTGCCCTCTCCCACGATCAGCTTCTCACCGATCCCGACGAAGCCGTTGAGTTTGTCGAGCGCACTCAGGTTGATGCATTGGCAGTCGCGATCGGCACCAGTCACGGGGCTTACAAATTCACGCGCAAACCGACGGGCGAAGTTTTGGCAATCAGCCGGATCGAAGAAATCCACCGCCGCTTGCCCAACACTCACTTGGTCATGCACGGCTCGTCTTCTGTTCCCGAAGATTTGATCGCGCTGATCAACCAAAATGGCGGTGCAATCCCTGAAACTTACGGGGTGCCTGTTGAAGAGATTCAGAAGGGCATCAAGAGCGGCGTTCGTAAAATCAACATCGACACCGACTGCCGTTTGGCGATTACTGCTGCCGTGCGTGAAGCGCTGTTCTCAAACCCCAAAGAGTTTGACCCTCGTTTCTTCCTCAAGCCATCGATTAAGTCTATGCAAAAAGTGTGTGCCGATCGCTATCAGCAGTTCAGCGCCGCAGGCAACGCCAGCAAGATCAAGCAAGTGAGTCTTGAAGATTATGCTGCGAAGTATGCCAAGGGTGAGCTGACTGCTGTCACCAAGAAAACGGTTGGTGTCTAAAAGTTAGTCGTTAATCGTTAGGAAGCTGGGTAGTTGCAAAACTGCCCAGCTTTTTTATTATGAAACTAAAACATCGGCGGTTCAAGAAAGGTGTTGTAAGAGGATTTTGGCTGTTTTTATTGACGCTAATCCTCCTATTTTCTAAAGACTTTTTTCTGCAATGGACGGTTAAAGATCCGGGCGTTGTAAATGAGGTGAAAGTCGGCACAACGTTCATAAAAATCAATGCGGAAGCGCTGGGTTTGAACTGGAAATCAGCCTATCGAGAAATCGTGAACGACATTGGCATCAAACAGATTCGGATTCCAATCTTCTGGGATCAAATCGAGCCGAAACCTGGAATCTTTGACTGGGAAACGCTTGATTGGCAGATGCAAGAAGCCAGCAAAGCGAATGCAAAGATTCTGTTGGTTGTCGGACATCGTGTTCCTCGATATCCTGAATGCTATGCGCCTGATTGGACTCGATCGCTCAGCGATCGTGACTTCAAACACGCCCTATTCACCATGACAACAGCCGCCGTGCTGCACTTTAAAAACCATCTAGCACTCGAAGCGTGGCAAGTCGAAAACGAGCCGTTGGCAAAGATTTTAGGCAAGATCTGGGGCGGCGAAAACTGTCGCGAAGTTGCGCCATTAGTAGCTGAAGAAGTCAAATTAGTTCGCACGTTGGATCAACACAACCATCCGACGATCGTCACCTTTGCCTTTTCTCCCTGGATGACTTCTCAACTTCGAGAAACTCTAGACTTTGATAGTGATGTGGTTGCCATCACATTGTTCAACAAACTTTTTTTTAGAAGTCCTGTTTTCAACGGATATGTTGAGATGTTCAAAATGGGATTTTTCTCACCCTTACGATTGGCGTATCAAGCCGCGATCGCAAACCAAAAATCAAAGCCGTTTTGGGTAGCAGAAATGCAGGCAGAACCTTGGGGACCTGACGGACCTTATCGATTTGCTCACCCCGAAGATGCCTATATTTCAATGAATCCCGATCGCTTAACTGAAACCTGGAACTATGCCACCCGATCGGGGATTTCTAGAATCTATTTATGGGGTGCAGAATGGTGGCTATCTGAGCGCAACAAAGGCAATTCTTCAATGCTGAACACGGCTAAAGAATTGATTGCCCATCCGACTCGATCGTGAGACTTGCTAACGCCCTAACCATTCAGTGACGAGTTCGGGCTGATTTTTAGAGGCGAAGACTTTAACCGCGTGATAATTGACCTTTTCTCGCAGTCGATACACCTGTTTAATCGGCATATCGAGATCTTGAGCGATCGCTTCTTGCGATCGTCCCTGCAAATAAAGCTTTAGCCACTCAGCAGCCAGCGGATCAACTCGCTCTAAAAGATAAGACTCAAACTCTTGCGCGATCGTGCGGCGCAGTTCTTGCTGTTGTTCTTGCGCTTGACCTTCTTGATATTGGGCGATCGCCTGCCCATCGAGCAAGCTAACCGACCCTTCAGAGTCATCGGGTGCGATCTCTTCCGAGACTAATCGAATAAAATCGGCAGCCGGAACCTGGGTCATGCCGCCTCGCTGTGAGCGTCGCAGATAGTTGACAAATCGATAGACCAAAAGCGGCTGATTGCGAATCGGACGCAGACAATATTCTTCGGTGCTAGTCAACACAAGCGCATTGCGAAGCCGGGGATCATTCGTACATTGAGCAATCCAAGCGATTTGCTGCTGCATATAGTGATCGTTTTGCAGCAATTCTTGAATTACTTCTTGCAGCACATCGACCACCGATCGCTGACGATCGCGAGACAGCGCAATCCAAGTGCGAATTTTGTTGCGAATCAAAAACAAGCTGCTTAATCGTTGGATCAGCCCTTTATAAGCGCGTTCGGGTCCAGCCTCTAAATAGCGCTGACAAAGAATGCGATAGCGATAATCCATCGCTTGTTTGGCGATTTCTAACTGGTTGGGAAGCAAGTCATCAAACCGCGTTGGGTCTTCCCCAATCAGCCACTGAATAATGCTCTCGTGAGTCGATCGGCTGATCTTAGGTAAATCATTCTGCAACTGTAGCCGCCATCTGTCAGCAATGTCTTCTGCGCGTGTCATGGAATTGCCGTCCTCAATGCCCTGTTATAGAGTTTGCCTTACAACCCCGATCAAAATCACTTACCCGTTCGGGTAATTCCCAAGTTCTGTCTTGACTCACAAACGCTCAAAGTTTTGAGAAGACACAAGGGGGTGAGGTTCAAAGTATAAAACTTTGTCTGCAAATTGTTCGTAACTTAACAGAATCGATCAAGTTTCAGCGCACGACTTTTGTAGCGTGAGTCGCAGAATCTTGAACCTCACGCGCGATCGTCGGTTGCTTTCAAAGACGCGTTCATTTGCTGCAAAGTTTCGGTCAACTCAGCGAGTCGGGTCAGCGTGTCATCTTGATTTGCCGCTAATGTCTGCATCGCATCGCTCAAGGCAAAAATCTCATAGCCCTGCTGCTGCACTTGGGTTGACAACTCATCTAAGCGATCGGCAAGTTGCTCAATGGCATCTGCTGCTGCCAGCACGGTTTCTGCAATTTGCCCCACCGCAGCCTCTAACCGATCGTGAGATTCTGCCACTCCTCAAATCCTTTTCTCAAACAAACCATTGACTCAATTTCCCTGATCTTCAACCCTATTCTCTTCATTAAGCCTTCACAAAAAGTTTAATTCATTAAGGCAATAAAAAGATTTGAGGAATTGTTGCGGCTAGCACTGTCACCTACTAGGAGGATAAGCCTATATTCTGTTGTACCCGCACGTCCAAAAGCATTTTCAGTATCTTCTTATCCGTTCCCTACCTGGAACTCGCCCAACAGCACGCACTTAATCAACAACGGCTGCCGATTTAATAATGACAGTTTCTACCCCAGTTAAAGTTCCCCATCGATCAACCTACTCTTCCGCTAAACGAGCGATCGATATTATAGGCAGTCTAATCGGGCTAGGAATCGTCGGCTTAATTTTCATTCCAGTCGCGATCGCCATTCGTCTTGACAGCCCTGGTCAGATTTTGTACAGCCAAGAACGATATGGGTTGATGGGCAAGCCATTTCGGCTCTGTAAGTTTCGATCGATGATTGAGAATGCCGAGGCGCTCAAACATCAGATCGAAAACGAGGCACAGGGGCTGATCTTTAAAAACCAGCAAGATCCTCGAATCACACGAGTGGGGCGCTTTCTTCGTCGCACTAGCCTTGATGAACTTCCACAGTTTTGGAACGTTTTGATCGGGCAAATGAGCCTGGTAGGGACGCGCCCGCCCACTGCTGATGAAGTCATTCACTATAGTGAGCATCACTGGCAGCGCCTAACGGTCAAGCCAGGGTTAACCGGAGAGTGGCAGGTGAATGGGCGATCGACCGTGACCGACTTTGAGGATATCGTTAAGCTTGACTTGCGCTATCAGGCTCTCTGGACACCGCTTTATGATGTGGCTCTCATTTTGAAGACCCTTTATGTGATTTTTGCCAGAGTAGGCGCATTTTAGGTTTTTTGCGGAACTTCACTTGCGATTGCGGTTTAATTAGGCGGTGATTAGAGGAGCACGGCTCTCACAGTCAACGCTTAATGTGTGTAGCCCTACGAAATTATATTAGGACGCTCTATTGCGGTCGAAGCAACAAGGGGCTTAAGCCCCTTGTTCATAAAGTAGCTATGTAGAAATTACTTCGTCCCGTGGCGTTTTTGGTGCCACTGCCATGCGTGGGCGAGAATTTGGCTAATGTCGGGGTATTCGGGCTTCCAACCTAGAACGGTTCGGGCTTTCTCGCCACTGCCTACTAACGCAGGAGGATCACCAGGGCGACGATCGTGCTCAACAGCCGCGATCGGTTTTCCTGTGACCTGACGAGCGCTCTCAATCACCTCTTTGACTGAAAAGCCGCTGCCATTGCCCAGATTAAAGACTTCTGATGCTCCGCCCTTTAAGAGATACTTTAGTCCTTGCACATGCGCCTGAGCTAAGTCAGTCACGTGAATATAGTCGCGGATGCACGTTCCGTCTGGAGTTGGGTAGTCAGTGCCTAAAATTGAAATCGAGTCCTGCTTGCCTAACGCGGTCATTAACACGAGCGGGATCAGGTGGGTTTCTGGAGCATGGTCTTCGCCTAATCGCCCATCGGGATCGGCACCTGCCGCATTAAAATAGCGGAAGCAAACGGATTTGAGGTTATAGGCTTGGTCAAAGTCTGCCAAAATCCGCTCGACCATCAGCTTGGTCGCCCCATAAGGGTTAATCGGGTTTTGAGGATGATCTTCTAGGATCGGCACCTGATTGGGAACTCCGTAAGTCGCACAGGTTGACGAGAAGACAAACTTGTCAATCGATGCCGCCGTCATCGCTTCCAGCAAAGTCAACGTGCCAACCACATTGTTGCGATAATATTTGTCGGGTTTAGTGACCGATTCGCCCACATAAGCGTATGCCGCAAAGTGCATCACCGCCGCAAACTTGCGGGAGGCAAACAGCCGATCGAGCAACTCTCGATCGTTGGTGTCACCCACTACAAGTTTGACGTGAAGCGCCTGATCTACGAGGTCTTGATGCCCATAAACCAAGTTGTCAAGAATCACGACCTCATACCCGGCTTGTTGCAGGGCTAACACCGCATGAGAGCCGATATACCCGGCTCCCCCGGTGACTAAAATAGCTGGTTTTTCTGGTTGCACGCTCTAGCTCCTCGCAAGATTACAGTTCTTTATCAGGGGTCGGGGGTCAGTTCTAGACCTTGAAGCCTTGTTGAATAGAGGCTTCTGACTCTCAGGATAAGCGTGTCGAGTTGCCGATGGAATTTTAGACTATAAAAATCGCCAAAACTTCATTATTTTGTTGATTGAATGATAGATACTAATCGCGCAGCTTCACTTCTTTATTCTCACCAAAAAAGCTCTTTCATTAGGAGAAAAAAGATTACAACAAACATAATTCCTGCCAAAATTAATTCCACGATCGTTCCTCACGGCACAGCACCCTTTTACCTGACTAACGTTAACAACACTCAAAAATTTAAGATTACGTTTGGGGGTAACCATTCTGCATTTTGCACGATTTTTGCCCGTTTAGAGCCAGGTTAAAGGCGAGAATCTCACGAAAGTTTAGGCATCTTGAACGTCAGATTGAAAAAAATTTGTGGCGATCACGATCATTTTGGCTGCGAACTTAGTAATCTTCGGTACAATCCTAGACTGAACGGGGTTTTGAGACATTTAGGTCTTCCTGAATCGGTTACTGACAGATTGGCTTCGTGAAACTTTAGGAATTGAGTCT
>JBBQYE010000111.1:0-9431 GCA_038208945.1 Leptolyngbyales cyanobacterium | reverse complement strand
AAATCGGCGTTTGCTCACTCTTCGCCAACGCTTGATCTCAATAGCCAACCGATTCAAGACTTGTTTCGGCAAGAGTTGAATCGATTGGTGAAAGATCGTCCGGGATATCGTCCTGACGATCGGATTGGCACCTTTCGTCTGCTGTCAGAGCCGTTTACGATCGAGAATAATTTGCTCACCCAAACCCTGAAAGTTCGTCGCAATGTCGTGATGGATCGCTACCAGGGTATGATTAACGAGATGTTCGGTTGATGCGTAGATCGTTCTCCGATAGCTAGTTGACCTCTCTTAACCTTCTCTGAATACAGCATTTATGGACGACTCAAAATCTCATTTGTTATTGCAGCGAAACGTCAACATCAAAGCGATCGTGACCCCTCGTTGGAAGGAAGAAGCGCAGCAACAACTTCAGTCACAACTCAATCAGATTGATAACCAGTTGCAGCAGCTAGAAATGCAATTGCAGCAGGTCGTTTCTGAAATGCAGCGGCAAACGATTCAACCACCTGGACCCGAAGCTTCTCAACAAATTGAAGGGGTCAAGATTCAATTTAATCAGCGCAAGAGTGAACTGTTAGAGCAAAAAAATCAGCTTCTCCAACAGCTTCAGCAAGTGCAAATGTTAGAACTCAATCAAGAAGTTAGTCAAGGGCAGGTCAACAGCACCTTTCGCATTGAGCCGGGTGACAATCTGATCGAGAAGATGCAAGTCGAAATTCTTCTCCGAGACGGCATTGTCGAAGAAATTCGAGGCGACGTTTAGCAAATCCACCTCTCGTCTGGGTGAAGCATTCGGGGAAAAATCTCTGCAACCGCAGCGATCGCTCGAATACTTCATCCCAAATCTTTTGAACTATATTCGTTGAGATTCGGGTGTGAATCCGATAAGATTTGATGTGCAAGTTCTGGTGACAGAATTTCATCGGCTGCTAGGCATCTACCCCGACCAACGGCAAACCCCAAACTCCTCGTTGACCCAGATATCACCGCAATGATTAACGAAATTTTCATGCCTGCTCTCAGTTCCACTATGACCGAAGGGAAAATTGTTTCCTGGGTCAAATCTCCGGGCGACAAGGTAGAAAAAGGCGAAACCGTCGTGGTGGTTGAGTCTGATAAAGCCGACATGGATGTCGAGTCTTTTTATGAAGGCTATCTGGCGGTAATTGTCACCCCAGCCGGAGAATCTGCCCCGGTGGGTTCGGCGATCGCGCTGCTTGCAGAAACCGAGGCTGAAATTAAAGCTGCCCAGCAGAGCGTGGAATCTGCTCAACCTGCGGCGGTGTCTGCCCCCGTTGCCGCAACGACGACTGCTCGACAAGAAGCCGTCGCCGTGCAGGTAGAAGCGGGTGCGACCAATGGCGACGCTGCCCCTCGACAAAACGGACGGGTTGTAGTGTCTCCTCGCGCACGTAAGCTAGCAAAAGATTTGAAAATTGACCTCGCCACGCTGCAAGGCAGTGGTCCTCACGGGCGAATTGTGGCAGAAGATGTCGAAGCTGCCTCTGGGAAAGCTGCGGTTGTGGCTCCGATCACTCCCGCTGTAGCTCCGATCGCTCCAGTTGTCACCCCCAAAACCTCCGCAAAACCCGCCCCACTTCCCTTGATGCCGGGGCAGATTATGCCGATGACCACGCTGCAAAATGCGGTCGTCCGAAATATGCTCACCAGTTTAGAGGTGCCTACCTATCACGTCGCTTACACTATCACAACCGATGAGTTAGACAGCCTCTCTAAACAGCTTAAATCTAAAGGTGTGACGATGACTGCCCTGTTGGCAAAAGCAGTTGCACTCACGTTAAAAAAACATCCGCTGCTCTATGCGAGCTACGTCGATCAAGGGACTCGCTATAACGCTGCAATCAACATTGCGGTTGCGGTCGCAATGGATGATGGTGGGCTGATCACTCCAGTGTTGCAAAACGCTGATCAGGTTGACCTTTATTCGCTGTCGCGCAACTGGAAAGATTTGGTTGATCGTGCTCGGTCTAGACAGCTACAGCCTGAAGAATATAACTCTGGAACCTTCACCATCTCTAACTTGGGGATGTTTGGAGTCGAGATGTTTGACGCAATTCTGCCGCCGGGTCAAGGGTCGATTTTAGCGATCGGGGCATCTCGCCCGCAAGTCGTTGCAACGAATGATGGAATGCTGGGAGTACAGCGGCAAATGAAAGTCAACATCACCTGCGATCACCGTATCATCTACGGTGCCCATGCAGCCGCTTTCTTGAAAGACTTAGCGAAGTTAATCGAGACAAATTCACAATCTTTGACGATGTAAGGCTGATGCCAAATCAATCAATGAACCCGACGCTGTAGAGACGTTTCGGTGGAACATCTCGTCGATCGTGCCATCACCGATCGTCTGTCGCATTCAAGAATCGAAACGGTAAGACTTGACTATTTCACACAATGAATGCGGCAAATGGTTGCGCGGTTACCCGATGGCGCAAGACGTTTCACCGAAACGTCTCTACGGTTTGGTCGTGATAACTAACGGACTGTGGATTAAACTGCCCCGACCTTTTCGTCTTTCAATAGCGGGAACCCAAGCTCTTCACGCTGCTTGAGATAGAGGTGGGCGACTTGCCGCGCCATTGTGCGAATTCTGCCGATGTAGCGCGTTCGCTCTGTCACCGAAATTACGCCCCTCGCATCCAACAAATTGAATGTGTGCGAACACTTCAGCACATAATCTAGAGCGGGCAGAACGAGCGATCGCTCAATTAATTGCCCCGCCTCCTGCTCATAAAGCCCAAACAAGTTAAACAGCAGATCAGGGTTGGATGCCTCAAAGTTGTAGGTCGATTGCTCGATCTCGCCTTGGAGGTGAACATCGCCATAGGTCAAAGAATCGTTCCATTGAATTTTGGCGATCGCGTCCACGCCTTGCAGATACATCGTCAGCCGCTCTAGACCATACGTGATCTCGATCGACACCGGGCGGCAATCAATTCCGCCGCACTGCTGAAAATAAGTGAATTGCGTCACCTCCATCCCGTCTAGCCAGACTTCCCAGCCCACGCCCCACGCGCCTACGGCTGCATCTTCCCAGTTGTCTTCAACAAACCGGATATCATGATCCTCTGGTCGAATTCCCAACGCTCTCAAAGAATCTAGATAGATTTCCTGAATGTTGTCTGGTGATGGTTTGATCAACACCTGATATTGATAATAATACTGATAGCGATTCGGGTTCTCGCCATAGCGCCCGTCTCCCGGACGACGGCACGGCTCGACATACGCCACCGACCACGGCTCAGGTCCGATCGCCCTCAAAAACGTGTGCGGGCTTTTGGTTCCTGCCCCTTTCTCGGTGTCATAAGGTTGAGCGATTAAGCAGCCTCGATCGCTCCAAAACTGATGCAGCGTCGCAATCACCGTCTGAAAATTCACAAGGATCTCCTCATAGGTTTAGAAGCTCAGGCACTTGGGTGCTGAGAGGAAAAACACACTAGCGGATTTAGCCGCTTACGCCTTTTTATCGTCGCCCATACCACGGGTTAACCTGCAGTGCGCCACTCGGCTTAAAGACCACTTTAAAGGAAGCCAGAGATTCAGCAGGGGTTCCGTTTGGGTCGGCTGGTTTGGCTAATTGAGCCAGTGGTGTAAATTGAACGTGGTCGGCTGCAAATTGGTTAGTGGCTTCATAGCCCACGATCGTGCCATCTGCCTTGACTCTCACCTTAAACAGCAGGTCTTTGTCAAACGACGGGCTGCCTTTCCAGTTTTGGTCAAGCTGGTCATAGAGTTTAGGCTGCAACGCCTCTAGCTGTGATTGCTCGGTGATCTCTGCAGGAGCGGTCGAAGACCCGCTTAAGGAGGCGATCGGGCTAGCCGAAGCATCTGGACTAGGTGCCGCAGCAGACGGGCTGGGCGACTCCGATGCGGTTTTCCACGGGCTAACGTCTAGTTTTCCTTGCGAGGTGAAGGCGACTTTAAACTGTCCGATCGGCTCTTGGGATGGCGCACTTCCGGCGGCTGGAACATACAGCAAATTTAGCAGGGGCGTTTGTTTCACATTTTCGAGCGCACCCGGACTTTCGGGTTTATAGCCCACGATCGCGCCATCTTTCCCCACTCCAACCCGATAGATCAAGTCTTGGGCCGGGTTGGTTTGAGGCTTCCATTTGTCATTAACTTGGTCATAAAGCCGTTGCCGGAGTCGATCGAGTTCCTGCGGGTTGGTGATCGCAGGAGTCGTGTTCAGCGTTTTCTCAAGCTGTGCCAAATCGGGTTCAGCCAATTGACTCGGACTCGGTGAAGCTGATGCCTGCGCATTTGGCAATGAAGGACTGAGAGCAGGACTTCCGGTTGCTTGCGGAGAGGCTGCCGTCGGACATTCTCCAGCCGTGAGACACGTAGGCTTGTTGACCTTCGGCGTAGGAATCATGAAAAAGGCGATCGCTGCCAGTGCCAAACTCGACAGCCCGATCGCCGCTGGAACTGCCTGCTTTGCCAACGGCTCACGCGCAAACGCATAGCGTTTTGAGATGGGCGCTAAATTGAGTGACCAGAAGGGCAGTGTTTGCGTATCGGCAACAAATTGGTCAATCGCTTCCACTAAGTCAAAAAGCTGCACAGTGCTCAAATCAACTTTTTGAGCAGTGGTTGTCGTGTGGTCGGCGCTTGGCTCAACGGTGAGGCGGTGATGAATGCGATCGAGCCGCTCTAACGTCACAAATGATGGCTTATCGCTGTAGGTGTGGCGCGGCAGATGGATGCCACTCAGAAATTCTTGGGCGTATAAACTAACGGCGGTTACTAAGCTTTCAAAAAATTCTCGTCCTCCTGCTAGAGGCTTTTCTTGCCCTGGCAGATAGCACTCTGCGTTAATCAGCAGCGCCATTACGGGTCGCATCTCAGATTGAGGAGCCGCGATCGCATCGGCTAAACCTTCCAAAACCAGGGTGCAATTGGGCAAACTATATTGGCGTTGGATAGTCATCCTACTTCTCCGTCAAACAAACTGATCCATAAGCGCTGCATTCCTGATGTGCCCGTGCAAAACAGCAACTGAGCCAGCAAATCAAGTGCCAGTTCATCGAGCTTTTCGTCAGAGCTATACACCATCACCCCGGCACGTCGGGCATTCATCCGACCGCGAAAATGGGCACGAAATCGCTCTAAATATTCTGACAGGCGAAAATGATGCTCGGCAGATAGCTGCTTTTCGTTGAGCTGCTGCTGTGCCAGAAGCAACTGCCGCACCAGCACGGTTAAACGGCGCGCTAAGTAGCAGGTGATCACGACCAGAGCTTTTGCCTCAATCAGCGTCAGGGGGCGACGTTGACTATAGCGCCTAAACGGATTGGTGCTGCGTAAGCGCCAGAGAATCACCCGATTTTTGATAATTCCCCGCAGGTCTAAATCATCGGCTGTAGACAAGATTGCTTCTGAACCGCCTAGGTCGAGGGCTTCAATCGCCAACAGCAGCAAGTCAATCTGCAATCGTGCCCGTCGGGGGCAAACGCCTTCTGGGACGACGGGATCGGGCAAACCGTCTAAAATCAGCGGGATAGTTGGGGCGGGTGGGCTATTTAACTGCATTACGCTCACAGAAACACTTATTCCAATTGCGAGGTGTGGTCGGTTAACGGTGATTTGGTGAATCGCCCAGGCGTGACCCTAAGACGCATTCATCGTCGGCTCTTTTGCCACTGTAGCAACAGAAATAATCTGGCATTAAAACGTTCCTACAATTTATCTGTAGAGTGCCTCAGGAAACAGATTTTCTACCAGGGCGGTTAGGGTGTGATTTCCTCACCCGACTTGGCACTGCTAGCAGCATTTCAGTCTATCCGACTTTCAGCAGATCAGCCCAGTCCTAAATCCTACGATCTCTTCAATCACTGTACTGAAATCTTGATTCTCCAGATCTATGCAGCACTGAACTGATCCCAAGAAATGGGACAATAGACAGTTGAGTTCACTAGGGAAGTTAGAGACTTTGCCCTGCTCTCAGCCGAGTTGATAGGAATATTAGAGAAATGCTCAAACGATTGGTCGCGCTAGTGTTGGTGGTGTTTAGTCTAAGTTTGCAGGGCTGTGTGTCGGGGGTGGGAGGCTTAAAAAGCTATGCAGACAGCACTGATGGCTATCGGTTTCTCTACCCCAATGGCTGGGCAGAGGTGAAGGTTGCCAACGGTCCTGATGTGGTTTTTCATGACATTATTAAGCCGACCGAAAACGTCAGTGTGGTGATCAATCCGACTCAGGGGCAAAAAACCCTCAGCGATTTAGGAACGCCGAGCGAAGTGGGCTATAAGTTGGGCAAAAGCGCGATCGCGCCTCCTGACTCCGGGCGCACCGCAGAATTAGTCAATGCAGAAGAACGTGAAGTTGGCGATCAGACCTATTATTTGCTCGAATATTTGGTCAAGCTGCCCGAAAACCAGGAGCGGCACAACATCGCCAGCGCGATCGTCTATCGGGGCAAGCTTTATACGTTTAATGCCTCTACGTCGGAAGAGCGGTGGGACAGGATGAAAGATCTGCTGACCACGGCGGCGAAGTCTTTCTCGGTTGACGGATAATCCGATTCTATGAGCCTTCCCTTTGTTCTCGCGTCTGCTTCTCCGGCTCGAAAACGGCTGCTGCAACAGGCAGGCATTGATCCGATCGCGCATCCCAGCGATTTTGATGAATCTCAAGTGCAACTCACCGACCCGGCTGAGTTGGTCAACGTGTTAGCAGAGCAAAAAGCCTTAGCGACGATGCGATCGCTCTGGGAAAACCGAGGCAACTTGCAGCTAGTCGGCTATGGTCGTCTGTTTTCTCGCGCACCAGGGCTGATTTTGGGCTGCGATTCTGTTTTGTCTCTGAACGGCAAAATTTACGGGAAACCTGCAAACGCGTCAGACGCGATCGCCCGATGGCAGCAGATGCGCGGTCAGGTAGGCGAACTCTATACAGGTCACGCGCTGCTCGTTCCCTACTCAGAACAAGGGATGCTCATGCCCTCTGCAACGCTGGTGCGCGCTCAGGTAACACGAGTCTTTTTTGCAGAGGTCAGCGATCGTCAAATCGAAGCTTATGTGGCGACAGGCGAACCGCTTGTGTGTGCAGGCTGTTTTGCACTAGAAGGTCGCGGCAGTTTGTTTGTCGAAAAAATAGAGGGCTGTCACACGAATGTGATCGGGTTGAGTATGCCTCTCTTGAGAAGAATGATGGCTGAAGTGGGATACGACGTGATTGATTTTTGGGAAAAATAGACCTCTTGCAAAAGTCTCTGCCCTCACCCTTGTATCTTCAGAGAGTGGCGGAGTTCGAGCTATTTCTCCTGTTCAAAGTCCCTCGATTTTGGGAGACTTAGGGGGCGAAAGAGTTCTGCAACGACCGATCAATCGTTGCCGGGTTAATAACTGCGATACGCCCTGTTTTAGAATAGTCAATATTGCCTGAATCCTACGATCTCCATCCACTTTTATGACTCAATCTCACCCCTCAGAAACGCTGCCCGATTCAGACGTTAAATATGGCGAACGCATTATCGAAGAAGGTAGACTGATTACCTTCCCCAACCCTCGTCCCGGACGGCGCTATCACATCACCATTACGCTACCCGAATTCACCTGCAAGTGTCCGTTTTCTGGCTATCCTGACTTTGGGACGATCTATGTCACCTATGTGCCCGATCAGCGAGTAGTCGAGCTAAAAGCCATCAAGCTCTATATCAATAGCTATCGCGATCGCTATATCTCTCACGAAGAGTCTGCGAATCAAATTTTGGATGATCTGGTTGCGGCGTGTGACCCGTTAGAAATCACCGTCAAAGCCGACTATACGCCCCGTGGCAATGTGCATACGGTCGTTGAAGTGACGCACAAAAAGGGCGAGTAGGTCATCGCGTCCATTGGCGCAACGCTTTCACCCAAGCCCATCCCAAAGCGCTACCTACTGCATAGGGAGGGAAGTCTGACCAAGTGAAAGTGTTGCCCAACACTAATCTTCCCGGCAATGTGGCGCGAATGGCTTGTAGAAGCGGGGGCTTCCAGAGTTGGAGGAACTCGATCGTGCAGGATGCAAAAAAGACGGTGATCGCTACCCGCATCAAAGAAGCCTTGAGAAAGCAAACCATGACTAACAGAATCCAAAAAATCTCGTAGGCGAGACTGCCTGAGAGGTCACGCAACCATTCCGCCCCAAACCCTTGAGAAAATCGCGCGATGTAGCCGATCGGGATGATGGCGATCGTACTCACAAAAAGAGCAATTCGATAGGACATCATCACTCGGTCAAACTTTGGCTAATTGAGTTTTTCCAACCTCGTCCTCTTTCTGCGATCGCTCACCACTCTGATCCAACAGCTCCAAAAACTCACGCTCAAACACCACTTGAGCGCGGTTTGTGTTGCCGCCAATGTAGAACTTACCGTCTTTTTGCAATGCCCAAATCTGCGCGTGAGACACGTAGCTCATCATCGTGCTAATCATCAACAAGCCAAAGCCCAGATAGACGATCGGGATGCCAGGATCAGCTTTGATTTGCAACCCCGTGCTGCCGATGATGTCTGCGATTGCCAACGTCACGCCTTTAACCTGCACCGACATTCCTTTGCGAACGGTCGAAATCAGTTTGCCATCGGTGTCATAAATTAGCAGCAGCCCCTGTAAATCTCTCGCAATCAAAGACACGCCATCACTTAAGTCTGACTTAAGCGGAATCCAGGTTCCCCAGACCCGACTGCCCACCGCATCCAATTTTGCCATCGGAAACTGCAGGACTGGACTTTTGTTGAGTTTGACTTGCACCGCCGCGATCGACCAATCTGCCTGATAGAGAGTCACGCCGTTGTGTTTAAGCGGTTCGTTGACGTGAATGGTCTTGCGATCGACTTCCTTGCCGTCGTTGTCCAACACTGAGAGATCAGAATAAAACTGATCAATTTCGCCCGTTGGCAAATAATCAATCCAAAAGCGATTGACCTTCACTGCCCAATCTTTAGGAAACTGAGGTTCTGCCCACGGACCTGCATCGACAATATTTTTAATCAAAAAGGTTGACCCACTCGGCGCGACTTCTTGGGCGATGAAACCCGTCATTGCCCCGATAATGCCGCCGATTAGGATCAGCATCATGCTGACGTGAACGACGATCGGACCAATGCGCCCAATGATGCCTTTGCGCGCGTAAATCGTCTCGCCACTGCGAAACACGCGATAGCGACGCTTTTCTAATAGAGAAATCGCTTCATCTAATGAGGCAGAATCAAACTCCGCGCTCAATGCAAACTTTTGAAACTGTCGCGGCTGCGTATAAAACTTGCTAGTGTTGCGCGTAAACCATCTCAACGCGGGCAATTGTCGCACAAATGTACACGCCGTCAAACTAGAGCCAAACAAAATCAGCAGTGCTAAATACCACCAGGTGCGATAGACGTGATCGAATCCTGCGATTAGCAACACCTTCCAGGTGAGAAAGCCAAA
>JBBQYE010000110.1:0-9436 GCA_038208945.1 Leptolyngbyales cyanobacterium | reverse complement strand
TCCTCTTGCTTGACCTCATAAGAGAGATTGCCCACGTAAATTGACATGAAATTGTCTCCAGAATCCAAAAAAAGTGTGGAGAGTTAGATTCGGAGAGACGCTGATGAACACGAATTACACAGCCGAAAATAATTCCTGGTGACAGCCTAGCACAGGAAATAGATTAGGGAACACGTCAAATCATCATGATTTGCCTACGACTTTCTTTAAGTCATGGTTCCCACATGGTTCAGAAGAAGCGCTACGCTGAATAGCAAGGCAGTAAAAGAGGTTTTTGGATTCGATGAGTTCTATTCAAGAAGTGTTTCTAGAGACAGACTGGGATGATGCGGCGCAAGCTCGACAGAAGCGAGACGAGCGCATTTTAGACCTGCAATCAACTGGGTTAGTGTGTGTCGGAACCGATCTCTACAATATCGTGAATGGGCGGCGCGTTTTTGTCTTGGCTGCATCGTCGCCACCGCCTCTAGATCCGATTCGAGACGAAAACTCCAGACCTCGATCGCTGCGTCCGCAACGGCGTGACCCTTCAGAACCCCGCAAAATGAATCATCCTCTCCCTCAGTATGAGGTTCGCTAAGAAAATGGGCAGTTTGAGTGAGTTGGTCGTGAAAGTTTTGTAAAGTTAGCTTTCTTGTGCTAATAGCTCCGGGAGACTACTCTCTAAGCTGTAGAAAGAATCATAACTGTTCAGGAAGTCAGCATTTCTAGAGGAGATGCGATCGAGTGAGTGATGACTCTCTCAGTCGATCCTCAATTCACAGCAGCTTAAGTTATTTGGGTTTCAGGGGTGCCTCTTTCAATAAAGCAGCGGTGATCATGACTGTCCCGATCAACTGGGTTCAGTCGTTTTACGTCTTAAGGAAAATTTGGAGTTTATGAATTCTGATATTGGACTACCTGCTTCAACCTCAGCAACCCTGTCTGAGAACATCTCTACCTTAAACTCACCCATTACGAGTAGAGCGATTCAAGATCCGATTTCCACTGGTCTAGTGCTTACGTCCTCTTCATCTCTTAGTGATTCCACCCTTCAACCTTTCACAGGGTTAGCGCACAAAGCTGCTTTAACCAGTTCCACTGATCCGTTGCCGACTGTTCAAGTGCAGGTCGCCCCGATCGATTTGATGTCGTTAGGGATGCCTGCTGCATTGCTTCCTCAGCCGATTTCCAAACTCTCCGCAGCCCCCATCACGCCTCAACTGCTAGATCTAGGAATTGCACCAGTTGTGCCGCCTTCTCTCTCGGCATCGATTACGGGAGAGATTGCGTTTATTGACTCCAGTTTGCCCAATTATGAAAGCCTAGTGGCTGAAGTTCGTTCAGGAGTCACCGTCGTGATTTTGGAGGGCGATCGAGATGGCATTGCTCAAATCACTCAAGTGTTAAAGAGCGCTAAAAATATTTCTGCAATTCACCTGATCTCACTGGGTGATGCAGGAGTCTTAAAGCTTGGAGTGACTCAGCTAACCACCAGTTCACTCGATATTTATCGAGCTAGCCTACGACGTTGGGCATCTGCGCTAACCCCCGACGCTGACATCTTGCTTTATGGGTCTAACGTGGGCGCAGGCACGGTTGGCGATGAATTTATGAAAAAGTTGAGTAAGCTGACCGCAGCCGATATTGCCGCATCTACTGATCAGACAGGCAGCGCGAAGCTCGGAGGAAACTGGAATTTAGAAAAAACGGTGCTAGAGATTGATACAGGTGAAATTGCGGCGAAAGTTGCGTTTCAAGCCCCGCTGACTTCGACCTATAGCGGAGTTTTCAACCTCTCTCCGGCTAGCTGATGCAGTTTAGAAGAAGTGAAGTATAGAGCCTTACTCACTTTTCACTGCTCATGTAAAGCGATCTCAACGAAATATAGGGATTTATAGGTGTTGCTGAATGCAGATAGGAAATGCCCTCCTTACAAAGTGGGGCGAGAACTTTACCCAACCCTTCTCCCCAGGGAGAAGGGAGCCAGAACCCTTGTCCCCTCTCCCAAAAAGAGAGGGGACAAGGGTGAGGGTAAACTCTGTGCTTCATAGAGCGATTCCGCAACACCGGATTTTATAAGCGAATTTCCTCAAGAAAAACTACAGATCCTTCCTCAGTAGTTTCCTGAGTTATCACTGCCCCTCAGGTGGTGTTCTAGACAAGGTAGTCTCAAGATCAGACAGAGCGACCAAACTCAAATCGATGGATGAATAAGCCCAGCACAATATCGTGCATCTGAATCGACTTGGAAAAGCAAATGGTCTTTCGAGTTAATCGCTTAATTCGAGTTCGTAACGTCAGATGGTTACGTTCGATTTTTCGCGTATTGATTTTCTCGACTCGGTGAACTTGAGCGTTGAGGGGTCTTTCGTGAGCGCCCCAACCTTCCGTGTAAAATTGCTCAGTTCCGAATGGCTCCTTCATCTCACTGCAATTAGGGAAACTTACAGGTTTGAGTACCATTAGAGTCTTCCCAGTATTGGAGATAACGTTTCCTAAAACCATTGTCTCATTTCAAGAAAACCTTGTCTAAAACATTACCATCTCCCGCTCAGCATGATTCGCAAATTACCAGAACCTTATCGCAATGGGCACCCCTTAAATATCGCGAGTCGCTGTATTGTCTCAAGACAAGGCGACGCTGGCAATCTTCTGACTCGATATGCAGCGAGTCATGGACGCAGTAGCCGTCAACAGGTAATGACTTAGAGCTTAAAATCTGGGCTAAGTTCTCGATAGATTTGGATGAGTTGGTCAACAGTTTGAGCAGGAGAAAATTTCTCTCTAACATATTCGTTTGCTCGTTCGCCCCGTTCAATAGCATCTTGAGGACGATCGAGACAAACCCGCATAGCTGCCGCTAATTCTTCAACGTTTTCTCGCTCAAACAGGAAGTTGTGCGACCCTGCCATTTCTGGTAGACCGCCAACATTGGCAGCGATCGAGCAGGTTGCCACGCTAGAGGCTTCAAGCACGACATAGCCTGCGGGTTCTTGCCAACGAGAAGGCGCAATCAGCGCAAGCGACGATCGGACGATCGGCAATATTTTGGGTTGAGAATAGTTTCCTAAAAATTCAACGCGGTCTGAAAGGTTGAGCGCTGTTGCTAAGTCTCGGAGCGCTTTCATTTCTCCGCCATCTCCAATAATCAACACGCGAAAGTCTTTGTTTTGAACTTGAAGCAGTTGAGTTGCTTTGAGAAGTAAATCAACGCCTTTATCTGAGTTGAGCCGCCCGACATAAATAAATGAATGCGGTTTAGATAATTCATCGACTGTTTTGGGAGCACCTTGATCCTGAGCTTGAATGGGATTGTATAAGGTTTCTACCCTCCAAGGGAAGCTGTGGGAATCTGCTAAAAACTGACTACAGGCAGTGTGGCGATCGACGATCAATGCTGTTAAAAAACGAGTCGCTAGTTTAGCGAGTTTTACGATCGTATATAACTTCCATTTTAGAGGATAGTTAGGCTTAGGTAACGAGTGAATAAACTCTGCTTTTAGCCTTTGCGATAAAGGCATTTTTTGATAAGTAAAATGAATAGATGAGTAGAATAAATAATGGTATTTAATGACAACTCTTTTGATGAGAACCTTACATAAACACGCAAAAAACAAATGATTAGAATTCATGTGAATGAAGTCAGACCAAAGAATAGCGCCGACCCATTCTCGCAACGAACTGTCAGTCGTTGAAATTACTTTAGTTTCAATTCCTCTCAAATTTAGCTCTGTCTGAATTGACTGAATATAAGTCAGAACCCCAGAAATTTCATCTTTGCGATGAGTGTGTTGAATCAATAGTTTCATCTTATTTTTTTAAGTTTAGATGACGACTCCAGAGATAAAATGGGCTGGCTACGCTACTGGTCAATAGCTGCATTTGACAAGCGGTAGGCAGGTCTTTCTTGAGTGATTTCTGATGTTTGATGAAATAAGAAACTGTTTTGATGAGGTCATTGATGAGGTAAATCGGAAAAGCCAGGGGACGCTGCCAGGCGCTGAGACGCATCATGCGGATGTGATGTTTAGCTAATCCAATTCCTCGCACTAGGCTTAGAAGATACGTGCGCTCTAATCGCCAAGCCGGAATTTGATGATAGAGGTGCTGTTCTGGGTTATACCAAATTTCCCAGCCTGCTTTTTGAATGTGCACGATCGCTGCAATGTCTTCGCTCGTTAACATTGACTGGGTGGTACGTCCTGACAGAAACGGTTTTTGAGGAACACTTTCTAGCCACGCCTGCCGTCGCACGACGAGTCCTGCTCCGGGGGGAAGGACTTTTGTGTAAAGATGTGGGGTTGAACCCCGCTCGACGATCGCTAAGAAAATAGCAATTTGCTTGAATCCTTGGAAGGGTTCGGTTTCAAATTCGCCATGAATCTGCCCTCCAAAGGCTCCTGCTTGAGGGTGGGTTTGAGCGAATTCATAGGCGTTTGTAACCCAATCCTGATCTGGAAGCGTGTCATCGTCAAGAAAGCCAATCAGATTACCCCTCGCTTCTTGAATTGCCCGAAGTCTAGCAAAAGCGACTCCTTGCTGAGGCTCAACCAAATAGCGCAGTGTCGTTGCAGAAAAGCAACTCTTTTGATAATCGTCAATGACTTGCTGAATGTGATCAGTGCTGTTGTTGTCAACGACCACAATATCCCAATGAATGCCTTGAAGATTGACCTGCGAGTGCAGCCGCTCTAATACTTGCTTGATCCGATTCGCTCCGTTGTAGGTGCAAATAGCAACTGTAAAATCTAGCATTATTTACGAATAGAGTTAAAGACTAAAATGCTTGAGAAGGATCAACTAATCAGAGACAAGACTGCGTTTTTGCAGTTGAATGTAGCTGCTGATTGACTAGCAGCAGATTTCTCTTAAATAGATAGAAAGGGCTGAATAAGCTACCGATTAAAGCCTGCATTTCACAGGCGGCAACCACATCGGTTTTAAGTATTTTATGATGAGCCGCAAAAAAGCTAGTAATCTTGCAGAGGTCGCTGATTAAATACACGATCGTCATCACAGGGCGCTGCCAGGACACAAAGCGGAGCATTCTCAACCGATGGCGGCTTAGACCTAATGTGTGAAAAAAGTTGAGCAAATAATCCCTCTCCAAGCGTTGTGCAGGGATGTGGTGCTCAATTTGCATCGTCGGACGATGCCAAATTTCCCAGCCTGCGTTGCGGAGGTAGAACAAAGCTTCGATTTCTTCACTTTTTGTCGGTAGCCGATCGCCCGTCGGACCCTGAAGAACGAGATGAGTCGGAACGCTCTCTAGCCACGCTTGCCGCCGCACGACGAGTCCTGCTCCAGCAGGCAACCCTTTTTTATAAGTGTCGTAACAATACTGTTGAGTGTTTTCTTTGATCGCCAGATATGCTGAGATTTTCTCAAAGTTTTTCGGGATTTCTATCTCAAAAACGCCCCGAATCCGACTGCCAAATGCTCCAGCTTTAGGGTTGACCTGCCCAAAAGCAACTGCCGCAACCACCCAATCTTCGGAGGGCAGATTGTCGTCATCTAAAAAACCGATGAGGCTACCCTCGGCTTCTTGAATAGCGCGGCGACGGGCGATCGCGGCTCCTTGCTGAGGTTCAAACACATAGCGCAATGGGCACTGCTTTACCCAAGTGGCTTGATAACTCTGAATGACTCGTGCAGTGTCGTCGTTGCTGTTGTTGTCCACTACGAGCACTTCCCAGTTGATCGCCCCGGTCTGAATTTGAGTTTGCAGGCGATCGAGGACGAGGGGAAGACGCTTTGCCCCATTGAACGTGCGGATGGCGACGGTGAAATCCAGCATGGTAACTATGGTGAGGGGTTTGATTAGAATCGTGGAATCGCTGGTGACGAATCACGTTGCACCCTACGGATAAGTTGCCCAAGCTGGATAGGTTTCTACACAGGCATCAGCCTTTCTAAATTAGCTAAAAACGGTGACTTTCACCCGATCGCTAAACAAAATGTTCCCTTTGGCATCCATGCTGAAGTCTTGCCCTGGATCTAGACCTCGATCGATGAGACGTTTGTAGACGGTGATGGAGGTGATGCATCTGATTTCTCGCCTCACATAGCCAGGAACCGTGTTTTCGACTGCCCAACAAAACGATAGTGGATCTTGCCAGACAAGGCGTTCGAGGCTGACGATCACCATTCCGGCTACGTCGCGCAGAGTCAGCCGACTTCTCAGACTGGCGATCACCTCTTTGCCAATCGTCGTGCTGCGAGTTGCGAAAGCACTGGTTAATCGACTCAGGTCGGTTTCAAGCTCTAGGTAATTACTTTGTTGTTGCACTACATCTATCTCCAATGGGTGCTGTCTACTCCCTTAAGAGGGAGTTAAGATTTCGTAAAGTATATCCTGGGATAGATTTTCGATGATTAGGAAATAAACAGGTTCAGTAAGACTTTTTGAGATGAAAGGTCAGAGGATGATTGTGCACGGCTTCGAGAATGTTGATTAAGTTTCATTAAGTGGCTCAAAAGCCTTGAAAGTATCGATTGTTTCAATACCCTCAAGGCTTTTTAAGTGAAGCTAAACCGTTTTATCGTCGATTGACAAACCAGCGCACAAATAGCTTTTCCATCTCAATCCACACAAACATTAGGGCACTGAACCCGAAACAAACTCCAAGTTCGTTCAAAGTGAGATAGTGAGTGCCAAAGAAGCTTCGCAAGGGGGCGACGTAGATCAACAGCAGTTGCAGAATCGTGGTGATGATGACGGAACCCCAGACATAAGGATTGGTGCGTGGGTCTAGCTCGATCGTCAATTTAGAATTTGAGCGAATGGCGATCGCGTGTCCCATTTGAGCAATGCACAGAGTTGTGAACACCATTGTTTTCCAGCGGTCAGCATCTAGCCCATTCCCAAAGTTTTGAGTGGTGTAGTGATAAGACCCCACCATGAGAACGATCGTCAACACTGCCAAGACGATGCCGATGCGAATCATGTAAGCGCCCAGACCGCGAGAAAAAATGTTTTCATCCGGGCGATTGGGAGGACGATTCATCACATTGGGTTCGGCAGGCTCGACCGCTAGCGCCAAAGCGGGCAATCCATCCGTGACAAGGTTCATCCACAAAATTTGGAGGGGAGACAGAGGAACGCCCCCAATCGGTAACAGCAGCGGCGAGGCGGCGATCGTCAACACCTCGCCAATATTAGAGCCGAGAATGTATTTGATAAAGCGACGAATGTTGGTGTAAACCACGCGACCTTCTTCGGTGGCAGCGACGATCGTAGCGAAGTTATCGTCTAACAAGACCATATCGCTGGCTTCTTTGCTGACATCGGTTCCGGTGATGCCCATGGCGACCCCGATATCAGCTTGCTTGAGGGCAGGAGCGTCGTTTACCCCGTCACCCGTCATGGCAACAATGTGACCTTTACGCTGGAGCGCCTGCACGATTCGCAGTTTGTGTTCCGGGGCAACCCGAGCGTAAATGCTGACGCGATCGACGTGTCGTTCGAGTTCTGGCAAGTCCATTTTTTCGAGGTCGCGTCCGATTAGCACTTCGTCGCCGGGTTTAGAGATCCCCAGGTTTTCGGCGATCGCCTGGGCGGTGAGTTGGTGATCGCCCGTGATCATGACTGGACGGATTCCGGCGGTGCGGCAGCGAGCCACCGCATCTCGGACTTCTAGCCGAGGCGCATCGAGCATATCGACTAAGCCGAGCCAAATTAAATCATTTTCTGCCGAGTCCGAACCCTCAGGCGGAACGGTATCCAACGGTTTGTAAGCAAAGCCTAAAACTCGTAACCCTCTCGCAGCAAGTTGATTATTGCGCTCTAAAACTTGGCTGCGCTGTTCATCAGTTAGACCTTGAATCCGATCGCCGTACTGAATCTTCTGGCATCGCTCTAAAACTAACTCTGGCGACCCTTTAGTAAACATCAGGTAGGGCATTGCCAAAAAGCCTGTTTCGGATTGCAGCAGATTGGCGGCATCTTGAACAATCACGCTCATGCGCTTCCGCTCTGATGTGAATGGAATCTCAGACACACGAGGCAGTTTACTGTTCCACTGGTCTTGCTCTAACCCGGCTTTGGCAGCGACGACGAGCAGCGCGCCTTCGGTGGGGTCGCCTAAAATCGTCCACTGTTTATTCTCTTGTTGCAAAAGCGAATCGTTGCAGAGCGTGCAGGCAAGCAGGAGCGATCGCACTTCTGGATACTCGATCGGGTCGGCAACTTGCCCTTGAATCAGAAATCTGCCTTCTGGTACATAGCCTTCTCCGGTTACACTGGGCGAAAAGCTGGCGGTGTGAAACGATTGCACCACCATTTTGTTTTGCGTCAATGTTCCAGTTTTGTCAGAACAAATTGTGGTGACAGAACCCAGCGTTTCGACCGCCGGGAGTTTGCGGATGAGGGCATTGCGACGCACCATCCGCTGAGTGCCGATCGCCAAAGTTACGGTGATCACCGCAGGCAACCCTTCTGGCACGACGGCGACTGCCATACTCAGCGACACTTGCAGCAGTTCTCGAATGGGCGCAAAGCTTCTAGCCGCAATCAGCCCTCCAATCACCACGACACCCACGAGAATCAGCGCCCCAGTTACGAGTGCTTGACTGAGTTGATCCATTCGCTGCTGTAGAGGAGTCGGTTCTGTTTCGACAGCTTGCAGCATGGTGGCGATTTTGCCGAGTTCGGTTCGCATCCCGGTGCCTGTCACGACGACGGTGCCGCGACCTTGAACGACTTCAGTGCCCTGATAAACTAGATTTAGGCGATCGCCGAGCGAAGTCTCTTCTGGCAGATGCAGGTCGGCTTGTTTGTTGACAGCCTGAGCCTCCCCCGTTAGGGCAGATTCTCGGATTTGCAGGTTTGAGGTTTCGATCAGTCGCCCATCGGCTGCTAATTGGACTCCCGCTTCCACCATCATCACATCGCCCGGAACGAGCTGCTCCGAGTCGATTTCGTGCACTTTGCCATCGCGAAGAATCCGAACTCTGGGAGAAGACAGTTGTTTAAGTGCGGCTAACGCTTTCTCAGCGCGGCTTTCTTGAAAGTAGCCTAATGCGCCATTGAGAATCACGATCGCCAAAATCGCGATCGTGTCCTTAAAAGGAATATCTCCCGGTTTGCCGACTCCCTGCACCAAATCTAGCAGGTCTAAAACGCCAGACACCAGCGCTACGCCGATTAGCAGCAGCAGCATCACGTTTTTAAACTGGTCGATCAAGATCTCCCAAGAGCTGCGTCCGCTCACTTCTTCTAATTCGTTTGTCCCAAATTCTTGTAGCCGTTGATCGACTTGTTGTTGGGTTAACCCCGTTTTGCGATCGCTGTGCAAAAGGTCGAGCGATCGTTCAGGGTCGATCGTGTGCCATGCCGAGTTGAGAGAAAGCAGATTAGGAGCCATAGAATTGAATAAGGGAATGAACGCCTACAGCACTTAATCATAGTGCTTAGAAATTAGATTTAGCACTATTAAATAGTGTAAACTTCTTG
>JBBQYE010000109.1:0-9467 GCA_038208945.1 Leptolyngbyales cyanobacterium | reverse complement strand
TATTACCGCATTCCGCCGACTCGCTGGACATCGGAACAAAATGCTGACTTTTATCTGTTTCGGTCTCAAATGTGCCTAAGTTATTTTGCGCGGCGCGTGGTGGTGAGAAAAATGGCAAAAACCCACTATTCAGCCCTTCATTTTCACACTCAGCCGCTTGCCTATCTGTGCCTCGATCTGATGAAAAAAATGCCGACCGTGGTGAGTCTTGATCGGACTGCCGCTCAAGCCTCTAGAGACTCCACAAAGCCAAGTATGAGATGGACATTTGCACCCAATCTTCATCTCGATAAAAAAGTCTTTGAAGCGGCAAAAACCATCGTCAGTTTTTCAGAAGTCGCCCGACGATCGGTGATTGAAGATTTTGACATTTCACCTCAAAAAGTCGTTGTTGTTTATCCCGGAGTGGATATCCATAAAATTCCCTTAGCGGAGCCGCGAGACAAATCCCGCGAGAAACGTCTGAACATCCTGTTTATCGGCGGCGATTTTGAGCGGAAAGGCGGTCATGATCTGTTGAACGTGTTTTTAGAAAACTTTGCCGATCGAGCCGACCTTCACCTCGTCACCCAAGTCCCGATCGAGGTTGATCATCCCCACGTTCATATTCACAGAACGATCAAAGCCTACACACCCGAATGGTTGGCGCTTTATCATCAGGCAGATGTTTTTGTCATGCCCACCTATTCAGAGCCGTTTGGCTGGGTGTTTATTGAAGCAATGGCTGCCGGATTGCCGATCGTCGCCACCAACATCACTGCCATTCCTGAGATGGTGACATCGGGTGAGAGCGGATTTTTGATCGAACCCGGCGATCGCATTGCGCTTGCTCAAAGCATTGATCAGTTGATTAACAATCCTGATTTAAGACAAAAAATGGGCGATCGAGGGCGCACTCTCGTTGAACATAAATTTAATGCTCAAACCCATTTTGAAAAGTTAGAACATTTGTTTCATGAGGCGATCGCGGCACGATGAAAACGTTATTCACTTGTCATTATCCGTTTGATGTCAACGCGGGTGCGGCTGGCGTTACTTGGCGGCTTGGTCAAGAATATCAAAAGCTAGGACACGATGTTGATTATTATTCGCTCGATGATGTGCCACTCATTCATAAACTGGCAAGATTTTCAGCATTTCCGATTTTTGTCGCTCGTCAGATTTCTCAACTGCTAGACAAACAAGCCGTCGATGTGGTCGATGCCTCCACCGGAGATGCCTGGATGTGGGCAACGCTGTTCAGCAAATTTCGCAAACGTCGCCCTTTGTTAGTAGCGCGGTGCCACGGCTTAGAGCACATTGAGCACCTCGAATATTTGGAGGAAGCGCGACGCGGCAATCTGCGCCTGAGTTGGAAATATCCGCTCTATCGCGGTAGCATTCGCCTCTGGGAAGCCGCCACTTCTATGCGCTATGCGGATGTTGTTTTGTTGCTCAATCAGCGCGATCGTCAATATGTGATCGACCACTTAGGTATTCATCCCGATCGTGCTCACATCGTCCCTAACGGCATCTCTGACGCTTATCTCAATCTCCCGTTTGAGCCGACTCCTGCTCAGGGTGAACCGTTACGCATTGCTCAGGTTAGTAGCTACATTGTCCGCAAAGGCATTCAATACGGCACACCTGCCCTCAACCATATTCTTCAACGCCACCCTCATGTTGAGGTTAGTATGCTAGGCACCGAACGTCCGATCGAAGAAGTCTATGCAGAGTTTGATCCGGCTGTACACGATCGAGTTAAGGTCGTTCCTTATTATGCGAATAACACGCTGCCGACCTTGCTCAAAGGACATCACATTAAACTCTTCCCCACGATTTCAGAAGGGTTTGGGGTTGCACTCGTCGAGGCGATGGCGTGTGGTTTAGCGCCCATCACAACTGCCACGCCGGGTCCACTAGAAATCGTGCAAGATGGCAAAGACGCGATCGTGATTCCCTGCCGAGATAGTGACGCGATCGAGCAGGCGTTAGACCGATTGATGGGCGATCGTCAATGCCTCGATCGACTTCGCCGCAACGCCTACAGCACGGCTCAAACCTACCGTTGGTCCCGGGTCGCCCAAGACAATCTTCGCTGCTACGAAAAAGCCATTTCCCCATGACTTCTTCCTCCCGTCTTCTCTATCCTGCCCCCGCCTGGATTGCGATTCTCAGCCTGGTTCTGTTTTCAGCGCTTTGTCTGGCTGTCCATGCGGGCGGACTGTTGCGCTATGCCTTTCCAGCAGGCTCTTTGGCAGTCGGGGCGTTTCTCTATTGGCGCTATCCGCTCCTCTATGTTGGGTTTACGTGGTGGGTTTGGTTTTTAGCGGCATTTGTGCGCCGATTGGTGGATGTGCAAGCGGGATGGGCTGATCCCAATCCGGTGCTGTTGGCTCCGTTTTTGGTGACGATCGTCTCTCTGATTACCTTCGCCAAAGAGTTGCCCAAAGCCCTGAAAGGGGCAGGGTTGCCCTTTGTGCTTTGCATGATGGGAGTGTTGTATGGTTTTTTGGTTGGGCTGATTAACAATTCGCCACAGACCACGATCGTCCCGTTGCTAAATTGGTTAGCTCCCGTTGCGTTTGGCTATCACCTTTATTCTAATTGGCGTATCTACCCTGATTTGCGCCAGAATTTTCAGCGCGTTTTTATGGCAGGTGTGTTGGTGATGGGAGCCTATGGCGTAGTGCAATTCTTAATCGCGCCGGGATGGGATCGTTTTTGGCTTCAGAATCAAACGACTCAAGTGTTTGGAACGCCAAACCCATTGGGAATCAGAGTGTTTAGCACTATGCAATCACCGCAGCCGTTTGCCTGCGTGATGGTTGCCGGATTATTTTTGCTGCTGGCAAGTCGAAACTCACTGCGATTTTTGGCATCGGCGGTGGGTTATCTATCATTGTTATTATCGTTGGCTAGATCTGCGTGGCTAAGTTGGGTAGTTGCATTAGTCGTGTTTTTGCCATCGCTGAAACCAAAGCTACAAATGCAGCTTATTTTGACGCTTTTAGTCATGATGATTGTCGTGTTACCGTTGACGACGATTGAGCCGTTTGCGTCGGTAATCAGCGCTCGACTTCAAAGTATGTTTGCGGGGCAAAATGATGTGAGTTACGCAGATCGATCGCAGGGTTACAGCACGATTCTCACCGACGCTGTAACTAATGTTCCGGGTTTAGGAATGGGATTTGTCCTCCAAGACTCTAGCATTGGCGGCAATGATAGTGGAGTCATTACGCTGCTGTTAACGCTCGGATGGCTCGGACTGTTGCCCTATTTAGGAGGGTTGCTGTTACTGATTGCGAGTTTGATTCAAAGTCGCGAGGCGATGAATGACTCGTTCATGAGTGCAGCACGAGCGATCGCAATTGCCACCTTTTCTCAAATCGGGTTGAATAATGTGATGTTGAGTTCGTTTGGTATGGTGCTGTGGAGTTTTATCGGCATTACGATCGCTGCCCGTCAATATTATGCAAAATCAGCGTTAATGAGCGAATTTTAGAATCAACTTATTTGGAATAATTTCTATGACTCAATCAATCAAATCGCTCAAATCCGTTAACATTTATTGGATTCTAGGTTTATTAGTCATCAGTTACGGCATTTTTTCCTTGAATGGTTATGGGAATGATGACGACACCTATCGAATGTTGAATACTTGGAAAACGCTAATCAGCGAGGGTCGATATGTCCCGTCTAGATTTCAAGGTTATTTGATTCCAGAATTGTCGATCGGGCTTGCGTCTGAAATTGGAGGATTCTATCTCGCAAACTTTGTTTCAGTTGTGCTTTCTGTCTCTAGTCTGTTTATTTTCTATGTTCTGCTATTAAGAGTTACAACTTCTTTAATCGCAGCTTTGTCGGTGTTAGCGATCGCGTCAAATCCCTTTTGGATTATCGCATCTACCACATCAATGGATTACGTCTATGGGGCGTTTTTCTTTATTTTGGGACTCTTTCTGCTAATTAAAGAAAAGCCGAGATGGGCTGGTGTGATGTTTGCATCGGCGGTTTGTTCTCGGTTGACCTACGGACCGATGGGCGCGATCGCGTTTCTACTCTACTTTCCTTATGTTCGAGAAAACCTCAAGCTCAGAAATTCACTCATTCAAGGCTTCCTAGTTTTTTTGGTGACGACGGGCGTGTTTTATTTGCCTGTCTTTTTCGCCTCTGGAATGTCCCTCTCGTTTTTAGCAGTTGGACCGGATGCCTCTGGTGGATTTATCGGCATTATTGCTAGATTTATCTACAAAAATATTTACTTTTGGGGACTTCCTGCGTTTGTCTTATTGCTCATCTTTTTCGTTCAAGATAAAAGCATTTATCAAAAAATTGCGACGAATCCTTTTCAAAAGGTTCGAGTTGAGAAACTGCTATTTCATGGAGCTTTCTGGAACATTGTTTATAACGAAATTATGTTTTTCAAGCTTCCCCATGAATATGCCTATCTATTGCCAATTTTGTTCAGTGTCACTTATCTGATTGCCACCTCCGATCGCGTTAAAAAAACTAGATACTTGAGTTTCCTAATCGGGCTACAGCTTTTATATGGGCTGATTTTCAATCTCGACGTTCTTCAGACTTATCAAAAAGATCCCGTCGCTAAGACGATTCATTCAGACTCTGCAAAAATTCATGTCTCAATCAAAGAAGGAGTTTTAATCAGAGAACTGGATTGGCGATCGACCTATCAGGCTTACCAGTTGGGCGAGTTCAACAAAAAATGGCATCAGTGACGCAATAGAAGATTAGAAAGCGGGTAGGCTTATCACAGGGATGGTTGTGCGATGATCTTCCCTAAGAGTGAGCAATTTTATGCCCTTTGCTGAGTAGACTGTTCTGCGATGAGCGCCATTTCGTCTGCCCCTAACTTAGAAGATATTGAGATTCAGTTGCTCTTAGATGGCATCTATCGCTACTATGGGCACGATCTTCGCAACTATGCTGCCGACTCAATTAAGAGACGCATTCGTCGCTTTTTGAGTTTAGAAGGAGTTGAAACCGTTTCGGCACTTCAAGCGCAAATTTTGCACGATCGTGCCTGTCTTAAGCGATTTTTACTCAGTCTGACTGTCAACGTGACATCAATGTTTCGCGATCCCAGCTTCTTTCTCGCCTTTAGAACGCTCGTCGTGCCCCTCCTGCGAACTTACCCTTTCATTCGCATCTGGCACGCTGGTTGCTCGACTGGGCAGGAAGTGTATTCAATCGCGATCGTGCTACACGAAGAAGGACTCTATCATCGCTGCCGCATCTACGCAACTGACACCAATGAGGTTGTCTTGCAAAAAGCAAAGCAGGGCATTTTTTCGCTAGAGTTGATGCAAGAATATACGCAGCTTTATTTAAAGGCAGGTGGCAGACATAGCTTCTCAGAGTACTATACGGCTGCGTATGACGGTGCAATCTTTCGCTCATCGCTAAGAGAAAACATTGTCTTCTCACAGCACAATCTTGCTACCGACTCATCGTTTAATGAATTTAACGTGATTATTTGCCGCAACGTGTTGATTTACTTCAACCACATCCTCCAAAATCAAGTGTGTAATCTGTTTCACAATAGTTTGTGTCCATTTGGCATTCTTGGTTTAGGGCGACAAGAATCGCTCAAATTCACGTCTTACGAAAAGCAATATGAAGAAATCGCGGCGAGTGAAAAGCTCTATCGGAGACTGAGCTAGTGACATTATCGTGTCCCCTCTTTCCCAGCTAACTCTTATCTTTCTTTACTCCCAAGAGCGTATGCAGTCTGACATAAAAATAAATATTCTGCTGGTAGACGATCAGCCAGAAAACCTGCTAGCACTAGAGGCGGTTTTGGGCGATTTGGGTGAGAATCTAGTCAGAGCCAACTCAGGGCAAGAAGCGTTAAGACATCTGCTCGGTCAAGATTTTGCCGTCATTCTGATGGACGTGCAAATGCCTGGAATGGATGGATTTGAAACCGCCACATTAATTCGTAGTCGCGCTCGATCGCGTCACGTTCCGATTATTTTTCTCACTGCCTTTAGCGCCAGCGATCAGTTGATGTTTAAAGGCTATGCTATGGGTGCTGTTGATTATCTGTTCAAACCCATTGAGTCCAGCATTCTTATTTCTAAGGTGACTGTATTCGTCGATCTGTTTAAGAAATCTGAATCGGTGCAGCAACAGGCAGCCCAACTGGTCGCGATGAATGGAGAATTGCGGCAAAGTGAGGAACGATTTCGATCGCTGAGTGCCTGCTCTCCGGTTGGCGTGTTTGTGATCGACTCGGCAGGACATTGCACCTACGCAAATCCCCGGTTTCAGGCGATCTGCGGTTTAACCGAGGCTCAAAGTCTAGCCGCAGGCTGGTTTCCATCGGTCTATGCAGCCGATCAAGATCGCGCGATCGCTCAGTGGATGGCTTATGTGCAGAGCGGCGGCGACTATTCTGAAGAAGTGCGCTTTGAAAGTGTCGATTACACTCTGCGCTGGATGCACGTCCGCTCTAGCCCGATGCTGTCGGCTCAAGGCGATCTCCTGGGATATGTGGGCACGATCGAAGACATCACTGAGCGCAAACAAGCCGAAGAAACCCGTGCTGAAATGGTGCGTGAACAGATTGCCCGACAAGAAGCCGAAGCCACCAGCCTCATGAAAGATGAAGTTCTCGCTGTGCTTTCTCACGAGCTGCGAACGCCCCTTAACTCAATGCTGGGCTGGGCGAGGCTGCTGCGATCGAAGAAGATGGATGAAACGAGCGTGGCGCGCGCATTAGCCACGATCGAGCGCAATGCCGAAGCGCAATCGCGATTAATCGAGGACATTTTAGATATGTCTAAAATCATTCGCGGCAAGCTTCAGCTTAATTGTTGTGCGGTGAATCTGATTCAGGTGGTTGAGATTGCTCTCGATTCGGTGCGTCCGCAAGCCGATGCTAAAGCAATTCAGATCACGGCGACGATCGATCGCTCTATTGGCAAAGTCTGGAGTGATCCGGTGCGGTTGCAGCAGGTAATTCTCAATCTGTTGACCAACGCGATTAAATTTACGCCTGACAAAGGAACGGTTGAGGTGCGGCTAGAGTGGGAGAACGATGAGGAAGTCGTGCGGCTGCAAGTCATTGACACAGGAATTGGCATTCACGCTGACTTTTTGCCGAGAGTCTTCGATCGGTTTCGACAAGCCGATAGCAGCACGACTCGATCGTTTGGGGGTTTGGGGTTAGGGTTAGCGATCGTGCGTCACCTAGTCGAGCTAATGGGAGGCGCAATTCGGGCAGAAAGCCCTGGTGAAGGGAAAGGATCGACGTTTACGATTGTTTTTCCACTCTGGCAGGGCAGCGATCCGCTGCTCAATCAGGCGGTGTCAGAAGATTTAGAAGGCGCACGCGTTTTGTGAGTTGCCCATGAAACGCGTGTTGGTGATTGACAATGAATCCTACATTCAGGAAATCACGAAAATTTGTTTAGAGACGGTGACAACCTGGCAGGTGATCACGGCAAGTTCGGGGAGAGAAGGCATCGCTAAAGCTGAAACCGAACAACCTGACGCGATTTTGTTAGATGTGATGATGCCTGACATGGACGGGCTGACGACTTTCGCCAAACTTCACAGCAACGTTTTGACTCATGACATCCCAGTAATTTTGTTGTCTGCTAAGATTCAAACCGCCGATCGTGGTCACTATTCTGAGATGGGCATTAAGGCAATGATCGCCAAACCGTTTGAGCCGTTAGACCTTGCCCATCAAATTGCGAATGCCTTAAATTGGGAAGTCTGATTCAGGGGTAGTGAATCAAAGCTGATGGACCGCTAAGGATCGTGGATTTAATGAATGCCGGAAATTCACCCTCATCCCCAACCCTTCTCCCTTGGGGAGAAGGGAGCTGGAAATCTTGTCCCCTCTCCTGCTGGGAGAAGGCTAGGGTGAGGGCACATCCGGGTCTTATTTGATCCACATTCCTAAGAGACTGGTTCTCTATCCGTCAGCATGAATCAACTGAGAATATCGCTCAACAATGAGACACAATGCTGCCCTTGAGCTACCTACGATCGTGGATACTTCATCTAGCAGACTCACATTCAGATTGTTAAACTACGACTGTCTAGAATCAAGCCTTAAGCCCCCAAAATCTTATGTCAAACTCGCTTGAACAGTACGTTCGCTATTCAGATGACGTTGAAGTAAAACAATCCGATGAGGATAGGCTCATTGATGACACTCTCGCCTCGGTAGCTCGGATGGGGCAAAAGGTGTTTGACAAACATCGTCATGCCATGCGAGGTGCCCACGCTAAGGGGCATGGCGGGCTGAAGGGAGAACTAAAAATTTATGACAACCTGCCGACATCGCTCGCCCAAGGGCTGTTTCGCGAACCCCGAACATATCCGGTGATGATTCGCTTCTCAACGGCTCCGGGTGACATTATGCCCGATGGGATGTCTGCGTTTCGGGGCATGGCGATCAAGGTGATTGGAGTGGAGGGGTCTAAACTGTTTAGCCCTGAGCCAGATGCCTTGACCCAAGATTTTTTGATGATCAACCGTCCGGTTTTTCCGGCGGGAAACGTCACGCGCTATCTCAATGAACAACTCCTCCAAGAAAAGGTTGTGGTCAGCGCTCCTGAAGAAGCGCAGCAACTGCTGACTACTGTCCTACGCACTGTGAGTGCAGTGACTGAAAAGGTGGGAGTAGACCTGTATCCGACGGCGTTAGGCATTACGCTGCCAGAAACGCACATTCTGGGAGAAACCTATTACACGACTGCCGCTCTCCGGTATGGAGACTATATTGCCAAAGTCAGCGCGATTCCTGTATCCGACAGTCTTCAGCCGTTTGTGGGCAAACTGGTCAAAACAGACGACCCGTCGGCTTTGCGAGATCTGGTTGTTGAGTTCTTTCGTCAGCAGACTGCCGAGTATGAACTGCGGGTTCAGCTCTGCACGAATTTAGAGACGATGCCGATCGAAGATGCCTCGATTCAGTGGTCGGAGCAAGAAAGTCCTTATCAGGCGATCGCTAAGATTACGATTCCGATGCAGGAAGCTTACAGTCCAGCCCGTCGGGTTTATGTCGATGAAGTGCTGTCGTTTAACGCTTGGCACTGTATTGCAGAACATCGACCCCTTGGCTCTATTCAGCGGGTTCGCAGGCAGGTTTACGAAGCTTCTAGCCGTTACCGCCACGAGATGAATCAGCATCCCAAGGGTGAACCACGCAGTATTGAGGAGATGCCTGATTAGAAATAGAGCGACGTTGACCCGTGCCAGTCAACAAAACTATTTTTCCCACGCCATCGCGACGTTTGAGTAGAGACGTTTCACCGAAACGTCTCTACAGTCATTGGATGAAGGCATTATTCGTCGGAATTCAAACTCGAAATCGATGATAAAACTCTGCCATTCGATAGACCGCTTTCAGGCTCACAGCTTACTAAAGCAAGACGAAAGCCCACTCCTAAAGGTCTACTGTTCAGTCATTGATCCGATTATAGGAATGTTATGACTGACACGATCGC
>JBBQYE010000108.1:0-9494 GCA_038208945.1 Leptolyngbyales cyanobacterium | reverse complement strand
GACCATTGCGGCTCGATCGGCATCAAGGTGAGACAGCGTAGTGTTGTAAGCAGCAACTCGGCGGCGGGCGGTCTCGATCGAGCTTGAAAAGGCTTGAATGGTGAGTCCTTTATTGAGATCGAGATTAGGATCAATCGCTTGCAGGCTTGCCAGCCGTTGTCCCGCTTTCTCGATAATGGTTGAGCTTCGTTTAACACGAGGCATAATGACCTCCATAAATAGGGGTTTGCTTTCTCAGAGTTCCCATTGATGTATCCGCTTGAGCAACCAAGAGTCTGTTGAATTACGGGCTTATTGATCTAAAAGGCTAAAACCTTAGTAATTTTGCTGAAATCACTGAAATTTTTAATTTTCATGAAAAAACGGATGCTGAAAGTTGAAAAAATATCCGCAATCAAGTACGGGATTTTTTAATTAAGTAACGCTTATGCAAAATCAAATACGGGATTTTTTAATTAAGTAACGCTTATGCAAAATCAAGTACGGGAATGTTTTACAAGAATTTTTGGTGTTGCGGTTGGCGATCGACGTTGCGGGGGGGTGGCTCGATCAACGGTGCGCTAGAGCGATTCGGTACAGTGATTTTGGAATGAATCGAGATTATTTCCCCAACACAAATAAGATATTTACTCAGCTAAATGTACTAATAGATAATCGTCGATTTTTCACTTACTCAAGCAACCAACCAAATAAGCCTTCAACCGTAAGATTTAGTTCTCTTGCAAACTCTGGCACTGGCAACCGTGCATCCGGCTCATCGTAAAATGCTGTGGGTCGATCGGGCAAATAAATAAACACACATTGCTCAGACGGGTCAATCAACCAGCCCATCTGCGTCCCGTGCTTCAAGCAATTCAAAATGTTTTTAGTGACTTTCGTTTGGCTTTGGTCAGGCGAAAGAATTTCAACCGTCCAATCGGGAGCGATCGAGAAAACGTTAGCCACCCCACCATTTTCCTTTCGAGGAATTCGACTCCACACAAATACAGAAACATCCGGCACGATCGATCGCCCACCAAACGTACAGCGAAGCTCAGGAAACGCACGAGCAATGCGCTGAGGCTTCACGATTACATTGATAGCAGGTACAAGTTCTCCCCGAATTACACTATGCTCCCCTTGTGGCATTGGTTTTTGAACGCTCCGTCCATCAATATATTCGCTTGCAGGCTCGGTCTCTGGCAGTTTCAAAAACTCTTCCAGGGTAAAGGGTTTAGTGGGAGTCTGTACCACTTAAGTCTTCCTTAAAAGAAGTGAGTTGACCTTTTTATACTGGCTATTCTATAGAGGAGTTGAGAGATTGGCTCGATCGACGTTATGCCACCGTTCGGCACAATCGATTTTGGAATTGTGTTACTTGCCAATCAGATAAACTAGATAAAAGCCGATAGCCGCGATCGATAATGACCATCCAGGAATTAGAACAACAACTCCTTAGCCTTGATCCTGCTGAAAAGTGCCGATTGATTCAGCTTCTCACTCAAAGTTTGACTACAGAACCCACGATCGATTCATCAACCCCTCCTACTTTACCTATGCAAAAGGCGGAGTCAAACTTCTTGGTAGAATTCTTCCGTAACTCACCACTTTGCGAAGCTGCTGATCAGATTGATCTCACCCGTGATCAGAGTTCTATTCCCGATCGAGTCATCCTGTGAAATATCTGATCGACACCTGCATTGTTTCAGAATTAATTGCAAAACAGCCTAATCAATCCGTTCTCGATTGGGTTAATGCCCAGCCTTCAGAAACGCTCTATCTAGCAGTTATTACCATTGGTGAAATCGCGAAAGGCATTCGTAAACTGCCAGAATCTCAGCGCAAATCAACACTTATCCATTGGCTGCACCAAGATCTTTCAAATCGTTTTGCAGGTAGAATTCAAAATCTTAATGCAGAAACGATGCTGCTGTGGGGAGATCTGGTTGGAAGCTCAGAACAACAAGGACGTTCTTTACCTGTCTTAGACTCCTTAATTGCAGCGATCGTTCTTCAAGGCTCATTTCACCTGGTTACTCGCGATGAGAAAGACTTTGACGGAATCGGAATCGCGATCGTCAATCCCTTTACATCCTATTAACCTGGCAACCCTTGAGATTGCACCTCGGCTTTCTGACTTCGTTTGAGTCGGCTTATGCCCCCTAAATCCCCCATTTTGGGGGCGAAAGAGTTCTGCAATGACCGATCAATCGTTGCTGAGTTAATAGATCTAAATGGCTTGATGATCAAGACTTGTTTCACCAAACAGAAAAAGCCTTGAGAAATCGACATTCCTCAAGGCTTTAATCTTTACGAGCATGGAGGGACTCGAACCCCCGACCCTCAGGACCGGAACCTGATGCTCTATCCACTGAGCTACATACCCTCGTCACTGTGAAATTATAGCACCGAAAACAAGGGAAGCTGTCAATGACCTAGAAGCTCTCTCTCAGTCTGCGAGGCGAACCTATTCGCTACACTCAAAATCTTAAGCAACGTCTGCCTTGCGCTTCAAAATCACCATTGTCGAGCCAACAACCGGGCTGCGCGCCAATACCATTCCTTTAGCATCGGTGATTTCTAAGTTGCTAAAATCGAGTTCTTGCGATCGCTTCAATAGTTCATCGCCGAGTTTATCTTGCTGCGATCGATTCAACCCGTACCAACTATCGTTGACTAAAACGCTCAGACGACTTTTGCCAAAGCTAGGCTTAATCGACTCAATCAACCCACTCGAATAAGGATCAGTGATGGTCACTACCTGATCTTGAATCGAGGCAATTAATGTTTGTTCTGGAGTCAAAGGGACGATCGGAGCCGCAGGTTTCTCCGGTTCGGGAAGTGCAGCTTCGGGAGCAGGTTCTACGACCGCAGGTTCAGAAGGTTCTTCTGCGATCGGCTCAGGGCTGACGGCAGGTTTTTCTGGTTCGGGAGCGGTCAAATCGGTTGGAACGGCGATCGGAGCAGGGCTACCAAATTCGGGTTGGATTGGTTTAGAAACGGGCGTAACTTTTTTAGAAGCCGTTCTTTCAGTCGGCACTGGAGCGACGGCAACTTTGGTAGGAGGTTTAGACGAAAATAAACTAGAGGTTGTCCAAAATAAAACGATGAGAACGCTTGCCACAATGCTAGAAAGAGCGCGATCGTTAAGAGTCTGGCTCAGATTTTCTGGGAGTCGAGTCCGAATTTGGGTTACAAGTTTCGCCCAAAGCGGCACAAATCGCTGCCAAAGATTTTTGAGAAACGGCACAACGCGATCCCAGCTTGATCGCATCTGAGTTTGCAGTTTGGGTGAGATGGGCAACGTTGCCCCCGTTGAGGTGTCGGCTTCTAGCTTATTAATGGCACCTTCAAGTCCTCGAACGGTGGTTCTCAACGCTCGAATGCTTACCCCTCTCAGCAGAGGAAGAATTTGAATGCCCGTTTGCTCAGAAGTGGAGGGCTGTGCCACACTGGGTCGAGGCGGGGTTTCCTCAAAAGCGTCTGACGGGTTGGGTTCGTTTTGCGGCATACAAATCTCCTTGGCGGCGGCACAAACAAACATCAGCGTAGTTACGTCTACGGGTGCCACCCTACGAGCATCAATTTACCATTTCACGTTAGCCCTCTCTTTCGTTCCTCACGCAAATTAGAATTATGAGCTTAAAACGCCGCAAGTTTTTGATCTTAGGTGGAGTGAGTGGTTTAGGGTTGAGCGTCTTGGCGAAGACCTTGATGGAATCATCTCAATCGGCACCCTATCCACTCAATGCGGTTGCTTCGACTGCGATCGTGCCCCCAGCAAACAAAGAGTTAGTGCTGCGATTTGTGGCAGTGGCAGATGTGGGAGCGGGCGATCGCAATCAGAACGCGGTTTCAGACGCGATGACTCGCTACTATCAGCAAAACCCTTATTCGCTGGCGGTGCTGGCAGGAGACAACATCTATACCAATGGCGAGATGGAAAAGATTGGAGCCGTGTTTGAACAGCCTTATGCCACGTTGCTTAAACAGGGAGTCAAGTTTCACGCCTGTCTCGGCAACCATGACATCCGCAATCAAAACGGCGAGCTGCAACTGCGCTATGCTGGCTACCACATGGATGGGCGGCGCTATACCTACCGTGAAAAGTCGGCACAGTTCTTCGTTTTAGACACCAACACCAATGCCGATTGGAAGGGGCAACTCGCCTGGTTAGAGCAAGAGTTGAGCCGCAGCACCGCACCCTGGAAAATCGTATATGGGCACCATCCAATCTATTCGTCTGGGCAATATGGCACCAGTCCAGAAATGGTTTCGATGCTAACGCCACTGTTTAAAAAGCATGGCGTTCAGCTTTATATCAATGGTCACGAGCATAACTATGAGCGCACTCGTCCCATTGATGGCACAACTTATCTGATCACGGGCATCGGCGGTGCCCATCTGCGTCCAGTCGGTCGATCGCCCTGGACAGAACACTCGGTCTCGCGATTTGGCTTCTCTGGAGTCGAGGTCTATGACGATCGCTTAGAGATTCAGGGCATCGGAACCGATAGTCAGGTGTTCGATCGGGGCATCGTTCCCATTAAATCCGTTTAGAGAGCTGCATCGTGGAACCCATTAGAAATAAAACCAAGCAGCTTGCCAAAGAATTTATCGACAAGGGCGATCCGTTCGGCTGGTTTGAGCGGCTTTATGACGATGCCAATGGAGACGAAAAAGCGGTTCCCTGGGCAGATATGACGGTGAATCTCAATCTCGCAGAGTGGCTAGAGCGAGAGCAGATGAGAGGCGAGAGCAACCGCGCGATCGTCGTCGGCTGTGGGTTGGGAGATGATGCCGAAGCGCTGGCGCAACTTGGATTTGAGGTCACAGCGTTTGATATTTCTCCAACGGCGATCGCGTGGTGTCAAACTCGCTTTCCTGACTCAACGGTGAAGTATCAGGTCGCCGATTTATTTGAGACTTCCACAACTTGGCAGGGTGGGTTTGATTTTGTATTGGAGTCTTACACGCTGCAAGCCATGCCGAAAGAGGTGCGCGATCGAGCCGTTCCCAAAGTCGCCGCGCTCGTTAAAACTAACGGTTCTCTCCTCATCATCTGTCGAGGACGCAGCGCAAATGAACTTGCCGAAACGGTGCCATTTCCGTTGACTCGTGAGGAGTTAAACGCGTTTCAAGCTAGCGGCTTAGACGAAGTAGAGTTTGAGGATTATTTTGAGACAGGCACTTCTGAACGACGATTTCGCGTGACTTATCGGCGTTCTTAACCGAATCAGATGCGCGATCGCAGCTTTAATAAGAGGTTACTAACACTTCTGTGATTTTGCCGCGCTTCTCAGTGTTGCAGTTGATGTTGCGTGCGGCATAGATAGTGTGAATCTTAAAATCTTTAAATAAGTCTCGAATAAAGGGGCAATCAGAGTTAGAAAGCATCACCTTTACGCCTCGGTTGCTCAACTCAACAAACGTCTCTTTAAGTCGAATCTGATCAGGCTCGTTAAACGAATAGCGGCTATAGTTCGTAAACTTGCTCGTTGCGCTAAGGGGATAATAAGGCGGATCAAAGTAGACAAAATCGTCCGAATCTTTGGCATGGTCTAACACAATATCAAACGAACTTCGATCGATCTGAGCTGATTGCAGCGCAGAAGACGCATCTCGAATCGCATCGGGATCACAGATTAGGGGTTTTTCGTAGCTTCCGATCGGAACGTTAAACTGCCCCTTAGAATTCTCTCGATAAAGACCGTTAAAACAGGTTTTGTTGAGATAAATAAATCGCGCCGCTCGCTTTAAATTGTTACCCTCAAGGAACCAGTCATCAGACGTTGTAAGCTGCGAACACTCTGTGTAGCGAAGCTCTCGCACCGTATAAAAATGTTCTTGACCGTGCAAAGCAGCGTGTTCTTCAAGAAGGATAATCAATTCCTCGACCTGTTCTCGCACACACCGATAGACGTTGACAAGCTCAATGTTGATATCGGTAAGAAACGATTGCGAAGGCTGCAAGTAGAAAAAAATTGCCCCTCCTCCTAAAAATGGTTCGTGATAACGACGATAACCTTCTGGAAAATAAGGAAGATATTGTTGAATGAGTTTGTTTTTTCCACCTGCCCATTTAAGAAAAGGACGAGGGCAAATTGGGGCACGAATTTGTGTGATCATTCAATTATCATAAAAGGGAATCCGCGAATTGAAACCATGCAAGACCTTTGGAGTACTGTTTCTAAATATCCTCGTTTTTTAATCAGCGTGATCTTGGGCGTAATTTTCAATGCGTTTGCGCCCTTTGCCCCTCTGTTTAAGAAACCTGTGACGGCGATCGCGCTCGTCGGTCTTTTTGTAGCTGCCTTTGCCTGTCTCAGCTTTACGCTCAAGGCAATGCTGGCGTTAGGCTAAGACCAAGAAGAGGGATAGAGTTCACATCTGATCCCTCTTCCTTTGGCTTGATGTCTACGAAATCCACGGTGCTAGTATAAGAGTCTTGGTTGCAGAGAAAGGACGAGAAATAATGGCTACCGATCGGCGCATGGCTCGTGTTGCAGAGCAAATTAAACGCGAAATTAGCCAGATGTTGTTAAGTGGCATCAAAGACGATCGCATTGGTGGAATGGTGAGCGTCACGGATGTCGATGTGTCTGGTGACTTACAGCACGCCAAAATCTTTGTGAGTATTTATGGCTCAGACGAAGCGAAGGCTGAGACAATGGCGGGGTTAAAATCTGCGACTGGATTTGTTCGGGGCGAGTTGGGTCGTCGAGTTCGGCTGCGTCGCACGCCTGAAATCATTTTTGTTGAAGATCGCGGTCTAGAACGCGGCGACAACATTTTGAATTTGATTAGTCGTCTAAGTCGAGAACGCAAGGATGAAGATCCCAGTGATGAATCCGCTTCGACTGAAGAATCGGTTTCATCTGAGGAATAGACTATAGCCGTAGAAATGTGATTTAGACGGGTGAGAACCGCCATAGGAACGTGGATTTATCAAGGTGCACCTTCTCGTCCTCAAATAGAGTATGTATAAGTTCGTTGATGGCTCCGTTTGAGTCGTCTTGTGCCCCCTAAATCCCCCATTTTGGGGGACTTTGAAACCGGGAATTCTGGCTCAAAGTCCCCCATGAATGGCAGGGCTGATTAGTTGTCACCAGATAAAATCTACAAGCTTGAGTCTTCGTTCAGCATCAGAATGATGCCTTAACGCAAGATAAAGGGTACAGATTTTCTTTCTCGACCTTAAATTAGCCCTGCCCAATCTGGGGGATTTAGGGGGCGAAGATCTCAGCCATGACGCAAGAGATTTGATGACAAGATTGACAGGTTATTTAATCCACAATCCTATAGTGAGTGACGATCGCGCACCCATTCCTATATGCAGTCTTTCTTGCCTGACATCGACTCACTGACTCTGACCCAGCAAGTCGCTCAAATGGTCACCATTCGGACTTCTGGCTATCTGTTTGACCATCAGATCCAATATCCAATTTGGGAGGCAAACGCTGCAACTCTCCGCTATCTGCTCGAAGATTTAGGAGTCGGTGGCGTGATTTTGTTGGGTGGAAGTGCTGGAGAGATTTCCCTGCGGACTCAACAACTTCAAGACCAGGCAAAGATTCCGCTTCTAATTTCAGCCGATATTGAAGAAGGCGTTGGGCAGCGATTTTCAGGCGCAACGTGGTTTCCGCCGCCGATGGCACTGAATGCGATCGCCCAAAACAATCTCTCCCTCGCCTGTGATTATGCAGAAAAGATGGGAGTTGTGACTGCTCAAGAAGCGCTAGCGATCGGACTCAATTGGGTGTTGGCTCCGATCGTCGATGTCAATAACAACCCCGATAATCCGGTAATCAATGTGCGGGCGTTTGGCGAAACGACAGAGAGCGTTAGTAAATTAGCAATCGCCTTTATCCGAGGCGCACAGTCTCATCACGTTTTAACGACTGCAAAACATTTTCCAGGTCACGGCGATACGGCGATCGATTCTCATTTGGAACTGCCTGTTTTGTCGCATGATCGGGCACGACTCGAACAGGTCGAGCTTCCCCCATTTCAAGCGGCGATTCAAGCCGGAGTCGATGCGGTGATGAGCGCTCATCTTCAAATTCCGGCATTGGACGATCGCTATCCTGCAACCTTGTCGCCCAAAGTCTTGACTGAAGAGTTGCGGCAACGATTGAACTTTCAAGGCTTGATCGTTACCGATGCGTTAGTAATGGGCGCGATCTCCAACCGTTACGGTGTTGAAGAGTCGGCAGTTTTGGCAGTCGAAGCCGGAGCCGATGTCTTGTTAATGCCCCTTGATGCAGAGAAGGCAATTCACGCAGTTTGTGCAGCCGTCGCAGCAAACCGAATTGCACCTGAACGAATTCGGGCATCAGTCGAACGGATTTGGCGCGCCAAACTCAAAGTCTGTTCACCATCAGGAACCCCATCGCTGATGTCTCAACTGGCACAACCCAGCGCGATCGCCACCAACACAAAAATCTTGCAAGACTCGATGCGAGTGCATCATCCTACGCCTTCGCGGTTAGATCGCTTGCCTGACACGGGGCGAAATCTGATTTTGATTGACGATGGCATTGACTGCGACTTTTTAAGACGAACTGCACCCGCGATCGCCGCTCCAAATCAGTTTGGGTTTACTCACGTTGAGGTGATTGACCGCTACACGCCGACCCTCTCATTTGACTCAAATCTAATGAATTCTTATCCCACTCTCCTGCAATTATTTATTCGAGGCAACCCGTTTAGAGGCAGCGCAGGCTTAACGGAAACTGCCCAAAATTGGTTTGAGTTCCTGCTAAAATCTCAGCAATTGCAAGCACTCATTATTTACGGTAGCCCCTATGTGTTAGAGCAATTTCTGCCTTTGTTGCCGTCAGAAGTGCCCTACGTTTTTAGCTATGGACAAATGCAGTTAGCTCAAAAGATCGCGCTCACCGCTTTGTTTGCTCAAAAAAAATAGAGGCACGATCGCGCCTCTAAAGTTCTTGGGTTTCAGGTCAGATTAATATTCGAGAAACATCGTCTTGAAAGCAGCTTTATCAGGAGCGGCTGTCGAGACAATCGATCGCGCTGACGGTCTAGCCTTTTCTGCGGGCTGTGGGCTTTTTTGAAGTTCAACAACCTGACTCTCTAAAAATGTCAACCGCTTTTGAATGCGCTCACGACGCGGCTCGATCGTGTCTAGCTCATATTGAAGACGTTTTTTCTTAACCGAAAGCTGATGGAAATTGAGGCGTTGCTGAATCGATTTATGAAGCACAGATTTTACCCTCACCCTAGCCCTCTCCCAAAAGGAGAGGGAACAAGAGGTCCTAGCTCCCTTCTCCCTAGGGAGAAGGGTTGGCGAGGGCTTTGCCCCACTTCGTGAGGCTACCGTGTACACACAAGTCCGCGTTTCAGGTCTTTCAGCCCCCTTGTATCTTGAGAGTGTAGTAGACCGTCCCCCCTAAGATTCTTGAAATCGAGATTTAGCTAGGGTCACCACACGGCTTAAACTCAGAACCACCTCGAATTATCGGCAGGGAACTGAGACCGTCTGAGTATCCCGT
>JBBQYE010000107.1:0-9723 GCA_038208945.1 Leptolyngbyales cyanobacterium | reverse complement strand
ATTGAATCATGTGAGAGCGCAAGCGATCGCCCCACCATCCCGGTCCTCGTGCGACTTGCGAGGCATAAGTGACGGGCATCACGCCAATACTTTGCAGCAGATATCCGCCGACAAAATTCGCATCCTTGGGGCGGTGCGTGTCTTCTGAGATCAACCCACCCGGAATGCCTTTATACGGTCTAATGTCTTCAGCAAACTGTCCCCACACCTGCACGCCTGGATGCGCCATAAAGTTGCGTCCGACTTGACCGCTAGAGTTGGCAAGATTGTTGAGCAGCAGTAATCGCGGAGTCTCAATCGCGCCCGCGCACAAAAACACGGTGCCGCACGGCTGACGTTTTTCTTCTCCTGCCTGCACATAAATCACGGCGGTAATTCGACCTTCTGGATCGCGCTCAAACCCCGTTACAAAGCAGTTGGATCGCACCTCAGCCCCATGCTCGATCGCCAACGGAATGAACGTGACATCCATACTGGCTTTTGCGCCTGTGGTGCAGCCTGCCTGACAAAACCCGCGATTAGTGCAGGCGGCTCTCCAGCCTACGCCCGGTTGAAAATAAGGAGCCGACACTGCCGCATTTGCCGCCGGAGAAGTCCGAATACCTAATGATTCGCATCCTCTTTGCATCAGTTGTGCTGCCCCATTGAGCGGCAACGGCGGCAACGGATAGGGTTTGCGATCGGGTTCCCACAGATAAGGAGACGCACCCGAAACGCCGAGAAAGTTTTCTACCTCGTCGTAGTAAGGTTTCAGGTCATCGTATTGGACTGCCCAATCCATACCGACTCCAAAGTCTCGATGGAGATGAAAGTCATCCGGGTGAGGTCTGGGCACATACGCGGTGTAGTGCAGCGTGGAGCCACCTACCCCAATTCCAGAATTGTTGTTGCCAAACGCGATCGGATCTTCGCCTGCACTGAGCCGCTCATCTCGCCAAAAAAGCTTAGACTGCGATCGCTCATCGGTTGCAAAATCTTCAGCAGGATTCCAATATTGTCCCGCTTCTAAAGCGATAACTCGGAGTCCTGCTTGTGCCAATCGTGCTAATAGAGGTGCCCCACCTGCGCCTGTGCCAATCACCACTGCATCGACAACATCGGTTAATGCGTAGCGTTGTAAATTAATAGTTTCTTGCAATCCAACTTGAGTTATTTGAGGCGTTGTTGCCTGTATCACCTGTGATGGAGTGGCTTCTCCGATTTTGGGTTCCCAAGGTTCTAATTGGTTTAGTCCGATCGTGTTCCAACCCTGTGCATCCGCCATTCCTACATAACCTATTTCCTCTTGTGCGAGTAGATGGCTGTAATAGGTTTCAGTAAGTTCTACCAGCAGCTCTTCAAAGTATCGCGATGCTGGGAGTTTCTCCCAAGTTGCTCCGAGTGCTGTGCCCTGCTGAATGCTGTTTAGTAATGTGTCTTGCTCTATCTCAGATAATGAGATAAAGCCACGATCGAACATAATCTGAGCGCTCTCTTCGATTCCCTGCAACCCTGCTTGATGGGCGATCGGGTCAGGGGGCATCGTGTTATATCGCCAGCCATCGCCCGTGTTGCTTGCCAAGCGTCGATCGAGCGCACCAGCCAGATCGATGCCGTGAGATTGGGAGATTAAACGATCGGATACCGCCTGCAAAACTGCAAAGGATGCTGCCTCAAAAAAGCTAGGCTTTGATGTAGAACTCTCTGCTAGTCTTGCTTCGAGAACGTCCTTTGTTTTGAGTGTGACGTATGAGGTTTTGAGTAGCTGACGAACCGTTCCTGATGGATAAGGACTTTGCTCCATTTTCGGCGTTTGGTGAAGGACTAGGGCGTGTTTAAGACCTCTCTCGCTGCGATTCTGCCTCGCCCTGAACTGAAGTTCGGGCTAACGTGGGAAAGTCCGTTGAGACGGACTCAGGATCTGATTTGACTCGCGTTCAGTCCGTTTTAACGGACTTGCCACTATCAGCCCGAACTTCAGTTCAGGGCGGGCTAGCAACGAAGATCAGAGTTCTAAAATACTGTCTAAGCCCTTTGCTTAATGAAGGTTTGTGGATCTGCGAAGTCTAATCAACCACTCGACAACTTGCCGCCAGTCACTTCTACAATGCTGCCTGTCATAAAGCTTGAGTCTTGCGACGCTAGAAAAACATAGGCTGGGGCAAGCTCTTCGGGTTGACCCGGACGACCCATCGCCACCTCATGACCAAAATTTTCGACTTCCTCGATCGGCATTGTCCCTGGAATGTTCGGAGTCCAAACTGGACCGGGAGCGACTACGTTAACGCGAATCTTACGCGATCCTAAGTTTAACGCCAACGCTTTGGTGAACGCATGAATCGCGCCTTTACTCGCGCAGTAATCGATCAGCATTTCATTGCCGACTAATCCAACAATGCTGCCTGTGTTGATGATGGCATCATCTTCTTTGAGGTGAGGAAGCGCGGCTTTTGCCATGTAAAAGTAACCGAAAATATTGGTTTCGAGCGTGCGACGAAACTGCTCTTCGCTCACGTCTTCAAACTTTTTTTGAGCCATTTGATACGCTGCGTTGTTGACGAGAATGTTGAGTCCACCCAACTCAGTCACAATGTGGTCTACTGCATGGCGACAGTCTTCAGATTTGCGAACGTCTCCTTTAATCGCCAGACAACGTTTTCCTTTCGACTCGACCATCTCGCAGGTAGTTTTTGCGTCGGCTTCGTTCTCGTTATAAAAAATCGCAACGTCGGCTCCTTCCATTGCAAACGCGATCGCGACCGCCCGTCCAATTCCAGAGTCGCCTCCTGTAATCAGCGCAACCTTGCCTCGAAGTTTTCCGGCTGGCAGATAGTTAGAGAGATCGCTATCGGGTGCAGGCACCATGTCTTTTTGGCTGGCAGGATAGGGAAGCTTCTGCCCTGCAATGTCTTTAGAGGTCGGACGAAATTCTTGGCTTTGCATAATGGATTTTTTAGGATTTCTTGTAGGAGACGCAATGATTACAAGCTACATAAAGTCCGTTGTGTTGTAACCCACTCAAGCACCAGATTAGGCTTAGTAAAGCGTTACGAACTCTGTCGATCGAGGTAGTTTTCCTCCTCAGAGCAGTATTTGATAGGGGTTTGCTGTAGTGAGCAAAGACTCAATCCCATCTCACAGAATTCAGATAATGATGAATGAAGTACCAGATTGATCCAATCTCTACACTGTCATTGTCTGGAACTTTGCGCGAGAACTAAGTGAATCAGGCTGGTAACTAAACGATCGTAGTCCATTGGCATCACGTCTTTGCCGTGGAGGATGTGCTGCACCAACATATAGGAAACGAGAGAACCGAAAAAGATTTGAGCGACAGCTTCAGGGTCAGCGATGCCGAGTTCTGGATGCGCCTCAAAATATTGGCTGAGTAACTGTCGCCCCTGCTGAATCACTGTTTTTGTAAACAGCTTCGTTAATTCTGGAAAGCGATCGGACTCTCCAATAATCAGCCTGATCAAACACAAATAATTTTGATCCGCGACTCTGAAGCTATATATCTTAGCGATTTGCCGCAACAATATTGCAGGCTCACCACATAGACGGCTCCCATCATAGACTTCTTGAAATCGGGAAAGCGTCATCCATTCTAATAGTGCTTTAAACAGCCCTTCTTTATTAACAAAGTGGCTGTAAATCGTTTGCTTAGACACGCCTGCTTCAGTGGCAACGCGATCCATGCTGGTGCCTGCATAGCCGCAACTGAGAAACACGCGCATGGCTCCCTGCAAAATCTGTTCTTGCTTGGGCGTGATGCTAAATGGAACAACGTCGAGTGAGGTCATGAATTGGCGATCGTGGCTTACGGTAACGGTCATTCACAACAGAGAGACGACCGTTATCAAGGTATTAACTTTTTCTAACAGCTATTGTTTGATCATACTAGACAGTCTAGTATGATTCTCATATTGAAGCATTTTCTCGATCGCTGCCAAGAGTCTCTTTATCCTCTAATCGGATTGCCGTCATGACTCAGCTTGTTCCCCAACCCACCGATCAGCTTCCAGATTCTCCCCCGTCAAAACCAAAAGAGCGACGGATTCCTAAACCTTTGTTGGTGATTCCGATCGGGCTAGCGATCGCCGGAATTGGCTACGGAATCTGGCGGTTGATGCCTCACCCAGAGCCAACTACCCTGCACCTGAGCGGACGGCTCGAAGGCTATGAAACGGACATCGGCGCAAAAACAGGCGGACGGGTGAATTTCATCGCGGTGCGGGAGGGCGACGAAGTTAAAAAAGGGCAAGTTTTGGTGCGGATCAATGACGAAGAAATTCAGGCACAGCTCAGGGGCGCAACGTCAACGGTGACGGCGGCTCAACAACAAGCGAAACAGGCACAAGCTCAAATCGATGAAATTGACAGCAAGATTCGTGAGGCAGAGTTAACCCTCAAACAGTCAAAAGGCGATACCACCGGGCGAATTAGTCAGGCACAAGCGACTGTTTCGGCGGCAAACGCTCAACTGGCAGAAGCGATCGCCCAAGTCAAACAAGCTGAGGCACAGGTCAGACAGTCTCAGGCAACGCAGAGATTTGCTGCCACTGACCGCGATCGCTATGCCCAGCTAGTGTCTCAAGGCGCAGTCAATCGACAGCAGTTTGACCAGGCACAAACCGCCTTTGAAACGGCTCAAGCCTCGGTTGAGACGGCGCAGGCAACGCTTTTAGCGCGTCGGGCGGGTGTGAATGCGACGCGGGATCAGTTGAAGGCGGCGCAGGGAGGCTTTGCTCAAGTGCAAACGACGGGGTTGAATCCTGACATTCGAGACGCGCAACTGTCGGGGTTTTATCAGCAGCGCCAGCAGGCAGTGGCGCAACTCAAACAGACACAGGCACAAATCAAAACGGCTCAAGCAAAGCAAAAAGAGATTCAGGCGCAGCTTAATTATTTGAATGTAACCAGCCCGATCGCAGGAATCGTCACGGCACGTCCGATCGAGCCTGGGGCAGTCGTCGCCACGGGCAAAACGATGTTAACTGTGATGGATTTGAGTTCGGTTTATTTACGGGGCTATGTGCCAGAAGGCGACATCGGTAAGGTTCGGGTCGGTCAACCTGCCAAGGTTTTTCTCGACTCTAACCCAACTCAAGGGCTGACTGCAAAGGTGTCGGCGATCGATGCCAAAGCCTCGTTCACGCCCGAAAATATTTATTTCCGCAACGATCGAGTCAAACAGGTGTTTGGGGTGAAGTTGACGATCGACGATCCCAAGGGCTTTGCAAAACCGGGAATGCCAGCCGACGGAGAAATCTCTTTAGAGACCCAATAATTGCCTCTGGAGGTTGGAGTCATGATTCAAAAAACGGTGGCAACTAGCCCGACAACAGAGGTCCGAGATACCAGTCTTGCGTCTTCAGACGAGGTGATCCGCGTGGTCGGATTGCACAAACACTACGATCGGGTGGCGGCAGTTCGAGGAGTCGATTTTGCGGTGAAGCGCGGCGAAGTCTTTGGGCTGATCGGACCGGATGGCGCAGGCAAGACAACCACGTTTCACATTCTGGGCGGCGTGATGGAGGCGACCACCGGAAATGTGAAAGTGTTGGGGCAACCGCCACGAGATGCACGGTTGAAAATTGGCTATCTGACTCAGCAATTTTCGCTGTATCTCGATCTCAGCATTGATGAAAATTTGCGCTATGTGAGCGGACTTAGACAAGTGCCCGATCGTCCATTTTCTGAGCGGCGCGAAAAATATCTGCGATTGATGAACTTAGAGAAATTTGGCGATCGTCTCGCCGGAGAGCTATCGGGTGGCATGAAGCAAAAACTTGCGCTGTGCTGTGCGCTGGTGTCTCAGCCTCAAGTGTTGTTGCTCGACGAACCGACAACGGGCGTTGATCCCGTTTCACGGCGCGAGTTTTGGGATGTGTTGGCGGCACTGTCGTCTGAAGAAGGAGTGACGATCGTAGTCGCGACTCCGTATCTAGACGAGGCAGAACGCTGCAATCGCATCGGGCTGATGTATGACGGTCAGATTCAGCAAATTGGCACGCCTGCCGAGTTGAGAAACAGTTTAGGGCTGCATCGCCTCGAAGTGCATACGCCCCAGTTGCAAGCTGCCGAGCAAGTGTTGACCGAGGCATCTGAGTCCGATGAGATCGTCGATGTGCAGACCTTTGGCGATCGCTTAGATGTGCTGGTGAATGATCCCCAAATCGGGGAGGCTGAGGTGCGCGAATTATTTCACCAACATCACCTGCAAGCTGCCACGATCGAGCTAGCTGAACCTACGCTAGAAAACGTGTTTGTGACTCGATTGCGTCAGCAGGGATCGGCACCACAGTCTTTTGAGTTTCCGCGATCGAGAGGCGGCAATCACAACATTACTAAAAATTCCTCGTCTGATTTTGCGATCTATTCTCACAACCTAAATCGGAATTTTGGCAGCTTTCAAGCCGTTAAAAATGTCAATGTCGAAGTGCATTACGGTGAAATTTTTGGCTTACTCGGAGCCAACGGAGCCGGGAAAACGACCACGATTAAAATGCTGTGTGGATTGCTCCCTGCGAGTTCTGGCGATATTTCCCTCGGAGGGGAACGCGGCAATCTTCGCAGCAGTGAACTCAGGCGACGCATCGGCTATATGAGCCAAAAATTCACCCTTTATGATGACCTGACCATTCTGCAAAACCTGGAATTCTATAGCGGCGTGTATGGAGTGCCCCGCAAGCTGAGACGCGAGAAAATTGACTGGGTGATTGCTACCTGCGGACTCGAAGGACGAGAAACGTTGATCACCGGACAACTTCCGGGCGGTTGGAAACAGCGCGTCGCATTTGGTGCCTCAGTCATGCACGAACCCGATATTCTCTTTCTCGACGAACCGACCTCTGGCGTTGATCCCCTGGCGCGTCGTCAATTCTGGAAATTAATCAACGATTTTGCTCGCAACGGCACCGCCATTTTAGTCACCACCCACTATTTAGAAGAAGCCGAACAGTGCAATCGCATGAGCTTTATGGTGGCGGGTGAAATCGTCACAGAAGGATCGCCCAGCCAGATCAAGGCATCCCAACCGGGACAGTTGATTGAAGTCGTCATTGACCAAACTCAAGCGGCTTCTAATTTACTCAAACAGCAGATGGAGTCTTGGCGGGTTTCGATCTTTGCCGATCGCCTACACGTCGTCGTTGATGATCCCGATCGAGACATTCCCAATCTGCGATCGCGCCTCGATGCTGCCAATCTCACCGTTCATTCTCTACGTCCGATTCCCTTCTCGCTCGAAGATGCCTTTATCGGAGTCGTGCAGCGCTCTCAGCCATCATGAAACTAATTCTCGATCAGTGACTCAAAGAATAAGCGCAGTTTCGACGCGATCGACTCACCCTGGAGTAGGCATTTCTTCTGCCTGTGATGAAGCTGTTTATCTTCGGGTTTGCCATCCGATTAGAGGCGAAAAATATCGCGGTCGTGGTGCAAGATCTCGATCGCAGCAATCTCAGTCGCCGCTATAGCGAGGGGCTGTATGAAACCAATCAATTTGTTCCAGTTCAATGGAGTGGAGATGACCCACTGGATGCGCTCGATCGTGGCATTGGTAAAGCCGCTGTGATCATTCCGCCCGATTTTAATCGAGAGATCACCGCCGGAAAAACCAGTACGATACAGGTCTTAATTGACGGCACTGATGTCAACAATGCGCGAGTGATTAAGAACAGTATTCAGGCATTCACTCGATCGTTCTTGCAAGATCAGGGATTAACGGCAGGAACTAGCAAAATCATCGCTCAAACTAGACTGTGGTTCAATCCGGGGCGACAAGAATCGCTCTATATTGTGCCGGGAGTGTTCGGCGTGATTTTGGCGATTTTTCCGTCACTGTTGGCGGCATTGGCGATGTCGCGAGAAAAAGAGCAGGGCACTATTTTGCAAACTTACGCCTCTAGCATCAGTGCGGCTGAGTTGCTGTTGGGCAAATGTCTCGCTTATTTTGTGGTGGGCATTGGGCAAGCGCTGTTTGTCATCGGGTTAGGATGTGCCGTCTTTCGCATTTGGTTTGTGGGTGATCCGACTCCTTTCATAATCGGGACGGGTATCTTTTTGATCGCTAGCATTATGTTTGGCTTACTCATAGGCGTTCGGGCAAATAATCGCAGTGTTGCCGTTCAGGGTGTAGCCAGCGCCGGATTTTTATTAGCGTTGCTGTTATCAGGATTTATCTATCCCCTGAGCAACATTCCGTTTCCGTTGTCGCTCGTGACCAATATTGTTCCGGCTCACTATTTTATTGAGATTAGCCGAGATGCGTTTGTGCGAGGTACTGGATGGGCAGGCGTTTGGACGGCTCACGTATGCTTGGCGGTATTGGCATTTGTGCTGTTTAGCATCGCCCGTCGCGTCATGGGTCGAATGCAATTACAAGGCTAGAGGGCTGTAGATTATGAAACTGCTGCGTCGTTTGATTGAGGGTCGTTTTTGGGTGTTGACCGTGAAAGAAATCGGTCAGATTTTACGGAATAAACAGTTGATTTTTCTGTTAGTGTTTCCACCGACGGTGCAACTGTTAATTTTTGGGTTGGCGTTGAATCCTGATGTGCAAAACCTCAAATTGGGGGTGGTTGATTATTCCAACACGCCGATGAGTCGAGAATTGGTGTCAGCGCTCACTGCAAATGGAGTGTTTCGAGTCGATCGCGCTCCTCCCAATGAGCAGATTTTAGGGGAGCAAGTCCGGCGCGGCGAAATCACGACGGGACTCGTGATCCCACCAACGTTTAACCGCGATCTCAAGAGCGATCATTCTGCCGAGGTGCAAGTTCTAATCGATGCGGTCGATGCCAACACTGCCGGAATCGCGAGTGGTTACGCCGCGCAGATTATCAATCAATTCAGTCAAAAACTCGCTCCTCAAAGTCCAACCGTGATCGAGACTCAAGCCACCATTCTTTACAATCCGGGGTTGGTGGCTAGCTGGTTTATTGTCCCCGGAGTCTTAGGGCTGGTGCTGAATTTGGGTAGCTCACTCGTCTCGACAGCAACCGTAGTGCGCGAAAAAGATACGGGCACCTTAGAGCAGTTATTGATGACTCCAGCCGCCGCCTGGGAGATTATTCTGGCGAAAGTGGTGCCGCTCTTTGTCTTGCTGTTAGGAGAAGTCATGCTGGCAGTCACCGTCGCCACGCTAGTATTTCATGTCCCCTTTCGCGGAAATTTTTTCTTATTTATGGGCTTCTCAGGACTCTATATTTGCGTTGGCATCGGGATTGGATTTCTCTTAGCCACCATTTCACGGAGCCAGCAGCAAGCGATTCTCACGTCGTTTTTTATCAACTTGCCGCTCATTCAACTATCAGGGGCGATCGCGCCCATTGAGAGTATGCCGCGATTTTTTCAGATCTTGTCGTTGCTCAACCCTCTGCGGCACTATGTCAAAATTGCCCGGAGTCTTTTGCTTAAAGGCAGCGGGTTAGACGTGCTTTACCCCGAAGCGCTTGCGCTGACTGCTTTTGCCGTCGCACTACTGGCAATTAGCACCTATAAGTTTCGGACGCAATTAAGCTAAACTACCTGGTTGATCGTCAAGACAAGCGTTATCCTGCTTAAGGTTGTTGATCTGAGATTTACCTCTTGAAAAAGGCAGAACTCTTAGATTCAGTAGACTACTTGCGCAAACCGACTCCTGTCTGGGATTCATGCAAGAAGATTTCAGTTCAACCCTTTTCTAAACCAAGTTTCTCTAAAAGTTTCCTTCGTCTGTGGGCTAATCAAGAACCGTAT
>JBBQYE010000106.1:0-10004 GCA_038208945.1 Leptolyngbyales cyanobacterium | reverse complement strand
AGATATGGCTGGACATCGGGCAAGTCAGACATACGGGTAGCAGATGAGAGGCTTTATTACTTATGATACGGTTCCTGCTTGAAAGACTCGCCCGATGACTTCTTCGATCGGAGGGTCAATTACCGTCAAATCCAAAATCTCTAAGTCTCCCAAAAGCTTGCCAACCGTACGAGTCAGCGCCTCTTGTGGTACGAGGAACCGCGCCGAGTGTTTGTCTGATTCTTGCAAATCACCATAGATCATCAGTTGCTCTTTAGAATACGTCTGAGCAAATTCGATACTGATTTCGCGACAGGGAGAGAAGCGATCGACCAACCCTTCTAAGCTGCCGTCATAAATCAATTGCCCTTGATGAATCATCAACACTCGCTTACACAGCGCTGTGATGTCTGCCATATAGTGGCTTGTCAGCAGTACGGTCGCTTGATATCGCTGATTATATTCGCGCAAAAACTCCCGTACCGCGACTTGGGCGTTGACATCCAAACCCAAGGTTGGCTCGTCTAAAAATAAGACTTGTGGCTGGTGTAAAAGGGCGGCGAGCAGTTCGGCTTTCATCCGTTCGCCCAATGAGAGTTTGCGGACAGGTTGCGTCAATTTGTCTCCGAGAGACAGCATTTCGGATAGTTCGCCGATGCGTCGATCGAGCGCGTTATCCGAAATTCCATACACCGCCGCATTGATCCGAAACGAATCTACGGCAGGTAAATCCCAGATCAATTGCTGCTTTTGCCCCATCACGCGGGTCACTTGCTTGAGAAAGGCAGCGCGGCGATCGAACGGAGTATGTCCAGCAACAGTGACTCGCCCCTCAGACGGGTGAATCAAGCCTGTCAGCATTTTCAGCGTCGTGGTTTTCCCGGCTCCGTTTGCGCCTAAAAAACCGACGACTTCGCCCGGTTCGATCGTAAAGGAGACATCTTGGACGGCTTTGATCTGACGGTAGTTGCGCTTAAAAAAGTGGGTGAGTGTCCCTTTGAGTCCAGATTCTTTGACGGCAACAGGGTACATCTTACTGAGATGTTCGACCACGATCGTAGACATACGTTCTCAATTCCTAGTGGATGCAATTCTGACGGGCTGTATCGCCTGAGATTCCTCACAGGACTGCTTTAAGCCTAAATGATTTGGTCAGAAGCAGTCGAACGCTCGATCGAGTCATTCTCTCAGAGACGCTTATGCCTTCCCATCGGACTCCTCAGAATCAGATTTTTCGGGTTTCAGTAACGGGAACGCAATCACGTCGCGAATGCTAGGGGCATCAGTCAGCACCATGACTAATCGATCGATGCCGATTCCCAATCCTCCCGTCGGTGGCATCCCATACTCCAATGCGGTGAGAAAGTCTTCGTCAACGCCTTGCGCTTCTAGATCGCCAGCCGCTTTACGATCGGCTTGTGCCTCTAATCGCGCCCGTTGATCTAACGGATCGGTTAACTCTGAAAAACTGTTTGCAGTTTCTCGCCCGACGATGAATAGCTCAAACCGTTCGACTAGCCCCGGCTTTGAGCGATGGGGTTTTGCGAGAGGCGAAATCTCGATCGGGTAATCCAAAACAAACGTTGGCTGAATCAGAGTATCTTCGACTTTTTGCTCAAAGGCTTCGTTGAGGAGGTTCCCGATCGAGACACATTTCTCAATGTCGCGAAGTCCCGCCGCTTTTGCTGCGACTTTCGCCTCGTCCAAACTTTGGAACTGCGAGAAATCGACTCCGGTTTTTTCGTGAACAATTTCGTGCATCGTGACTCTGCGCCAGGGAGGAGTCAAATCGATTGCTTCGCCCTGGTAGGTAATCTTTAAAGTCTCCAAAACTTCTTGAGCGACAGTAGTGACGATCGCTTCGGTCAACGCCATCATGTCGTAGTAGTCGGCGTAGGCTTGGTAAACCTCGATCGTGGTGAATTCTGGATTGTGCCGCGTCGAAATGCCTTCGTTTCTAAAGATGCGACCCAGTTCAAAGACTTTCTCAAAGCCTCCGACGATTAAGCGCTTGAGGTGCAACTCGGTGGCGATGCGAAGATAAAGCTCCATCTCCATCGTGTTGTGATAAGTGGTAAACGGACGCGCATCCGCTCCCCCGGCTTCTGACAGAAGGACGGGCGTTTCGATTTCAATAAAGCCTTGTCGATCGAGATAGCGACGAATCCCAGCCGTAATCAGGGCGCGACGACGAAAGGTTTGCCGTACTTCGGGGTTGACAATCAAATCTACATAGCGTTGACGATAGCGTTTTGCGACATCGGTTAAGCCGTGCCATTTGTCGGGCAACGGCAACAGCGATTTGGTCAACATCACATAGTCATTGACGTAGACCGAGAGTTCGCCTTTTTCGGTGCGCTTGATGGTGCCGTTTGCGCCGATGATGTCACCTACGTCGGTGAGTTGCTTGAGGTGGTCAAACGCTTGAGGGTCAGCGTCGCCCATGTTGGTTTGAATGCGCGTCTTATCCAGATAAAGCTGAATCGTGCCGGTCTCATCTTGCAGCGTGAAAAACGCCAGCTTGCCGAAGACACGACGCGCCATGATTCTGCCCGCGATCGCCACGTCGATCTCGACTTCTTCGCCACTGACTAGGTCAGCATATTTTTCCTGAAGTTCGGCGGCGTGGTGAGTTGACTGCCACTTATAAGCGTAGGGGTTTACGCCCAGTTGCTTGAGTTGCTCAACTTTTTCGAGGCGAGTAGCGCGAAGATCGTCTGACATGGCTTAAAATTTCCTGGATACGCAGCCGCAACGGAGGCTAATAGCAGCTTTCTATTATACGGGTGAAGTCTGCGAGATTAGGGCGCGATCGAGTTAAAAGTTGAGTGCAGCGGTCAAGGTACGGGCAATGCGGGGGCGATCGCTGACAGCCGGACTAAATCCAAAAATATACGGAAAGATTCTGCCTATCTATTCAAGTGAGCGTACTATGCAGCAAGATTCCTCTATCTACCTGATTGGAGGTGATATGTGAAAACCATCTGCTTATTCATCCGTTTTAGCGTGATGCGCGGAGGCTTATTCTCTAAAAAGAATTTATGCGGAGTCGGCAATTAGAACTAAATTAGGAGTTTTTTGGCATATGAGTGATTCTTTAAAGGCTGGAACTGGACTCACGCTTCTTCAAAAGCTGCAAATTGCAACAGCTATATTGGTATCAATGTTTGGAATTTATACATCATGGCAATCTAATAAAGCGGCTAATATCGCATCTGAAAACTCTGAAGTTCTAGATAAAATCAAGGTAGAATTTCAGCAGCGTGAATTAGAAACTAAAAGAGTTCAAGAGTTTACAAAACGAATTCAGGAGCAACTGTCCAATCTTGCTGGCGATAGTCCAACCAAAGCTAAAATTGCTCTAGCAAGTCTCTATTCCTTGGCGGACAATGAGGCTGATAAGTCGATCTTATTCACCATCGCCATCGTTAGCGAAAATGAGGCGATGAAGAGTACGATTAAAGATTTGATTTTAGAAGATCCTTCTGCAACAAATGGATTCAAGGAGCAAATACGGATTAAGTTGAGTAAACGATTAACCGCAATTAGTAATGATTCAAAGGCAACTGAAAGTAACTCGCAGCTTGCAAAACAAGCAAGTGTCGAGAAGAACCTATTGCAGCAACTAACGCAACAGCAGCCTAAAATCGTTGGATGGATTTATCTTGGCAAAGTAAAGGTGGGTAGTCTCACATTAGAAAGTGATAAAACTATAAAGAGCAACCAAGTCCCTTCTGTTAATGCATTAATCGAGACATCAATCTCAGTTAATTTGAGAGAAGATGCTCCAAGTGGAAGAGGATTAGGAGTGATTAAAGGTATTCTTCCTGAAACCTCTAAACTCAAAGCTCAAAGCATTAAAAAGACACAAATTAATTCTATTTATGATGCTGTTTGGGTACAAGTTACTGAAAGTTTTTAACAGTTAAATTTAGTTGTGTCAATAGTCCAGACATTTCTGAGGCAGAGGCTGAAACCCGCATTTTACTGTTAGCGATTTAAAGTTGTCTGGACTGTTGATCCAAGGTAATTTGCAATTTGACTTAGGCGTAGGAGATATCCGCTCACATGATGTAGTTATCGGGTGTCTGAACAGTGTAAATGCGCGACGGGCAATTAATCAGCTTGCCTATCGCAATAGTCCGGGCAATTTGAGGCAGCGATAGAGCCGTAGGACAATAGGGTTGGAATCGCTTCTGCCTCGGTTGCTCCCTCAACAGACAAATTCGGCATCCCTACAACGGATGCAACAAAGAAATGATCTAGATGGCTTTGAACAAAACCCTGGTATTGCATCAGGTAATGCTTCCACTGCAAACGATAGATGATTTGTTGGCGTTGCTGAATCGAAGTATGAATGGCAAGATTCGCCCTCACCCTAGCCCTCTCCCGCTGGGAGAGGGAACCAGAATTCTAACTCCCTCCTCCCAACGGGAGAAGGGTTGGCGAGGGCTTCGCCCCACTTCGTGAGGAGGGCAAATCATACCTGCATTCAGCAACGCCGATTTGTTTACATTGTAGAAGATAACTTTGATGACCTTGCCCGGGGCATCGCGCTCTACCCCTCCTGCATTTTAGGACTTCCGCACATCAACTCTCACCCATTATCAAAGCGCTACGGTAAAATAGCCCTCTCACCCACCGCTAAGAACCAAAATTAGTGGTACAAATAAACTAAATCGTGTGGATAGATCGGCATGGACACGGTAGAGCAAGCAACGCCAGACATCAAACAGCGTGTGCAAGAATTGACCCAAATTCTGCAAAAAGCCAGCTATCAATATTATGTGTTAGATGCGCCCACGATCGAGGATGCGGTCTACGATCGGCTCTACCATGAACTGCGGGATCTAGAAATTCGCTACCCTGAATTCATCTCGCCCGATAGCCCTACTCAACGCGTTGGTGAACGTCCTGCGAGTCAATTTATATCAGTTAAGCATAATGTCCCGCTCTACAGCTTAGAGAATGCTTTTGGGAATGAAGATTTGACCGCCTGGGAACAGCGCTGGCGAAAAGTCGAGCCAGATGTGACGCAAGCTGACTATGTGTGTGAACTCAAGATTGATGGCTCTGCACTGGCGCTGACCTACGAGAATGGTCTGCTGGTCAGAGGTGCCACACGCGGCGATGGTGTGACAGGTGAGGACATTACTTCAAACGTGCGGGCGATCCGATCGATTCCTCTACGCCTGAATCTCGACAATCCGCCGCCCTTAATTGAAGTGCGCGGCGAGGCATTTTTGCCCTTAGACACATTTGAGCAAATCAATCGAGAACGCGAACAAGCTGGAGAAGCCTTATTTGCCAATCCTCGCAATGCAGTCGCCGGAACCTTGCGCCAGCTAGATGCTCGAATGGTTGCCCAGCGCAAACCCGATTTCTACGCCTACACGCTCCATATTCAAACGGACGGCATCCGCCTTGATTCTCAATGGGATGCGCTGGAGTTTTTAAAGACCGTCGGCTTTCGAGTCAACCCAGAGCGGCAGATTTGTCCGACGATGCAGGATGTGTTTGCCTATTGCGATCGCTGGTCGATCGGGCGCACCAAACTCCGCTATCTCACCGATGGCGTAGTGGTGAAACTCAACTCCTTTAATCTGCAAGAGCGATTGGGCTTTACGCAAAAGTTTCCACGTTGGGCGATCGCGTTCAAATATCCCGCCGAAGAAGCACCGACGATCGTCGAAGACATCATCTTCAATGTGGGACGCACTGGAGCGATTACGCCAGTCGCAAAACTGCGTCCCGTCCAGTTAGCAGGAACGACGGTTTCACGGGCGACCTTACACAACCGAGATCGTATTGAAGAATTAAAGCTTTGGAAAGGCGATACGGTGATCGTTCGCAAAGCGGGAGAAATTATTCCCGAAGTGGTGCGGGTGCTGTCAGAATTGCGCCCTGTAGATGCCAAACTCATTGGGATGCCAACTCTCTGCCCAGAGTGCAAAGAAGCGGTCGTTAAACCCGATGACGAAGCCGTGACTCGCTGCATTAATACCTCCTGTCCAGCAATTTTGCGGGGGGCGTTAACTCACTGGGCAAGTCGAGACGCGCTAGACGTAAATGGTGTGGGCGAAAAGCTCGTCTTGCAACTCGTCGATCGAGGATTAGTGCATTCAGTGGGTGATTTATATGAGTTGACGATCGAGCAACTGTTAACGCTAGAGCGAATGGGAACGAAATCAGCCGAGAAAATCATCCAAGCCATTCAGGAATCAAAACAACAACCTTGGGCACGAGTCCTCTATGGGTTGGGAATTCGTCATGTTGGCAGTGTGAATGCTCAAGTGTTGACGCAATCATTTCTGAGTGTCGATCGGCTTGCTCAAGCGAACCCAACCGAGATCGCGCAGGTGTATGGCATCGGTTCTGAGATTGCCCAATCGGTGAATGAATGGTTTCAAAATCACGGCAATCAGAAGTTGATAGAACGGCTGCAATCGGCAGGGTTAAAGCTTGCCGGAGAAATTGGAAACACGCCACTGATTGCAACCGCGATTACCGGAAAAACGTTTGTTGTCACGGGCACGTTACCGACTCTCAAACGCGACGAAGCAAAGGCAATGATTCAAAAAGCGGGTGGCAAGGTAACTGATTCGGTGAGCAAGAAAACTAATTATTTGGTAGTAGGAGAAGATGCGGGTTCTAAGTTAGAAAAAGCCCAAACTTTAGGAGTCACGTTGCTTTCAGAAGATGAGTTTTTGCAATTGCTGGAGCCTCGATCGTAAGGTGCATCACGTTTCTCTAGCAAAAATCTGTTCAGCCGTTAATTCTAAGTCTGGAAAGGTAGGAGAGAGGATGCGGTCGCTGCCTCTAAACTGCCGAATCTCATATTCTCCGTCGATTAGCTCACAGACTGAGAGCGTGGGCTGCTTGGGAGCGCCGATAAACCGTCGTCCTCCGAGGGCTGCATAGTCCACTATCCAATATTCGCCGATGCCGATCGCTTCATATTCCCCAAACTTAGTGAAATAGTCATCGCGCCAGTTGGTGCTGACAACTTCGACGATCAGCCGAATGGAGGCACCGTTTTCGATAACAGATGAGGTTTCCCATTTGGGTTCAGATGAGAGTGCGGTTTCGTCTAAGACAATCACATCCGGTTCGTAGCCTGATTCTCTATCAATCGAGCGGATGATGCATTCTTTAGGAGTGAAGTAGGGGCGGTTGGTTTGACGAATCGCGATTCCTAAATCAACCGCTAAATCGCCTGCGACTCGTGAATGCTTGCCTCTCGGTTTTGGCATCTCGACAATGGCTCCTCGATGCAGTTCATAACGAGTTTCTGAGTTTTCTGGATACCAGGCGATAAACTCATCAAACGTCACTAATTGGGGTATGGATTGAACCATCGCGATCGCGCCTCTTAACCTAGCTGAAATGAGTCGGTGGTCGTTCTTAGTTGTGCCTCTGTATTTTAATCTTAAGCGTTTCCTGCAATCATCTGAATCATAGGGATGCGATCGCAGATCATAAACCTTTGGCGAATCGGATGATTTGAGTCGTAGAGGGGTTGAAACGGTAGAATGACGGGCAACGAGATCGTGAGAGATTGGCGTTGATTGTTCACATCGTTTACGAACCTGCGACCCCAGAACAAATCACAGAAATGTTGGAACTACAGGTTGTTAGGAGGCGTATGAATAACTGGACTGTGGAAGAAGTTGCGTTTCGGTGTGAGCGTCTGTCTGTGCGTCTGGAAACGTTGGCACGAAACTTTCTGCGGATGGCATCTCTCAGCCTGGATGTGGCGAATGCTGAAGCGGTACTGGCGATCGTTCGAGAAAGTAAGGTGTTTCTAGAACTGACGGCGATTGACTTAGAGGTAGACAGTGCGTTTGAACTTGCCCAAATGCAACGTCAATTGTCTCGATGGCATCTCCGATGGGTGGAGCTTTGGGCAGAGGATGTGGCTCGGCTCGAAATCTCTACCTTGTCTCAGGTTTGGGCAAATCGAGTTCGGGAGATGGCAGGAGTTCTAGTTTGAGGCTTCAGCGATCGCGTCGTCACTGAGATCTGAACCTGCGCGTTGAGCAATTCCTTTGAGGCGAGATAGATTTCTTTTTTTAGGTTCGGTAGTTTGGGATTGCAGAGCTTCGATTAGGGTGTTGAGTAGCGATCGCTGCTCGTCGGGTGATAGCTGCAAGACTTGTTCGCGAATTTCTTGAAAGTTCATAAGAGTTTGTATGAGCAAGATCAACAAAAGGGATTGACGATTCTTAAGAACTGCTCAATTATTAGTCCATTCTGCATATCTTCGGAATAGAGAATAGCTACTTTTGCTTGTAATGCAGTAGAGACAATTAAGCTATCCCAGAAAGAGGTTTTGTAGCGCGTGCGTAAGTCTGATGCTTTGATAATCGCTATAGAATCTAATGAGATAACCCGACATCCTGTATAAAAACTGCTGATCAGTTGTCTGATTTGTTCTTCACTAAAAGCAGCTTTTTTGATTAAGTTCAAACAGACTTCGTTAATGACTTGGCTGCTGATGACAACGTTTTCGGTATCGATCAAGTCGATCGCAACGTCTCGCTTTTTTTCATCAAGGGTCGGATTTTGTTGATTTAGCAGCGCATACAACCAAATATTTGAGTCCAGAAAGTAGGCGTTAGAGTTGGCGGTCATGAGCCTCTTCTCTGGTCAAAGGCTTAAAGTTTTTGACAGTGACAGGATGTTCTATGAGTTCTGCGATGATGCCTATCTTGGCGGTTGATTGTTTGGGCGCGCTCGCGGTCTCAAGGTTGGGGTTGGATTGCAGCGATCGCCAGAGCAAATCGATGAGCAATCGTCGCTCATCAGCAGATAACTGCAAGGCTTGGGCTTGAACATCTTGTAGAGTCATGGTGCATTCAAGGAGTTGCTGAGGTGACATCTATTATACGATCAGCGTCTCTAGACTGTTCCTTCGATCAGTTTGATGAGGTCTAGATTTTGCAATTGTATCAAGTTGCGTTGGAGCGGGCGATCGGGCTGAGATCGGCGAATCGCATAGTTTGGGTCGTGGAGGGTTGGAACGGTAGAATGATGAACGAAGCGATCGTGGAAATATATGACGGTTGAGCAAGCTATTTTAGAAGCGTTGAAAGTGCTTCCTCCTGAGAAACAGCATGAGATTTTAGAGTTTGCTGAATCTTTGGTGCAGAAGGTTGAGGCTGAGACTGCTGAGGCTCGAGCGGATTGGCAAAACGACCCGTTTGTGGGGATGTGGAAAGATCGAGAAGAGATGCAAGATAGCGAGGCTTGGGTACGTCAACTTCGTCAGCAGCAGTGGCAGCGATCGGATGACTGAGCGAGTTTTGGTGGATTCAGATATTTTGATTGATGTCAGTCGAGGAATCAGCGCGACGACTGGCTTATTTAGCACGACCACGCAGACTGCGAGAATTTTGATTAGTGCTGTGGTTCAGATGGAATTGTTGGTCGGATGCCGAAATCAAAGCGAACGTCAAATTACGGAACGCTTTTTGTCTCGATTTGAGGTGGTTGATATTAACGAAAGTATTTCTAAGAGAGCGGTTTATCTGCTAACTACCTATAATTTGAGTCATGGTTTGCTGATTCCTGATGCATTGATTGCAGCAACAGCTTTAGTGATCGATGTGCCGTTGTTAAGTAAAAATCAACGTGATTATCGTTTTATCAAAGACCTCAATCTTTTACCATTTTCAATTTAGCTTTTGCCTTCAATCAGTTTGATGAGGTCTAGATTTTGTAATTGTATCAAGTTGCGTTGGAGCGGACGATCGGGCTGGGAGAGTTGCTCGAAGAGCGATCGCAGTGATTCAAGGCTATTGATCGGGGCTAAGGTTGGCAGATGAGGGCGATCGGGTGACTGAGCGGGAATGATGGGTGGAGAGATACCGAGTCATCAGGTCTTGAAGACTATAAATTTGAAGAGAGTTGATCGCGCAACTGCTGGGGAGATAACACTGGAATGGTTGAGTTGGTGAAATCTTTTAGATCGCGAGTGACAATCGCGCCAACATTGTGAGCAATCGCACAAGCATATTGCACGG
>JBBQYE010000105.1:0-10046 GCA_038208945.1 Leptolyngbyales cyanobacterium | reverse complement strand
GAGTGGGAAGATCTCAAAGTCGAATATGCCAAACTTGACTGGAGCGTTTGTGCCAACAAGGGCATTAGCAAAGGGTTAGAAAAGATCCAGGATCGCAAAACTCAGCGATTATTTGTGGCGTTGATGACGTTTCTCAACCCTCGCCAAGTCTCGATCGTCCTCTATCTCTACAAACTCGCCTCTCAGCAAAACAATGGCGCGATCGTCACCTTCCGATCGAACGATTTACTAGAAATTTTGGGCTACACTCGCACAAGAGATGGTGGCTTTGCCTCAAAGCTACGATCGCAGCTCAACTGCGATCTGGTCTCCCTTCATCGCACCGAATTGGTGCTTGCCCAATCGTTTAGAAAGGGTACGCAAACTATGGGTGCCAAAGTCATGATCAAGAGCGTGCTGCGAATCAAAGATTATGAAATTGACAACGTGCCTCGCGATTTTGATCTCAGCAAAGCCGCCGACTACACTTATGAGTTAGCTGACGCTTATACGATTTCTTTAGAATTTTTTGATGGACCGTCTCGCACGGGAGATTCTGTCTTGTTCGCGAATAATATCGACATCACTCAAAAATTAGGAAGCAACGCTAAAAGTGATTATAAAACTAAACTCTTAATCTATTTAGCAAGTCGAATGAAATGGGACACCCTTCAAGAAGGTCAATATGTCGTTATTTCTAAACAATATCTCTTTAAGAACTTAGATTTATTGGGCAGTAATTCTTCTCGAAACAATCAAATTTTTTGGCGCACTGTCGAAGAGTTAAAGCAAGAAGGCTACATCTTAGGCGCACAGGAATTGCCTGGTAAAAACAAGATTGTGAGTGTGCAGTTTCAAATTAATCCGGCAAAGTTGAAATGTCACTAATTGTCAATTCACCAAGAACCTGTTTATACCAATTCTCTCTGAGGCTGCACATAACACTGGGGTTAAGCCCCTTATTCCACAAGGGTTAATTCAATGCAAGCTCAAATTCAGTTGGTATGAGAATATTCCTCAATCGCTCACTGAAAATCGTCTCAAGAGTTTGTGTGTTAGCATCGGTGCTAATAATGTCTCAATAAATTCATCAATGGGCAAGGTTCTGGTGCTTAACGCCTCCTACGAACCGCTCAACATAACCAGTTGGCGACGGGCGGTCGTTTTGTTGATTAAGGGCAAAGCAGAGCAGGTCGAACATAACGGTAAATACGTTTATTCAGGGTTTCCGTTGCCAACGGTGATCCGACTGCGTCACTATGTCCGCGTTCCCTACAAAGAAATTCCTCTGACTCGGAAGAACCTGCTGCATCGAGACAATCACTCCTGCCAATACTGTGGCTATTCTGGAGATGAACTGACGCTAGATCATGTGATTCCTCGATCGCGCGGCGGCGGCGACTCCTGGGAAAATATCGTGACTGCCTGTGTGCGCTGCAACGTCAAGAAAGGCAGTCGTACCCCCAAAGAGGCGAATATGCCGCTTCAATATCCACCTCGTAAGCCTTACAGCAGTCTCTACTTTGAAGTCACCAAACACGTTAAAAACGGCGTGAACCAAGAGTGGCGCAAATATGTCATTGGTATCTAACCCCTTGCCTTTTTGGTTCGGGGTTTTTGATTAATTTATGAGATGCACAGAGTTTGGTCTGCCTTGAGGGAGAAACCTGATCAGACTTCACCGTTTTGTGAGTTTTTTTGCGAAGATCAAGTAAGTGATCGCCTCAAGCGGTTAAAAATTCATTTCAAACTGGCAGAAATGCCCTACCAGGTCAGCGTCCTGGGCTTCTCCGTTGTGTCACACTCAACTATGCAATCTGATTCGAGTCCATCGCTTAACACCTTACTGATCCCAATGGAACCAGACTCTCTCGCGTCAAGTGCGAGTTCGGCAGTTGGCTATCCGACTCTTGAGCCTGCTGTCAAAGCGGCAAATGGAATGGGATATACCAGTGAGTATCGGGGTCGCTTTCCTTACGACGCGGCTCGATCGCCCGAACAAGAGCAAAAAATCGATGGGTTTCGGCAAACGCTAGAACGGCATCGCGGCGATCGTCAAATTGTGATTTTGCAAGACTTTCCCGACCCCGATGCGTTATCTTCTGCGTGGACTTATAAACTTATCGCCCAAAAATATGACATTCAGTGCGATATCGTCTATGCGGGAACGCTCAGTCACCAAGAAAACATTGCGCTCGTCAAGCTCACTGGGTTGCCGCTTCAACGCTGGACGGTGCAGTCGCTGAAGACAAAAGATCTGTCTCTCTATAAAGGCTGCGTGTTTATCGACAATCAGGGAACCACGAGTCAGCTATTTGCGTCGATGCGGCAGGCTGAAGTACCGATCGCGGTTGTCATCGACCATCACAGTATGCAAGAGGACATGAAGGCGGAATTTATCGATATCCGTCCTCACACTCGTGCGACCGCTACGATATTGACGCAATACCTACAGTCTGGGTTGCTAAAGCTCGACAATAATCTGCCTGAACACGTCAAATGTGCGACTTCGCTGATGCACGGGTTGCGATCAGACACCAACCGTTTGATGCAGGCTCAAGAAGAAGATTTCTTAGCAGCCGCTTATCTGAGTCGATTTTATGACGCTCAGTTGCTCAATGCGGTGCTGCAATCGGCTCGATCGAAGCAAGTCATGGACGTGATCGAGCGGTCGCTCAAAAATCGCACGATTCACAACAACTTCTCGATCGCGGGTGTGGGCTATCTGCGCTATGACGATCGCGACGCGATCCCCCAAGCCGCCGATTTCTTAGTCACTGAAGAAAACGTCCATACCGCAGTTGTTTACGGCATTGTTCACGATGAAGATGAGGAACTAGAAGTGGTTGTCGGTTCGCTCAGAACGAACAAGCTCACCCTTGATCCCGATGAGTTTATCAAAGAAGCGTTTGGGCAAGACGCTCAAGGGCGCTTTTTTGGCGGCGGACGATTGCAGGCAGGCGGGTTTGAGATTCCGATGGGCTTTTTGTCTGGCTTCACTGAAAACAGCGATTATGCCAAAATGAAGTGGAGCGTTCATGATGCTCAAGTCAAACAAAAACTGCTGCACTTGGTCAATCCTGAGCAAAACTATCCCAAAGGCGTGAATTAAACTATCTGCGAAAAAGGGTAGAACGAAAGGAAGCGCGTTCTACCTTTTTTATGGCAACTTTTAATCTCTATCTGATCCGTCATGGCTTGGCAGGGCAGCACGGCGACTATGATAACGATGCCGATCGTCCTTTAACTCATGAGGGCAAGCGCAAAACTCAGCAAGTCGCTCAACGATTGGCTGAGTTGGATTTGAAGTTTGATCTGATCTTGACGAGTCCTTTGGTTCGGGCAAAGCAAACGGCTGCAATTCTCAAAGACGTTGGGCTAGCCAAACATCTCGAAGACGCTGCCTATCTCACTCCGGGTGGCAACATTCAAGACTGGGTGAATTGGCTAGAAGGCTGGAAAGAATCTGAAAAGTCGCTCGCACTGGTGGGTCATGAGCCAGATTTGAGTGCTTGGGCTGAGAGATTAATCTGGGGTGAATCTCAAGGAAAATTTATCTTAAAAAAAGCGGGCGCGATCGGGCTAATTCTTCCTCTATCCGGGTCGCCCATCTCAAACAGCCAGCTATTTTGGCTCACTCCCCCTCGATTTTTCATCGCTTAAAAACTCTTCACGAAATTTAGAACTGATGTCACAGCAGACTCCGGTAGAATTATTTATATTAAGTGTTCTAAGTAATTCTTAAAGCCAAGATGATCTCTTTGCCCTCACACCATTCACCTTTGTCAGCAGAGGTTCAAGGCATCTTGGCTCCGCACGGAATTGGGTATCGGATCAAACTGCTCTCCCAGCTATCAGGGCGCAAATTTCAAGAACGTCTTGATCCCTTTGGGTTAACGCCCTTTCACTGGGTTGTGCTGTGCTGTCTCTGGCAAGAAGACGGACTGGCAACGTCTGTGCTGGGCGATCGACTACAGCAAGTGGGCGGCACTCTTACAGGGGTGCTTGATCGCATGGCAGAGCGTAATTTGATTCGCCGTACACGAGATGCTCACGATCGGCGGGTTTGGCGAATTTGGCTCACTGATGAGGGTCGCAAATTGCAGGATACCTTGCCCCCGATCGCGATCGAACTGCGGGAAATCGCTCTGCAAGGCATCTCCTATGCTGATCGAGATCGGCTGTCTCAACTCCTCGATCGAATGCTGATTAACAGGCAGCGATTTGCGCTTCCCATCTCTGAAAAGTCACCAGGCTCGATCGAATTAGACGTGACCGAATCGAGGCGAGGCTGGCGAGAGATTTTGGCTCCCTATAGCTTGGGCTATCGCATCAAACTATTAGCTCAACTGCTGACCCGCACCTTTCAAGAAAATTTAGAGCCGATCGGGTTAACGCCGTTTCATTGGATTGTGCTCTGCTGTCTCTGGCAAGAAGACGGGCTAGCAACCTCAAATATTAGCGATCAGCTTCAGCAAGTAGGCGGCACGTTGACGGGAGTGCTCGATCGCATGGCAGAACGAAATCTAATTCGCCGCGAACGAGACTCTCACGATCGCCGCGTTTGGCGAATCTGGCTGACCGATGCAGGACAAGAACTCAGCCAAGTGCTGCCGCCGATCGCCCTTAAAGTCATGCAGGAAACCATGCAGGGAATTTCTGCATCCGAGCAAGAGCAGTTTTCGCGGTGGATCAATGAGTCAAGCGAGAACCTCAGCTAACGACCCGCTAAGTCTCCGATGATTTTGGGTTTGAGCTTCTCAAATTCCCCTTTGAGAACCTCTTTGCTGAGAGCGGGGTTGCCGATCGACCTCCAGTTCTGGCTGTCTACAGTCCACGTTTGAAGTTGAGAGAGTTGAGAATCATTGAGCGCGATCGGCATCACATAGGCACAGTGCTGCGGGTCTTCGATAGCGAAAAACAAAACGTGATATTGCTTACGCTCGACCAACAGGCGGATAATTTGCTGCCCTTGAGCCGACTTTAAATCTAGATAGCAACGTAGCCAACGCGGACCTGCTTCTTTATGGTGAAGCTGGTTGTGGAGAGCGGTCATCCACAGCAGCATTGGATGCGGAGACATGCAGCACAAAAAGTTTTTATAGAGCTTATTATAAAGCTTGCCTAACTGAAGGTTTTCAATCTCCTGCTGGTGCAGCATCACCCAGACGGTTGCGATTTCTTCTCTCCTAGTCTTCAACACATGAGGAAAGACAATCTGAGCGATCGGCTTATCTTGAGGCCAAGTCGTCAGTTGACACGCTTCGTCGGGTGAAAGCGCTTCAGGATCTCGCGCTGGGGCTGCCACTGGTCGCCTTAGCAACGCTTCCCCAATGCGGTGACTGATTTGACGAGTCGCGTTATAGCGTTGCTCTAATGGTTCTAGCGCTCTTAACACTTCGCCCACGGTCTGCGGACGATCGTTGGCTGATTTTGCCAGACAACTCATCACCAGGCTCTCTAAAACTTTGGGAACCTTTAAATCAGGATTGGTTGCTTCAAAACTTCGTGGCATCTGGAAGTGATGGGCTTTATACCAACTGCCAAAGGAATGAGTTTCTGCTTGCAGCGGCATCTTGCCCGTGAGCATTTCAAACAGCATCACTCCTAGACTATAGATGTCCGATCGGGAATCTAGCTCTTTTCCCTCCATCTGCTCAGGAGACGAATAGGCGAGAGTGCCCATAAATGAACTGGTCTGATTAGCATCGGCTTGCAGAATTTTGGCAATGCCAAAGTCTAAAATCTTGACCAGCTCACCCCAACTGGGGTCTTGACTGACGAGAATATTACTCGGTTTGATGTCGCGGTGAATAATCGGGTAAACCGAGCCGTCGATCGCGATTCCTTGATGGGCGCACTGAAGCCCCTGGCAAATCTGACGGGCAGTGCTGAGAAACCTGGGTAGCGGCAGGTTTTGAGTCGTGATCACTTCGCTAAGGCTGTGACCCTGCAAATATTCCATCACATAAAAGGGCACCCCCTCGTCGTTGACTCCATAGTCCATCACGCGAATGATGTGCATACTCTTGGTGCTGAGCAGCGCAGAGGTGCGAGCTTCACTGCGAAAGCGATCGCGCATTCTTGGAGTCAGCAAAGTCTGTGCTAGAAACTTGACAGCGACGATGACTCCGCCCAGCAACACATCTTCGGCTCGATAAACCTGCCCCATTGCGCCGCGACCTATCAACTCCATTAGCCGATAGCGATTGGTCAATAGAGATTCGCTTTTAGAGTCTGCCATTGAAGGTGAACGATTCTGCACAGGGTGAAAGGGGGAGTGCTAGGTTTGACCACCAAACTCAGTCTGATTACTCTATTGTAGAGTTTAAGTTTTCAATCACCCAGACTAGTTAAGCGTAAAGAATGATACTGGTTAGTCGCTTTCATTATGGACACGTTAGACCCTAAAGTAACGAGAGGCGGCTAGTCTACCTGTCGTTCTAGGGTTGCTTCCATTGCGCTGGTTAAGTAGTGCCCTGAGAGAATGCCGCTTGAAAAATAGTATTTGTTGTCGTCGAGGCGCACCATCGTCTCAAAACCACTGCGGCGTTGACGATCGCCTAACACCCAGTAGCGCTGCACGATCGAGTCAGGGGCGACCCATCCTTCTCCTTCGACGCGACCCAGCAGACTGTGTTGCAGCACAAAGCTATAGCGGCGCTCTCCAGAGTCTAACCGCCCTTTGTATTGAAAGCTAATTTCTTCTCGATCGGTGTTGGGAAAAACCAGTTTTGTCACCATTGTGAACCAGTCATCGCGGCTCCAGGCGACCAGGGTTTTGCCTTTAACGGTGATGGGTAAGCCGTGACGTTCTAACCAGCTTCCGTGAAGGGTCCACCGTCCTGGTTCTATTAAAAAGGTGTGGGTCACAGTGCCATTCCTTGCGTCAATTGAGACCAACTAGATGGCTGGCAGATTTTGGGGTCTAGTGAGATTATGCCCAAAGGCGAGCCAGCGCCTCTAATGGCACTTTATGCTATCACGCGGGAGTTTTCGTGAGCGTAGTTGATTTCCCCTAAAAGCGCCGCTTTTGATGCACCCGTAGCCTCAGGGGAGTTACCAGGAATCTTGCGATGTCTCCAGTAGGCTAACACTGCAAAGGCGATCGCTTCTTTAAAGTCTGCATTTAAGCCTACTTCATCAGTGGCCATTACAGGAATATTACTGAGTAAGTTTTGTATTCTTTGTTTTAAGTATAGGTTGCGACTGCCGCCACCGCAGAGCAGAACTTGGTCGGGCATCTGAGGCAGAAACGATCGGTAACTGTGAGCGATCGAGGCAGCCGTCAGTTCTGTTAAAGTCGCCAACATATCGGCAGAACTGAGCCGATAAGCAACGGCATCCGCAAGACAGGTTTGCAGATAGTCTGATCCAAAGTGCTCTCGCCCCGTGGATTTGGGAGGCAGTTGTTGAAAAAAGTCTTGCTGAAGCCAGCGATCGACCAATGCTTGACACGGTTGCCCAGTAGCTGCCCAAGCGCCATCTTGGTCATAGGTTTTTGACCCATTCGAGAACTGCTGAACGGCGAGATCGAGCAGCACGTTTCCAGGTCCGGTGTCCCAGCCGAGAATGGTTGAGGAATGAGTCGTGGAAGTTGCAGGCAAATAGGCTAAGTTGCCGATGCCGCCAATGTTTTGAACACAGCGACTGTAAATGGGATGGCTCAGTAGCGCGGCATCAACGGGCGGAACGAGTGGGGCACCTTGCCCTCCGATCGCGATGTCTGCAACCCGAAAATTGCTGACGGTTGTGATATCTGTTGTGTCGGCGATCGTGGCACCTCGACCTAACTGAAGGCTATATCCCAATTGAGCCTCCATCCTTCCGTTCTCATCTTTTCCTCTCGGTCGGTGATAGACGGTCTGCCCGTGAGAGCCAATTAACTCCGCGATCGGGTACCCAGTTTGAATCGATGATGCGGCTTGAGAAAATTGAGTGGCGATCGCGTCATCCAACTCTGCAAAGTCTGCCATTGACAGAGCCGCCCCGCTACAAACCGACAGGATTTTTTCTCTCAGGCTAGAGGGATATGGATAGGTTTCTCCTGCCAAAAGCTGAACGGTGAGATCGTGGACGGTGCCTGAGATTTCAACCAGAGCCGCATCGATTCCATCGACAGAAGTGCCGCTGATTAGACCAATTACCCGCATCGATTCTTTGCTCCTTGTTTAGAGTTAGTGCGCTTTGCCTGCGCCGAGATAGAGTTCGCCCACTTTGGGGTTATCGAGCAGGTCAGACCCGCGACCCTCAAAGCGATCGCGTCCCGCTTCTAAAACATAGCCTCGGTCTGCCATCTCTAGCGCTTTACGAGCATTTTGCTCGACGAGGACGATCGCCGTTCCGCTTTGGTTAATCTGCTGAATCTGCTCAAAGGCGCTGTTGGCAAGAATCGGAGACAGCGCGGCTGAAGGTTCATCTAGCAACAGCAAGCTGGGTTGCAGCATCAACGCTTTGCCCATTGCCAGCATTTGCCGTTCGCCTCCCGAAAGCGTTCCGGCTCGTTGGCGACGACGATCGGCGAGGCGAGGAAACTTAGCAAAAATCTCGTCTTTGAGCGGCTGGAGCGAAACATCGCGGACAAACGCGCCCATTTCCAGATTTTCTTCGACGGTGAGAGACGGAAAGACGTTGGAGATCTGCGGCACGTAGCACATCCCCTGCCGGACAATCTGATCAGATTTTAGCCCTGCAATGCTTTCGCCCTTAAAGACGATCGTGCCCTGATTAGGAGTCAGCAATCCAAACACCGCCTTTGCCAGCGTCGATTTTCCGGCTCCGTTGGGACCAATAATCGCCACCAACTCGCCCGGATAGACTTTCATGCTCACTCCCCGCAAGATGTTGAGGTCTTTGATGTAGCCAGCGTAGACATTTTCAACTTCGAGCAGAGGGGCAGTGTTATTCATGATGAGCAGAGTTATTGGGGAGTGCTTTGCAGTTCCGGTCGTTCTTCGGGCACGATCGCGCCTTCAACGGGGCAGACCTGCAGACAAATTCCACAGTCGATGCAGGTAGAGAAATCGATCCAATACCAATCGGTTCCTTTGGTGTTTTTGCTGGGACCTTCGTGAATGCACGCAACGGGGCAGGCATCGACGCAATCTGCAACGCCTTCGCAAATGTTTGTAACGATCGTATGAGACACAGTAATTGCTTCCTAAAAGATTTGAGTGAGAGAATTCACTGAGAACGCTTTCTATTATCGCGTCAAAGTTTCATCAACCGGGGAGCCGTTGATATCCATCCAAACGATTTGGGCAATGCCACGACGACGGGCATAGTCTCGAATGGCTTCTCGGCTGGTGCCGCTCAGATCGAGTTCGACCTGTAGGGGCTGAGTGGATTCTCGCAGCTTTTGGGCATGAGCAAAGGCGATCGCGTGAGTTTGCGGAGTCTCTGACACGACTAACCTATCGCTGGCAGGTGTCTGATTAGGCAGTTGCCCCGTGGGAAGCAGAATCTGGTGCAGTTGCTCCATTTGCAGTGAGAACCCGATGCTCGGAATTGACTGTCCTTGAGGATGGAAAAGCCCTAAAAGCTGGTCATAGCGTCCGCCTTGCCCCAAAACTTTTTGCCCCGATGGCGTATTGCTGGCAACCTCAAACACGATTCCGGTGTAGTAGTCGAAGGTGCGAATCAGGCTTAAGTCGAGGATAATCGGAAGCTTGATCGCCGGATCTCCCAACCGTAAATTGAGACTTTCTTGCAGCAGTTCGATCAACGATTTGAGGTTATTGACTGATTCTCGTAGAGTGTCATCCAGATCAAGACTGCTGACTCGCTGAATCACATCGGCAGGTTTGCCTCGTAAATCGAGCAGGAGGAGCGCCCGATCGCGCAATTCCGTTGAGAGTGGCAACGCCTCTAGCGCGAGTCGATCGAGTTGAGCAATAGCATAACGGACTTTATCACGCACATTTGCCGGGAAGGGAGAAAGGAGCGATCGCGTCAAACCCGCTTCTCCTAAAATCAAGCTCCAAGACGCATCAGACGAGCTTTTTAGCTGTCCTAGTCCCAGGTTATTCAAACAATCGATCAGCAATAAGAGAATCTCAGCATCGGCT
>JBBQYE010000104.1:0-10053 GCA_038208945.1 Leptolyngbyales cyanobacterium | reverse complement strand
CGACGTAGCGGTGCTGACAAAAGACCCAACCAAAGAGCCGACCGCGCCAGAGCCTAGCCACACGAGCACAGAAAAATAAGTTGCCCAAATAACAACACCAAGGATTGCGCCGAGGGTTGCACTTCCGACTAAGCTAAGTTTCACCGCTAAAAAGCTGGCGATAAACAGCGCGATCGATACAGTTATTAATACAAAAAGCCCTAATTTTGTTTCGATTCCGCGAATGGTTTTGCCAATGCTTTCTGAGTCATCAGAGTCTGGCAATGCGCCAGGACTTGCAGCAAAGGCAACTGATAGGTTGGTCAACAGGAATTGGAATGCGAACGCCATCATCAATCCTGCAATCAACGCAACCAGAAATTGAGGACCAGAAAATATAAGATCTTCTTCGAGTGCAATCACTCCTGGCTCTACGGAAACTTGTGCCATTTGCATCGGGTGGCTACCCAGTTCTAATAGTGTCTTTAAGGTTTGAAACATCATGTTTCCTCCATTGTTAGAGTGCGTTACAGCGATTTCAAGACTTCTCAAGCCGTCTGAGAATACGAAAAATGGCTCGTCGCGTCGATCGAGGCACCAAGCTATGGACTAGTCGAATCTCAAGTAGAATCACTTCGCCTGCTTCAAATCTACGGCGAGTTCTCTTGATCAGCACCTATCATTAGAAGTAGGTTTCTAGAAAAAGCGACGTGTGAAAATTTTCCGAAAAAAATGCCTGGGACGTTTGTTTAAGGTGACTTTAAGACTAAAATCAACTCCAACCTAAGAGAGAAGAAATACTTTGGGCGAAAGTATAATTTTAAGTAAAGACATTCAAGTACTTTAGATATCGGAACCAATTAATTTTTAGTGTAGAGTTTAGCTGCGATCACGAAAGTCTCAATGTTGCAAGTTTGAGTTTAAAATCCAAATATGAATCCCTTAAAGCTGCGTCCTGAAGACTGTTCAGCTTTCGGACAGCTCGTTTTACAATATCTTCAAGAAAATCCGCAAACTAACATGAGCCAGCTTGCCAAGCAGGTGAGAATTTCGCGAGCTGGGCTGGGCTGGATTTGTCTCAAACGGAGCGGCATTGAAGAAGAGACGGCTAGAAGAGTGGCTCACGCGATCGGGGCTGACATGACCAAAGTTGCTCGTCTTGTCTACGAGAATAAGCTAGAGAATTTAATAAATGTGGCGGGATTAAATTACGTTGCTAAGTTAGACAACAAGTCAATCAAAAAGCCTATTCCCCTAGGAGACGCGATCGCTGGATTAAACTCTGTCTTCCATGCGTTCCACTATGTAACTAGGAGTCTTCCTGAAGCAGAAAAGCCTACTGATTTTCAGATCTATAAACAAGCATTTGACATCGTGAAAACGCAATTCTTAAAAGACAGAAAGATACCTAAAGAGTAAGCACTAATGCTTATCTATTCACCGTGAATTAGGGGTGCGTGGTAGATTCTGGATCTGTTTCGTGACCCTCGAAACCTGCCGATAAGTTCGCCCGATAGCCCGTTCATCAATATATAGTTGACGAGTCGGATAATTTTGCAGCACTTCAATGAGTGACACTTGATTATCTCTTGCAGAAAGCACGATCGCCGCTCTGAGCGCCTGTCGATTTGCCTCTCCTACTGGGGTTTGAATCGCTTCCCCCAACTGGTCTAGCACACGCTCTCCGGTCGGACTGTTGAGAAACTGATCGAGCGTCAGCAAATCGACGTTCACTTCTCGATTGAGCGTGCGACGAACTGCATTAGGCTTTTGGCGAAACAGCCGGAAATAGCCGCGTAGCGCAGGCGACACTTGACCTGTTTGGGCAAACTCCACCAGTTGGGACACCGAGAGCGACTCTCCAAACACCCCATAGCGAATCACAACTGTCTCAGCCGCCATTCCTCTAGATGGAGTGAGCGTGATCGTAGGAGCAATAAGCAAGAGGGTTACAATACGAGCCACCCATCTTAGACTCCATTTAAAAACAGCAGACTTGACTTCCATAAAAAAAGCTCAAAGTCTTATCTTATACCTGTTTAATTTTTAGATATGCCCTTTGCTCAGTTATTGCGACATTGGACGAAGATGCTTCGGTGAAACGTCTCTACGGCATTGGATAACCCGCGATCGGCTGCATTCAGTTGTGAAATTGGTGTTAGTTAACTCTAGATTCTTAATTTGTGCTGATCTCCTCCAACAACTGCGGATTACACCTGCTAGCAATCGCGTTTAGAATTCTGCTTTCTGCATCAGAGAGAGTGCGATCGCGTTCTGCGAGTTGTTGGCACTGAGCAAATAAAGGTGCGGCAAAATCACTATCTAACTGCTGCAATACTTGGTTCAATGGTTGAGGAGTTCGCAAGTTTATTTCGATGGTTTTGAGTGAGTTTGAGTCAAGTTGCAGTGTTTTCAATTCTGGCAAAATATCTTCCCACGTTTTATCCGGGTAGCTGGCTAAAACCATGTGCGCGAGGATCTGATCCGTCACAGTTTGTTGCGCGATCGCAGCATTCAAATACTGTTCGCTTTCCTGTTGAATTGTTTTGAGAGTTTCCGTGGTCGGCTCTGCACTATCTGCATTCAGCTTGGCTTCATAAAAACGACTTGCTGCATAGCCAACCGAGTAAAGAACGGTTGCGTTTGTGCTGGCTCCGATTAAAGTTCCAGCCAGGGGCACGTTTCGCAAAAAGCCTAAGCCTGCTTTGACTGCGTTTGCTCCGCCCAGTGCCAGCCCAAAGATTGCTAATACTTCACCTCTCCGCGCTGGGTCTTGCAAATCTAACCCATAAGCAGCAGCAATTTCGTAGACAAGTTCAGTTTGCAGAGCAGTGGTGGCAGCAAGGTCGATCGCCAACAGTGCCACCGCCAACCCAGGAATTAAGCTGCTCATAAACCCGATCTTTCCAGCATCAATGGCTTTTTTGACCATCAATCGATGCACAATCTGACTAGGCGATTCTTTCGGATATTGCTGCTGGAGTGCTCGAACAGTAGATTTTGCTTTTTCGACATCGACTTGACCTGCCATACCTAGCCACCAATCGAGCCTCAACACACTCGCCACTCGGCGCACAAAGGAGTTGTTTAACCCCGGTATTTTTGCAAGAACCCCGATCGCGTGTCCGGCTCCGGTCGTGGTGCTGCTAATTAAACGAACGACTTGCTCAGTCGCCCCTTTTGCGATCGCAATGGTCGAACTCAACAGCCCTGTAGTGAGGTTAAATGCTTGGACGATCGGGTGAGATTCCGTGTTTTGCGATTGGGGTGGCGTTGGGCGTGGTGCGTTCATCAGGGATCAAATCTTATTTGCAGTGACTCCAATCTATCGATTGTGCCGATTCCTATCATCGTGCTTCAGATAGGGATTTTAGAGAGGCTGATGATGCACACAGCGATCGCACGATCCACTCGGATTAACTGCACATCGCAGCAGTTCCGATCGAGCATTATACAAACAGGTGATATCACCAATTACCCATCGCCCATCTAACAAACTGACATCAGCAGGGGCATCAAATTTTTGAACGTAGAGCGCAATTTTATGAAGCTGATAGCGCCCTGATTTGAGTAGATAGCGATGCCTACGCTCTAATACGATATAGGTCTGACCCTCAAATTCTAGATAGGCTCCCGGCTGGGGATGCCAGTCTAAACAAAGATGCCCCAAGCTAGAAGGAGGTTCGCTAAGAAGGAGTTCTGTGGGAAGAGAATTTAGCTCCATAAGCAATCAATACCGATGGACTGCCTGACGTTAATACCTTTAAGTCGTTGGTGAAAGTCTGTAGTGTGAGCGTCTTTCCTGGGACAGGGCACGATCGAGACACTCGCACTATCAGAAATTCTCACGCTCTGAAGATTGCTACAGGGATACCAATATTGACATCCCTGAGCCATCCCTTATGAAGCAGCCTGACGCTCTTTTGTGGCTTTGATCACTTCTTCTGCGATGTTGTTGGGGCAAGGCGAGTAATGTGAAAACGACATTGAGAACTGTCCACGTCCAGAGGTCATGGTTCGCAGGTCGCCAATGTAGCCAAACATCTCACTCAACGGCACATCTGCTTTGATGCGCGCCCCAGTTTGTCCGGTTTCTTGAGACTTCATCATGCCTCGGCGACGGTTGAGATCCCCGATCACGTCTCCCATATAGTCATCGGGTGTAAACACATCGACGTTCATGATCGGTTCAAGCAGTTGAGGACCAGCTTGAGGAACCGACTGACGATAGGCGGCTTTGGCAGCGATTTCAAACGCCATTGCCGACGAGTCAACTGGGTGGAATCCGCCTTCTAAAAGCGTGAACTTCAAGTCCATGCAGGGGAAGCCAGCCAACACGCCTTTATCGGTGCAGCTTTCAAAGCCTTTCTCAACCGAGGGCCAATACTCTCTGGGCACTGAGCCACCCGTCACTTTAGACTCAAACTGGAAGCCGCTGCCGGGTTCGCCGGGTTCGATCACATAGCTGATCTTTGCATATTGACCCGAACCGCCCGACTGTTTCTTGTGGATGTAACCATCTTCGAGGCGCTTGGTAATCGACTCGCGGTAAGCTACTTGGGGTTCGCCGACTTCCACTTCTACGCCGTGAGTGCGCTTCAAAATGTCCACTTTGATGTCGAGGTGCAACTCACCCATCCCTTTGAGAATGGTTTCACCGCTCTCCTCATCAGTCATCATGTGAAAGGATGGGTCTTCTTGCACCATTTTGGTGAGTGCCGCTCCCATCTTCTCTTCGCCGCCTTTGGTCTTGGGTTTGACCGAAATCGAAATCACGGGGTCAGGAAAGACCATCGGTTCTAGCGTTGCGGGATGTTTGGGATCGCAGATGGTGTGCCCCGTACGGACGTTTTTCATGCCGACGATCGCGATGATGTCACCCGCTTGAGCCGAGTCAATCTCTTCGCGAGAGTTGGCATGCATTTCTACCAAACGGCTAATCCGCTCAGTTTTGCCCGTCGCTGTGTTGAGCACGGTGTCACCCTTCGAGATCTTGCCCGAATAGAGACGCGTAAAGGTGAGCGCACCGAAGCGATCGTCCATGATCTTAAAAGCAAGTGCGCGGAGCGGCTTCTCTGGATCGACGATGGCAAACGTACCCGTTGCGTTTCCTTCTAGATCGACTTCGGGCTGCGGAATGACTTCCATTGGGTTGGGCAGATAGTCAACGACTGCATCCAACACCAACTGTACGCCTTTATTTTTGAACGACGAACCGCAGTAGGTCGGGAAAAACACCAGGTCGCGGGTGCCTTTGCGAATGCAGCGCTTCAACGACTCGATATCTGGCTCGTTGCCTTCTAGATACTGTTCCATCAGGTCGTCGTCTTGCTCGATCGCCAGCTCGACCAACTGTTCACGATAAGATTCGACCGCCTCGACCATATCGGCAGGAACCTCTTTGATCTCGTAGTTCATCGGGTCGCCTGATTCATCCCATACCCAGGCTTTGCGGGTTAGAAGATCGACCATGCCGCAGAACTTTTCTTCAACCCCGATCGGCAACACCATCACCATCGGTTTTGCGCCTAGCACTTTGTCTACTTGCTTGACGACCCGATAGAAATCTGCGCCCGTGCGATCGAGCTTGTTGATATAGACGATACGCGCCACTTTAGAGTCGTTGGCATAGCGCCAGTTGGTTTCTGACTGTGGCTCAACTCCACCTGATCCGCAAAACACGCCAATGCCGCCATCGAGCACTTTAAGAGAACGGTAGACCTCGATCGTGAAATCGACGTGTCCCGGCGTGTCGATGATGTTTAGCTGGTGGTCGTTCCAAAAACAGGTGGTCGCAGCCGACTGAATCGTGATTCCACGCTCTTGCTCCTGCGCCATGAAGTCTGTTGTCGCCGCGCCTTCGTGCACCTCACCGATGTTGTGAATCTTACCCGTTAGTTTCAGGATTCTTTCTGTAGTGGTGGTTTTGCCAGCATCGACGTGAGCGAAGATGCCAATGTTTCGATAACGAGTGAGGTCTTTCATAGTTGCTGTTTAGATTAAATGCGACAAACCGTGGGTGACCACCTGCAAGCGTTCTTTACAAGGAAATTGATGTTGATTTTGCAATCAGTACAGGCTGGATTTCAATCACTCGAACTATACAAGAATTCCCTTTTGCTAGCCCTAGTCATATTACTTATTGTAAAGCGTAGAGAGACAAAGCTACAGGGGTCTGAGAGATCAGCCCCTTCTGGTTTAGGGGGAATCAGTCCTACCTTCAAGGGGCTATCTATTATAGCGTTCTGAGTCTGCTCTCTGGTCTAGATTTCCTCAGTTGAACATTGCCAATGGGAAAAGACCCCGAACAGGCAACCGCAATTCTTGCCCAATAATCTTGAGCATGGGAGAAAAAGTGACCTGTGGATAAAATCTGGGCGTTGCTGGATTGATCTGTGAAGCACAGATTTTGCCCTCACCCTAGCCCTCTCCCTGGGGAGAGGGAACAGGAGGTTCTGGCTCCCTTGGCTCTGGGGAGAAGGGTTAGGGAATGAGGGCAATCCGAGAGCCTGCGATCGTCGGTGTTATTTGATCCACAGTCCTTGACAAGGGTTCTGCGGTGAGGCTAAACGATCGCACTTCGGTGATTTTGACGGTTACTAATTTGCCTCTTAGCTCGCTGATGTCACCTGCAAAGAATGTCAGACGATTGCCGCGAGTCCGCCCCATCACTTGCGTCGGGTCTTTGTGGTTTTGCTCTTCGACGAGGATCTCTTCGACTCGATCGTGATATCGCTGCGATCGCTCTGAGGCTTGGGTGCTGACTAAATGATTTAATCGCTGGAGTCGGTCTTTTTTGATCTCTTCAGAAAGCTGATTGTCCCATAGGGCGGCGGGGGTGCCGGGGCGCGGTGAGTAGGCGGCGGTGTTTACCAAGTCGAAGCCGATGTCTTCGATGAGTTTCAGCGTGTTCTCAAATTGGGCTTCGGTTTCGCCAGGGAACCCCGCGATCGCGTCGGCACTAATCGATGCATCGGGCATATAGCCGCGAATGGTTTTGATAATGCGGCGATATTTTTCGTGGGTGTAGCCTCGTGCCATTGCTTTGAGCAGATCGTTATCACCTGATTGGAAGGGGATATGAAAGTGTTCGCAGACTTTGGGCAACTCGGCACAGGCGCGGATCAGTCGCTCGGTGAAATAGCGGGGATGACTGGTGGCAAAGCGAATCCGATCGATGCCCGGTGTGTCATGAACAAAGTAGAGCAAATCGGTGAGCGTGTGTTTATGTCGTCCTTCGGGGGTGGCTCCGGGCAGATCACGACCATAGGCATCAATATTTTGTCCTAGCAGGGTGATTTCTTTATAGCCTTGCCGTCCTAATTCTTCCATCTCGGCTCGAATCGCGTCGGGTGTGCGCGATTGCTCGACTCCGCGCACACCGGGAACTACGCAATAAGTACAGCGCTCGTTGCAGCCGTAGATCACGTTGACCCAAGCGCTGACCTGACTATCGCGTCGAGGTTTGGTGATGTCTTCGACGATGTGAATGGGTTCGGTGGCGACGACCTGGTTGCCGTTAAACACCTGTTCGAGTAGGTCTTCTAGGCGATTGGCGTGTTGCGGTCCCATCACAAGGTCGAGTTCGGGGACGCGACGCAGCAGTGCCTCTCCTTCTTGTTGGGCGACGCACCCGGCAAGAATCAACGTCAGGTTGGGGTTTTCTTGTTTACGAGCTGCCTGTCTGCCGAGGTGGGAGTAAACTTTTTGCTCGGCGCTGTCACGAATCGAGCAGGTATTGTAGAGAATTAAATCTGCGTCGAACGCGTCTTCTGTCCACTCATAGCCCATGATTTCTAGAATGCCAGCCATGCGTTCGGAGTCGGCTTTGTTCATCTGACAGCCGAAGGTGGTGATGTGATAGCGGCGAGAAGGGTCGAGCATGGGAGTCTTCAGAAATAACAGCCAACTACCTATTCTAGAGTGTTTTCAGGGGTCGTTACGATCGGGCATCAAGTCCAATTCAAGGCGACGGACTTTTCGACTTTCTTTGATATACCAGCTAGCTATGAGTTGACTTGCAAACGTCATCGACAGAGCTGAAATAATTACAACTGGACTTATCGCCCACTGGGGTGCAAACAGCACCAAAACTGCCGCCGTGACGATCAGACTAAACCCAGTTGCCACAATTCCGACGCTCCATCGATAACGCCGAGCATTTTTGAGAGGCAAGAAAAAGCGGTTAGTCAAAGCAGCCACTAATAGTCCATTCGCAAAGCCTAACGCTAGACCCATAGCTCCTCCAAAAGTTGTGGTCAATACGCTAGCCACCAGCAGAGGAGAATAGGCGATGTAAAATCTTGCTGAATTAAGTAGAAACGTAAGTGTGAATGAAGAGGCTCCAGTGATCGTTCCTACGATGCCACTCCGCCAAATGACATTCCAAAAGATTTGGTCTTTGGTGATTGGAGGAACGATTTTGCTTTCTTTAATCGTTGAAAGCGATCGAGCCTTTCCATCTTGCAAAACTTGCAGCGCTTCTTGAGCGGATTGTAAGCGGCGATCGAGGGCAGGTTCCGCCAGCCATTCTAGCCAGTCTGTCATTGCTTCGTTAAGCGTCGCACTTGACTTAAATTGAATCCGCAAATTTGCCTGCGGTAAGTCGGCGGGATGTCTGCCCGTCGCGAGACAAATCAACGTCGCGCCCAAACTGTAGAGGTCAGAGGCAGGAGTCGCCCGTCCCCCATATTGTTCGGGCGGCATATAGCCATACGTGCCAACTACCGTAATGGTGCTGCCTTCATGAGCGACCAGCGTTTGGACTGAGCCAAAATCGACGAGATAAACCTGCCCAACCGTGGTGCCAGAGCGATCGCCTAACAAAATATTGCTGGGTTTGATATCGCGATGAACCATAGGCGGCGACTGGCTGTGTAGATAAATCAGGATTTCTAACAGGGATTGCCCTAACTGCTGCACGTCTTCCTCGCTAAACGATCGACCTGCTTTGAGGTGCTGATCTAACGATTTTGCATCGATATAGCTTTGCACCAACGCCACCCCGTTATAAGTCGGCGACTCTAACTCAAAGTAGTCGAGATAGCGAGGAATGGCGGGATGATTCAACGACTTCAAAGTTTCGGCTTCCCGTTCAAACAGTTTTAGATCGTCCCATTCAAACTCGTGATTAAAGGTCAGCAGCTTGACGACGACGAGTTCTTGAGTCTGCAAGTCTCGTGCTAACAGGGTTTGTCGTCCGGCTTTTTTGCCCAGTGATTGCTCAACTTGATAGCGATCGTGCAGCAACTCCATAAAAACAAACCGAGGGTGGAAGAGTCTAAATGTCTTGGGTTAAGAATGGCTCATGCATTACGCGATGTGCAACTAATTTGCCCTCACCCCCAACCCCTCTCCCCAAGGAGAGGGGAGCTAGAAATCTTGTTCCCTCTCCTTGGGGAGAGGGTGAGGGTGAGGGCAGTCTTTGCGGGTGTTTTAGGAAAGCCGTGCGTCGCGTAAAATAACCTGGCGATTTGACCTCTGAGGTCGATCGCTCAAGCTCAGAACTCGAAGGATGAGGCAAATTGCTCGACGTTTCGACTTCCGAGGTCGGAGTTTCGAGATCAGAGGGCGAAACTTTGAGCAAAAAGGTCGGACGGTGGAGCTTAGAGAGTGACGGGTGAGGGGTGGAGGACGATCGCTGGAGTCTAGAGCGCGGAGTTTCGTGTCAAAACCTCGACAGTCGAGGGTTGGGACTTGTAGGTTGTAGATATCAATGGGGCTACTGAGTCTTGGTTCGCCAAAATTCGTTCCTCTGCCCTCTCTGTGATCACTGTCTTGTCGTCTTATGTCCCCTACACCCGAAAGCCTCCAGAAATTTGTCCGCTATTGCCAGCAGCATCTCAAAGGAGATGAGAAAGGCGAGTCGCAGAACTTTCTCGATCGCTTCTTTCAGGCGTTTGGATATGAGGGTGTGCAAGAAGCCGGGGCGACGCTAGAGCAACGGGTGAAAAAGGGCAGCAAAAAAGGGAATACGGGCTTTGCCGATCTTGCCTGGAAGCCGCATTTGCTGATTGAGATGAAGAAGCGGGGTGAAGACCTCAGCAAGCACTACGCGCAAGCCGTCACCTATTG
>JBBQYE010000103.1:0-10076 GCA_038208945.1 Leptolyngbyales cyanobacterium | reverse complement strand
GGTTCATTGGTCAAGCGCTCGCTGTAAAACTGCTAGAGCAGGGACACTCTGTTCTCGCGGTTGATGATCCCCTATCTGCAATCGGTTTACCCCATCAAGCAGGCGTTCTTCATGTGAAGTTAGACCGACTCGATCGAGCAGAATTGCTGCCACACCTTTCGGGCTGTGACTGCGTGGTGAATCTTGCCCATCCTCATCAAGGGACTTTGCAAGAGCAGCTTAGGAGTGCGATCGAGTCTACCCAAACGCTCCTTCAAGCTTGTGCAGCAGCCCAAGTGAAGAAGTTTGTTCACATCAGTTCAACGTCTGTTTATGGCGATCCGCCTCCTTCTCGGATCATTACAGAAGAGTCGCCTTGTCTTGCCTCGCTCAGACCTCAGACCTCCCTTCAGCAAGCGCTCGAACATCTCGTTCTAGAGGCAGAAGCAAGGGATACTGAAGTCGTTGTGCTTCAGCTTGGTCGGGTGTATGGTCCTGGAAAAGGGGGGGAGACGGCTCGAACGCTAGACCAAATGAAAACTGCTTTCATGGCGATCGCGAGGTATGGCACGGGTTACTGTAATCCGATCTATATCGATGATGTTGTGACGGCAATAATCCGAGCCTGCGAGGGTTCAAATCTTCACAGGCAGCGCTTCATTGTCAGTCACGATCAGCCTGTTCTCTGGAAAGAGTTACTCTGTGGTTATGAATCTATTTTGGGAACGAAAAGCTTAATTCATCTGCCGATCGATTATCAGTGCGACCCTCAAGACTCGATTCCCTTTTTTAGAGAAGCCGTCTCTAAAGTGCTTAAGAAAAGAAAAGTCATGGAAGGAACCAGCGCGATCGCAAAAAAAATCTACGGGAAGTCGATCTATTATCCTTCTGCTGATGAGTTCCGCTCGCTGGTCGCTCGACCGATTTTTTCTAATCAAAAATCCCGCGATCGCTTAAACTTTCAGCCTCAGATATCTTTGCAGACTGGAATCGAGAGAATCCGCAAATGGTGGGGTCAAAACCTCCCAGAGACGGTGTAAATGTCTATACCATTCATGTCAGATGATCAAATTATTATTGTTGGAAGCGGTCCAACGGGCACCGTTGCGGCTTGGACTCTGGTCAAGGCTGGCTTTAAAGTCACCCTCCTAGAATCAGGATGCAGTTTCCCCAAGAGTCTACATCTGCGCGTCAGAGATCGAGAAATTCGCCGTCCATATGCCTTAGAGCTTAGAGAGCACGTCGCCTATCCTCAATTTGAGAATTTAGGTGACCCTCTGACTCGATGGTTTAAGGCACACTTACTAGGAGGGCTTGGAAATTTTTGGGGCGGCGTGGTTTTGCGGTTTGCCCCAGAAGATTTTACGGAGGGGGAATCTATTTCAGAGCGGTTTCGCTGGCCCATTGGGTATGCAGATCTTGAGCCTTATTACAGCCGCGTCGAACACCTGATCGGAGTCAGCGGCGGCAAAATTTCCGTGCCTGTTCTGCCAGCTTGTCAAGTTAACCATACCCTTGAGGTGCCCCCAGAATTTTCTGACCTTGCGGTGGCGACTCAGAAATTAGACCGATGGCTGCTGCCTGCCAATCATGTTTATGGCAAATCAACCCTATTCAGTCAAATTCCTTCTCCCGCTAACATTGGTGTTCGCCTGCTGGGTCAACTGCGACGGCACAAAAACTTTCGGCTGATTAGTAACGCCCATGTGACTCAATTGCATCTGCATCAGACCAAGGCTTTAGCGACGGGCGTTGAGTATCTCGATCGACAAAGCGGCGAACTCTGCTTTCAATCTGGCAGGGCTGTGATGCTGGCAGCAGGACAATTAGGGTCAACTCAGATTTTGTTGAACTGTAGCAATGGGATTATCAATGCTGATGGTTTGATTGGTCGATATCTCCATGACAATATGTATGCAGCTTATACTTATCGGATCGATCGCCCCCCTCTAAAGGAGTCTTTAGTTTCATACCTGACTCGCCCAGACTACTCAAAAGGAAAGCCTTTACAGACGACTGGTTTTCAGGTTTATGCGGGGGCACTCAACCAGAAACCGCTGGCTAACTCCAAACTGCGATCGAATCTAGGATTGGGTTCTCCGCCGCCGCAAGATGAAGGAGTTCCCCTTTTATTTGCCTGCTTTGGCACTCAAATCCCCAATGATTCTCGCTATGTCTCTCTGCATCCCCATGCTAAAGATGAATATGGGCTACCGCTCCTCAGAATCAGCACTCGTCAAGACTCAGATGATATTGCCACACTTGATGACGGTCGGCGTGCGGTTGAAGCGCTAATGGAGATAGCAGGCTGGCAGTTTTCATCTAAAAGCAGTGCGATCGAGCCGCCCGGAACGTCTGTCCACTTTGGCGGAACGGTCAGAATGCACCATGACCCCAAGCTTGGGGTTGTGAATGCAGTGAACGCCATGCACGAGATTCCGAATCTTTTTGTCATTGACGCGAGTTGTTTCACGACATCTGTTGAGAAGAATCCGACCCTGACAGCGATGGCGATCGCAATGCGAGCCGCCGACTTGTTGAGTCAAAACAGTCGATCTCTAGGTCATTAACTTAACGGAGAAAAATTAGGCTATGAGCCGAATTGCGCTAGTTATTTTTTATGCAGGTCCTCTACCTGATTATTTTCGATATTTCTCTGAATCACTGGCTCGCAACCAAGATATCGACCTCGACGTTTATCTTTTTAACGATCATCTATCTCAACCCGATTTGTCTGGAAACCTGAAAACAATTCCTCTGACATTGAGCCAGTTTAATCAACTTGCGTCTGAGAAATTAGAGATTCCAATCAATGTGAATTGGGGATACAAACTCAGCGAGTTTAGACCTGCATTTGGGGTAATTTTTGAAGACTATCTGAAAGATTACGACTTCTGGGGATATTGCGATCTTGACATCATTCTGGGAAAAATTAGTCACTTTCTGACTGAGGAAGTCCTAGCAACTTACGATGTGATCACTGCCTCTGAAATCCAGCTAGTAGGTCACTTTGTCCTGTTCCGCAACAATGTCACCGTCACAAACTTGTTTCGCGAAACCGAAGATTACATCACAATGTTTACTGATAATGAGCAGTACTATAACTTTGATGAATCCTGTAGGAGATTCTACGGCAGACCGCTTTCTTTTGACGAGTTGAAAGAAACCTCTCGACTTGCTTCCATCTACGACCTTGTGATGAATTCTAAGGAGAAATATAATCTCAACGTTTATATGAATCCAATGTGTCGAGAGGAACCGCCATTTAACTTTACCTATCGAGATGGTGTGTTTTTTGACTCCATCACTCAAAAGGAGTTTCTATATTTTCACTTGGTTAAAGCAAAGTTGTTTTACTTATTTCATTTCTATCTACCGTCGATGCCGCATTTGCCTGCTAAATTTAGCATCGTGACTGGTGGAATTATCCCCGATGATTCAGGTAACGCTCTGAGAAAATTGACCTGGCGTATTCAGCGATCGCAGTTCATTCTGGGTTATTTCCTCAAAAAGATTTGGAGCAAACTCAAGTTTGAGCCGAGACAAACGCTACCCGGATGGGAGCGTAAAGAATTGAAAAGTGACGGATAACAATCAATTAGAAAAAAGTAACTTGTATGGAATTTCCTATCTCTGTCATCATTTGCAGTCACAATCCTACCCCTGCTTATCTGAGCCGAGTTCTAGATGCGCTCAAATCGCAAACATTACCCGCAGAACAATGGGAACTTTTGTTGGTGGACAATGCAAGTCAAGACCCTTTAGATGGGAGAATTGACCTCAGTTGGCATCCTCATGCTCGTCACATTGTTGAATCAAAGCTAGGACTGGTCAATGCTCGTTTGCGTGGGCTAAAAGAAATCAAGGGTAAGCTCTGCGTCTTTGTCGATGACGACAACGTTCTCGACTCAGATTATCTGCGGGTTGCCCTTGAGATTTGTCAAACTTGCCCAATGATCGGTGCTTGGAGCGGTCAGATCGTCCCCGATTTTATTGGCGGCACCCCTGAAGAATGGACTCGCCCGATGTGGAACCTGCTGGCACTCGACCAGTTTGACAAAGATGTCTGGTCAAACATCGACACCGTAGAAACTATGCCCGTTGGAGCGGGGATGTGTATTCGCAGAGAAGTTGGACAAATGTATGTCAACCTGCTTGAAACCGATAACCGCCGATTGCTGCTAGGTCGTCGAGGCAGCACAGGCAAGATTCTGGCAAGCAACGAAGACACTGACATGGCTTTATCGGCTCTCGATATTGGTTTAGGAATTGGAAAGTTTGCCCGATTGAAGCTGATTCACATCATTCCTGCTAGTCGGCTCACCGAAGAGTATCTGCTCAAAATCCTAAAAGGGATTGTATACTCCATGAAAATCATGCACTACCTGAGAGGCGTTCCCGAAGTGACAGAAGCGCTTTCTTGGAAACGCAGAGTGCGGATCTGGGTTTACAACACTTTTAGCATGACTCCATTAGAACGCAAGTGTATGCTGGCGACTAAAGAAGCACAAGACCTTGCCGATCGGCAGATTCACGCCCTGAGAAATGGGTCTGTCATGAACTAATGCTCGATCGCAAGACCGATCGAGGGTCTGGTTCTCATTTATGATGATGATTCGGTTAAAGACTTATGCGTAGACCGATTTTGACGGTGTTTTACCAGTTTGACCCGTGGAGCAATAGCTTAGGGGGCATCCAGACAATCATTCGTTCTTTCATTAAATATGCGCCTGATACCTTCGAGTTGCGGCTCGTCGGAACGCAAGTTGAAGAACGGATTAAACCTGGACAGTGGCAAGAGAGAGAACTGGCAGGGCGCAACATTCAGTTTATGCCTTTATTTACGCAGCCCAAAGAGAATCGTAAAAGTTTGATCCCAGACTCTGTTCGCTATACATCTGGTTTGCTGCGTCAGTGTTTGGCATCAGATTTTATGCACTTTCATCGTCTAGAACCCACTCTAGCAACCCGCAACTGGGTCGGAGATAAAACCTTGTTTATCCACAATGATATTCAGCAACAGGTTCAGTCTTCCGATCGCAAAGGCAGCATTCTCTGGCAATATCTTCCCGCCGCTTACTTTGCGATCGAGCGTCAGGTTGTCTCCCAATTCACCGAGATTCTCTCCTGCAACACGGCTTCAGCAACCTTTTATAAGCAGCGCTATCCAGCCTGCGCCGATCGGGTTCGCTATCTCCGCAACACTGTTGATGATGACGTGTTCTTTTCGCTCTCACCCGATGAGCGAGAACACGCTCGGCAGGCGTTTGCCCGATCACAGAAGCTAGACAGCAAAACTCGCTTCATTCTGTTTGCGGGTAGGCTCCACCCTCAAAAAGATCCGCTCTTGCTGGTGCGGGCGATCGCCGCTTTAGACGACCCTACCACTCACCTGCTCATTGCAGGCGAAGGCGATCTCGCGGACGCGATCAGAGCTGAAGTTGCCCAGCTTGAACTCGACGATCGCGTTACCCTATTGGGGGCACTGCCGCAGAGCGAAATGGCAAACCTACAGCGTCTTGTCAGCGTTTTTGTGCTTTCGAGTGCTTATGAAGGTCTGCCTGTTACCGTTTTAGAGGCGCTGGCGAGTGGTACGCCCGTCGTCACGACTCGCTGCGGCGAAACGCCCAACTTGCTCGATCTCCAAAGCGGGGTCGTGTGTGACGATCGCACGGCTGCTGGACTTGCTGCTGCCATTCAGCAGGTATTAGCTTCCCCCCCAGACTTTCCATCACAAGCCTGTGTAGACTGTGCAGAGCCTTATCGAGCGCGCACCGTGGTTAAAACCATCTGTGATGGCATGATGCAGCGATGGAACCAGCAACAGTCTCAAGCATAGCGACTCAAGCAGCTACGACGATGCACCTTCATTTGAGCGAGAGCGTCCTTAAAGCGGACTGAGATCTGATCAAATTCCATCAAGCTGAAGACTTCAAGGCATGTTCATCGAGCATTGCCTGTTGTGTTGTGCTGCTCGGCTGACCGCCCATTGATCAGGCATTTCGTGATTACACCTCTTGCACGAATCCTCTGCCCTCACCCTAGCCCTCTCCCCAGGGAGAGGGAAACAAGCGGTTCCAGCTCCCTTCTCCCCAGGGAGAAGGGTTGGGGAGGAGGGCGAAGGATTCACGCGGGGGGTCTGTTCTTCCTCTAATCCTGAGGTTGCAGTATTCAGCATCTATTAAATTGCTTCAGATTGACTCTTTAATTAAGGAAACCAGAATGAAAATTGCAGTGATCGGTGCGAAAGGATTGCCCCCAGAACAAGGCGGAATTGAACATCATTGTGCAGAGATTTATCCGCGTATGGTCGAGCAGGGTCACTCGGTAGACCTCTTTGCCCGATCGTTCTATACCAATATGCCTGCATGGAGTCGGCACGACTATAAGGGCGTTCAAGTGACCTCGCTTCCCTGCCTCAAAAGAGGTGGTGCAGATGTCATCGTGAGTTCAGCTTTAGGTTCAATGCTCACTGCGGGTAAGTATGATGTTATCCACTTCCACGCTCTAGGTCCTGCGTTGTTTAGCTGGGTTCCTCGAATGATTTCTCCTGCCAAAATCGTAGTTACCTGCCACGGCTTAGACTGGCAACGGGCGAAATGGGGCAAATTCGCCAAACTGTCGATCTTACTGGGTGAACAATTTGCGGCTTCTTGCGCTCATGAAATCGTGGTCGTGTCAGAAGCTCTGCGACCTTACTTTCTCAAAACCTATGGGCGAGACTCGACCTATATTCCTAATGCTCCAGCGACGTATGCCAAATCTGATCCAACCTTCACCTGGGGCACGTCACTTGGATTAGAGCAGGGACGCTACCTCGTATTCTTGGGCAGACTGGTTCCTGAAAAATGTCCAGATCTCTTAATCCAAGCCTTTCAAGCGCTTCAACCTCAAGGATGGAAACTGGTTTTGGTCGGTGGCGATGATGCCCCAGAATTTAAAGAACGCCTGTTAAGCTTGGCGGATAACAACCCCAACATTCTTTTTACAGGTCAACTCTTGCGCGATCGTCTCGCTGAAATTGTCAGAGGTGCAGGAATGTGTGTGATGCCCTCGAACATCGAAGGATTACCAATGGCGATGTTAGAGGCGATGGCAGAAGGAGTGCCCATTATTGCCAGCAACATTCCGCCGCATCAGCAGCTTTTAGGCGAAAATCGGGGCGTACTTTTTCGGAAAGGAGATCTAAAAGGATGCGTTCAAAAGCTAGAATGGGCAATTTCGCATATGGAGGCACTTAAACCGATCGCTGAACGAGCAAAATCCTACGTGAAATCTACCTTCAATTGGGATCACATCACGACCCAATTCTTAGATTTGTATGAAGCTAGCGTAGACCAATCTCAAATTTCTGTTAAAGAATCTGTGTCGATCCATCCCAATCTAGGTACATCCGCTATGCTTGACGAAGTTGTCACCTACGCGAAATACCTAGATAAAGACATTGCTCTCACACCTGATCAAACCCCCACCCCAATTGAAGCAAAGACCTCTCATCCCTAAAAGTCGCTCTCTTTCTACAGATTAGCCAACCTGGGAGAACCATGCCTAAATACGAAAAGATACTCAGACTTGAGACTTTATTGAGATTACTGGGCTGGCACAACCACTACCCTCTCGTCACAGGATAGATTTCATGAATGAGATGCCTGCAATCGCACCAGTAATCAAACGCAATTTTTGGAACGCCCTGCTGGCTTTTACAGCAGTGGTGGGTGGCTCATATGCCTACCTCAAGATGACCCCTCCAGTCTACGAGGGGTCAGTCCGATTAATTTTAGACGATCAGCGGTTAAGTATTTCTGAGCTAGGTCAAGCGATCGCGGCAAACCCAACCCCTGGAAATGCCAATCCGATCGCTACCCAAGCTGAACTGATTGCCTCAGAGCGAGTTCTCAAACAAGCCGCCCTTCTGCTTTCTACCTCTGGACTCGACGAAAAAGCTCCTGAACCGGGCGAAATCGCTTCTGCTCTTAAAGTCAAGATTGTTCCGGCGACCAACATTTTGGAGGTGTACTACACCAATCGCAATCCAAAAGTTGTAGCAGCCGTGTTGAGCGCCATCTCGCAAGCAACAGTGCAAGAAAGCGGAGAATCGATTCGTCAGCAAGCTTCCTCGGTGCGACAATTTGTGGAAGCGCGAGTTCCACGTCAACAAGAAATGTTAGAAAAGGCGGAACTGGCAGAAAGTCAGTTTAAAGAAGCCAATGGAATTGTTGCGCTAGACGAGCAAGACAAAAATTTGGTCAACAGCTTATCAGTCGTAGAAGACCAAGCGCGAACTTTATCTGCCCAATTGTCAGAGGCTCAGAAAAAGAATGGGCAGCTACAGGGCATTATTGGGGTGAACAATGTTGAGACCGCATACATCACATCTCGCGCTGGGCAGGATGAAGAGCTGAAAGCACTGAGGGGCAAACTCACAGACTTAGAAGCTCAAGTGATTGATGCCCGCTCTCGACTGGGCGACCAAAACCCAGAGTTGCTGGCTTTAGTGCAGAAGCGAGATGAAACTCGCGCTTTTTATTCTCAAAGCCTTGTTCGGGTTGTTCCAAATTCATCATCTGTTTCCTCTAAAAGTTTAGCAACCGACGATTTGAGTCGCGGCTTAATTGCCACCTATATTACAGGTGCAGTCGAGCAAAATGCGCTGCTTGAAAAGCTAAGAGCGCTGCGGGGTCAGCAAGAACCTTTGCGAGCGCGTCTTGCCTCACTGCCTGCAAAGCAGCGTGTGCTTTCAAGCCTCGATCGCAAACGTGAGCAAGAAGCCCTAACGCTGAAAATGCTTCAAAGCAAGCTCGAAGAAGCTCGTATTGCAGAAGCGCAATTGATCAGTAACGTTCGGGTGATTGGACAGGCTTCTGTTCCGAGCACCCCTGCAAACCCTAAACCCGCTGTTGCCCTAATTTTAGGATTAGCCGCAGGTCTAGCATCTGCGACTGGAGTGATTTTGCTGGGTGAACTGTTAAACACCAAAGTTGGCAGTTCCTCTGAGATCGAGGATCAACTGAAGTTACCTGTGTTGGGAATTCTTCCTAGACGATTGCCGCTGCAACCGAGTCAATTAAATGGATTTTTGAACAATTCAGCCGCAGTCGAACCTTACCGCCGAATCCTCAAAACGCTCGAACTCAGCAATAAAGACTCTTTAAAGTCAATTCTTGTCAGCAGTAGCATTGCAGGCGAAGGAAAATCGAGCGTCGCGGCTCATCTAGCGATCGTCGCAGCGATGATGTCTCGCCGCACACTCTTAATTGATGCCGATCTGAGCCATCCTTTACAGCACCACTTCTTTGGCTTATCTCAACAGCCTGGTCTCACCGATGTCGTGAGTGAAAGCGCCCCGCTGAACTCGATCGTGCAGCCAACGACGATCGCGAATTTGAGTGTGTTAACCCAAGGGCAATGGCTCAATCGTCCTGCTCAAGTTTTAGAAGCCGACGCAATGAAGGCTTTAATGCAGACAGTGGCAAACGACTATGACTTGGTTATCATCGACACCTCTCCGGTTGCCCGTTTCGCAGATGCCATGACCCTGAGTGAATACACTGACGGAGTGGTGTTGGTTGTGCGCCCAGAATTCACGCCTAAAGCAGCCGCACTTCAGTCGATCGCAGACTTGGAGAGAAGCGGTGCTAAAATCTTGGGCGCGATCGTTAACCCAACGCCTGATCCACTGCGCGTCGATCGCTCCCCCTCTAGCCCATCCCCTGAATCAGCAGACAAACTACTTCCGCATCCAAGTTCTCTACCCTCTTCTGTTTAATCGTGTCTCAAATCAATCGCAGGTTAGTCGAACGATGAGAAAATCTTCCGTCTTACTCTATGCTCCTTTAGTGATGGCGATCGCGGTTGGAGCGCCTTCTAGTTTCGTCCTAGCTCAAACTCAGGACGGGATTCTAACCGATACTCAGACGACGACTCCTCTCAAACCTGGAGACCAGCTTCGTCTGACTGTGGCTGGATTCCCGGATCTCTCGAATGAACAACTGATTTTGTCGGATGGAACCATTCAGTTGCCGATGGTCGGTGTACTCAAGGTTTCTAGACTGACTCCTATTCAAGCGGCTGCTTTGATTAAAACGTCACTACAGCCC
>JBBQYE010000102.1:0-10116 GCA_038208945.1 Leptolyngbyales cyanobacterium | reverse complement strand
AGATCACGCTGGCACAGACAACAGCGGCACGATCGTTCTCCAGGCAGGGCAGAAGTATGACGTGAAGATGGAGTACTACGAGAGCGGTGGAGGTGCTGTCTCCACTCTCCGGTGGACGCGCCCTGATGGGGTGACTGATTTCGTTCCTGCTGCTGCTACTGCTATTAGTGGAATTCAGACTCCGCCTGTTCTTACTATCCCGGTTGACTTAGCTCCCTACGATTCCATCCCTAACAGCCCAAACGAGGCCTATCCTGATGGAGTTCCTAGCTACTACTCCTGGTATAACTCGGCGGCTCAACCGGCTTGGGGCAACGAGCCGCGCACTGACTGGAAGGCGATCACGGCTTGGGGGCAACTTTACGCTGCTAAGGGATTCCGCCCTGAGAAAGCCCCCAATACCCGCGTTCAACTCCGCAATGACCAATTGTGGATTCTCAGCAAGTCCACTGGGCAGTGGACACAGACTCAGCTTTCTGGCATTCAAGGCGGGGCATTCAACTCTGACTTCGGTAACAACGTTGTAACTGGGGTCACCACCAAGGATGAATCCAGTAACGGCGGTGGTATCAGCGTTACAGCCGGAAACGGATTTAACTTCCACTTCTGGTCGGGACAACGCGCGACGATCAACCCCACCGATATTGCTGGGGTGTACTCAGTCTTTCAGGGTCGGCTGATCCTGGACAACGCGAACGGTGCAGACGATCGTCCTCAAGCCCGCTACATCGCGAGTGGTGGGGCTGACTACTGGCGCTCTGTGGATGCTCCCTTTGCGTCTGACTGGAGCAACAATGGCGGCGTTGGCGGTGGAAAGTTTAAGTTCGTAACCAACGATTGGCAGAGCTACAGCTTCACGACGTTAACGCCTGAGCAATTGCTGGGCAACCCGCCGCCGATTCCCGGTGTGCGGTTGACTGCATAGATTGATCGTTTTGTACTCCCCCTGGCTGGACTGGCAGGGGGAGCCTTAGCTTAATTGCTTGCGCTGGATACCCTATGCTCCACTGTTTAACGAATCAATCTCAGTATCTCGACTGCTCCGACAAGCGGTATTCGGCAAAGCTGACTTGGTTGCTGACCCTGATCGTAATCCAAGCTAAGTCAGCAGGGAAGGTTGAACTTCCGTTTCCTGGTCGTATTTTAGACGTGTTGTTGAGGTCTAGATCATGAGTCCAAACGCCACTTGATCGATGAATAGTCCAATGACCCTGTAGCATCGCACGAAGCTCCACAGTTCATCCACTTCTGCTTCCACCTCTGGATCATCTGCAAGACAAAGCCGAAGATGGTGTGCTAATCGCGGGCAAAGGGCACGAAGATTATCAGATTTTAGGTACTGAAAAGATCCACTTTGACGATCGAGAACAAGCCAGAGCCGCATTAGCAGGGCGGCTTGATCCATAAAGCTTGAGTAAATCTTGATATCTAGACCAAACCTATCGCTTGAACGTGTCGTCATCCCAATCATGACGACACGTTCAACTTGAGGAAAGAGACATGGCGCTAGGGATCAGACGAGGCACATTGTCGGCGATCGTGATGCTGACAATTTTAGGCTTAAGCAAGCCAGGATCGAGCAGAGACAAGACTGATGCCCAAGCTCCTTTCGTCGCCGAAATCGCCTTTCAATACGCGGCAGTTGATCGCGCTGAACGTGCCATCAAAGTTTTAGAACAGGCGCTATCTCTTACAGAAGGAATGCAAAACGATTGTTATAAAGCTACGCCTTTGGTGCGAGTTGCAAACGGTTATACCCTGGCGGGTCAGTCCGAGAAAGGTCAACAACTGCTCACGAGAGCATTCCAAATTTCTCATGCTCAAACGATCGCCAACTGCGCCCTCAGCGCGACTTCACCAGAAGAATCATTGCTCAACAGAGCGGTTGACTATGCGGAAGCGGGTTACTACTATTGTGCGCTTTAAATTACCCAGAAGATTGATAGTTGGTTTACCCCGATCGCGATGGTGAGAATCGCTAAATCTTATAAAGACGATCAAAAGCCCGATCAAGCCAAGCAGATTATAGACGACGCGCTCACGGTTGCTCAACGCAATCCTGATCTCCGAGGTCGGCGGCAAGTTTTGATGGGCATTACCTTTACACTCCAAAGCACAGGGCAATCAGAATTCTTGCCCCCGACACTCAATCAAGCTCTAGAAAGTATCCGCGCACATTTAAAGTCGCAGTCCGAAGAAGAGATTTCCTGGACTATTACTCAGGCGCTTCAAGTGACGGACTTGCTAATCGCGAATGGGCAAAAACCGCACGCGACCGCGCTGCTCAACCAAGTTCTACCTGAAATTCGATCGCTCCGATCAACCCAGTTTCTAGCAGAGAAAGTCTATTTGTTAAGCCAAGCCGCAACTCAATATGCAGCCGTGGGACAAGCTAGCCAGGCCAAGGCGATTTTAGCGACTGCACAATCAACAGCACAGGCATTAAAACCGTCTCCATTTCTCGATAATGCGTTTGCACAAGTCGCGATCGGATACGTCAAAAACGGACAGCTCCAGACCGCCCGCGAGTTGGCAAATCGAATTAAAACGCGGGTTGATCGTGAGCAAGTCTTTCAAGCGATCGCGATGCACTACGTTAAGTCTGGAAATGTCGATCAGGCAGTGAAATTAGCTCGATCGCTCTCAACGGCAAAAAACTTGACCCTAACTGACATAGTTAGACATTACTTAGTAAACAAGCAATATGACCAAGCGCTGAAAATTGCCCAACGAGAGAACGTTCAAGGCGTTTTGTCTGACATTGCGCTTGCTTACGCTGAGGCAGGAAAATCAGAGCAGGCACTAAGAGTTGCAAAGTCTGTGAAACCGCTTTCCAATAATCCTGCTCATTTAGACTGGTTGATGCCTGCCTTAGCTCGATCGTTTGCTCAACAAGGACAATTTGAGCAAGCGCTACAAGTTGCCCAAGCGATCAAAGATAAGCAATACAAGAGCCAAGCATTGACCGCGATCGCTGCTCAATACATCGCAAAAGACCGAGTTGCAAATCGATCGAAAGCAACCGAAGTTCTAGATCAAGCCCTTAAGGTTGCTTCATCTATCAAGTAGCAAAATCCCGTCTTCGCTCAATCTACGACTCAAAGTAATGCGGCGTAAAGCTACCGTGCAGTCCATAAGGGACGTGGTGCTTGAGATGGAGACGCGCGATCGTGCCTTTCTCTAAATCTTTGGCATCTAGAATTACAACATCGGTGCGATCTTTCTCGCTGTCATACACCATCGTAAACAGCCAGCCGTCGTCTTCATCTCCTTCAACTTCGGTATAGAGTCCTGATTCACCCGCCGCCGCACGAGGCACAAACACAGGTTCGCCTACATAACCATTGGGTGCATCGCTCCAGATCTGACGATCGCCCGACTTGACATCGACCTTTAAGATCGCCTGAAGCGGAGCATTTCCTTCTGGAGTGTGAGCAGCTCCCAGATAAGTATAGCGGTGCTTTCGTCCCGCCAAGGCTGGGTGAATGAAGGGAAACTCACAGCAGCGAGGCTCAATTAGCTGACGCTCGATCGCCTTCGTCTCTAGATTCATGCGAAACCGCCACAACTGACCAGGGGTGAGCGCATTAAAATCAGTTTCGCGATAATCAGCACCCGATTCGACAGAGGGCAGATTCTCGTAACAAATCGAGTCCATGACAATCTCACCATCTTGCTCATAGGCGTTGGCATGATGAAAGACAAATCCCGATTGAGTTTCAAGAATGATCGGTTTGGGGCGAGACGCAGCATCACGAGGAATCACAATTACCCGCGTCGGCTTGTCGGGCTGAAACTTGATACATTCACCGGGCGATCGGGTTCCCATCAAAAACGGCACTGGATTAAATGCGACGGGATTTTGGAAAAAGATGCAATAGTTGGGCGTAATCGCAAAGTCGTGAACGAAGGCAAACCCCGGCACCGGATGGTTGTGCTGACGGATAATCTTTCCTGCCAGATCTAACTCATAAATATTGATCGTAAAAGACAATCCTGCTTTGATCGAGAAGTTGACTAAACACGGCGCACCGCCATCAAACTGAGAAGCCGGATCAATCCAAGGATGGGCTGCAAACGGGGCACCAGGCTGCAAGGCTCCGTCAAAATATTCTTGTCCTAACGTCTCCAACGTTCGCGGATCGAGGCGATGAGGTTCCGCCGCTTCCCAAAGGGCAAGTAGCTTGCCACCCCAGTAAAGGATTTGGGTATTTGCAATATTTTTAATCTTGGTGTCAAAAGCGTTTGCTAACCAGCCTCCCGACTTTTGCGTCCCAAACACGCCTCGATAGAGAATGCGTCCCGCTTTCTGTTCTGCAACATATCCTTCAGTGCGGACAAAGCGATTGCGAAAATGTGCTCGTCCATTTTTAATGGCGATCGCGCACACCATCCCATCCCCATCAAACGGATGTTGAATTCGCTGTCCGTTTACATCTAAAAGTCCTGGTCCATTCCGAAATAGAGTGCCGCTTAATTCCGGTGGAATCTGTCCTTCTATGTCATCAATCCAGTAGTCATATTCTTGATTGAGGGAGCGATATCCTTTCTGCCACTCCTGCGTATTGTAGGGCGTAATCGGAACCGTAGACGCGTGTTCACCAAGCTGAAAACTTTGCATAACTACTTGTGATTCAGAGCGTTAATTTTTGGCTGTCTACTGTAAATTGAAAGTGTTAAACAGATGTACTGTTTCTTTAAGTCACAAAACTGAACAGATCAAGTGTCTACTACATCTGTAACTAAGTCTGGTAAAAGCCCCAAAGGTTTAGCAGTCGAATCAACCTCTACAGCCAGGATTGAAGACTTCTGTTCTGGAAGTGCTTCGGAGGCTCCAGGTAGCCAGCCCAGAAAGATGAGAGGCAATAGTGTGCTGAGGTTTGTAATTAGCACGAGTAGCCACAATTTGTCGAAATTGGTTTCGTTCACGCCTAGCCAATGAGTCAACACCGCACCAAACTCGTAAGATACTAGCCCAGCCAAGTTGACGACTGACATCAGCAGTGCAAACAACGTCGCTTCGACTCCGGGTGGGCAAAGCCTTGCAGCTAAGACTAAAACGGGCATGAACGCAATTTGACCCATCACGGTGAGCACTAAACTATCGCCCAAGCTGAACCAGCGATCGTCGATTCCGATTGCTCGATTGGCGTGAGTGACCAGCAGCAACATCGTCATGCCCAAAGCAGATGAGAGCACGATCGACCATCCACAGATCACTCGAAACGGCACAGTTTTGAGAAATCTTTGATAAATCCAGATGCCGACCAGCGCTGCAACGCTGGTTACGAGCCTTACTCGCCCTAGAAACTCAGGCTCAAACCCAAGTTCATTGGTCGAGAAGTAGAAAAACGCGGATTCTGCCGTGGGCGTTGCCTGCCAAAGGAACAAAAATGCTGTAGGCATCCAGATCGCTTTTTGGGTAATAGCTTGCTTCAGTTGCCCTAGCTGATTTCGCACGATCGACCAGTCCGACTTTTCGGTCACTGGAGATTCGGCAATCAGCCACGCCACCGCAGACATAATTAACGGAAAGAATGCCGTAATTTCAAATACAGTGCGAGTATCAAATTTTGTCAGCAGCCAGCCACTGAGATAGGCTGTCACCAATCCGCCGACCGCCGACGCGCCCCAGCAGAGAGCTTGCAGTGATCCTGCCCCACTGACAGATTCTGACCGCGCCCGCTCTACTACCAGCGAATCGACAATGACATCGCTGACCGCAATCGACAGAGAACCCAGCGCGATCGTCAAAGTTGCCGCCCAAGGGCTATGCACGATCGTAGCCAGCATGACCCAGGACAGCGCACCTAAAACTCCTGCAAGAACTAGATAAGGTCGTCGCCGATAGCCGAAGATCGGCAACCCATCAGAAATGAAGCCAAATAACGGCTTAATCATCCAGGGCAATGCCACGATTCCCAGCAGAGCAGATACTTCTGCCGGACTCAGCCCTAACTCATCCTTCAAGAAAAAGCTAACGGCTAGCCGTGCCAATCCTAAGACCCCTTGCACAAAGTAGACCAGCAAGATTGCGATCAACTCTGCCGAAGGTTTCTGACCGAAAAACACTTTCTCAGTCAGCGATTCTTTAAACTTTGACAAACCAGACGGGGAAACAATCATTGATAATTTTTAACAAATATCAATCAATAGCTCCCATCATAGCCTCATATTTCTGGCACGGGATTTAGTTTCGGTTCCAAAAGCTGAGTCCCATAAAAAAAACTTATGAGAAGAGAGATTCTGCTCTACTTAATTTTGACATTAAACGTAATATTACGTTACATTATGAACAGCCAATGCACTCCAGAGTAACCACCATGCAAGACACAAAAAAATTAACGGTTCCTGTCGCTTCTGAAGACCGCAACGCTTGGAAATTTGGTTTTACTCCCCAAGCCGAGTTATGGAACGGTCGCTTTGCCATGATTGGGTTTGTCGCTGCACTCGCGACCGAATATTTTTCTGGTGAAGGCACACTGCGCTTCTTAGGTCTACTGTAATTGCCGCTTCTTAAGTTTTGGTTAACCTTGAAAGCTAATCTGACGGGCACCTCACTAGGTGCCCATGTTTTTGTCTTTCCTGGTTGAAGGCAACTATAAAAAGACTCAGAGTTTTACCTCTGAGCCTCTTCAAATCTATCTTAGGAGCATGTTGTCTGCGCCCTACCTGTCAGATGATTTGGATTATCGAATGTATTCTTTCAAAACGCTGTTGCGATTAGGATGACGCAGTTTACGAAGCGCCTTTGCTTCGATTTGACGAATCCTTTCGCGGGTGACGTTAAAAATCTGTCCAATCTCTTCCAAGGTTTTCATTCGACCATCATCTAAGCCATAGCGCAGTCTCAACACATCTTTTTCACGAGGGCTGAGGGTGGCTAAGACACCTTCGAGGTCTTCTCTAAGAAGGTTTTTAGAAACTTGATCTTCAGGGGTTTCGCCGTCTGACTCAATGAAGTCGCCTAAACGAGAATCTTCTTCCTTTCCAATCGGGGTCTCTAACGAAATCGGCAACTGAGCAGACTTGGCAATAAAGCGCAGCTTCTCGATCGTCATTTCCATTCGAGTAGCAATCTCTTCTTCTGTAGGTTTGCGACCCATTTCTTGAGAGAGCAGCTTAGTGGTCTTTTTAATCCGAGAAATGGTCTCGTATAAGTGAACCGGGAGGCGGATCGTGCGTGATTGGTCAGCGATCGCTCTAGTGATTGCCTGGCGAATCCACCAGGTTGCATAGGTCGAAAACTTATAGCCTTTTTCGTGGTCAAACTTTTCTGCTGCACGAATCAACCCTAAGCTGCCTTCCTGAATCAGATCTTGAAAGGAAAGACCCCGGTTCATATATTTTTTGGCGATCGACACAACAAGACGCAGGTTGGACTGCACCATCTTATCTTTTGCACGACGACCCAAATGTAAGCGGTGTCGGAATGCCGTTAGCGGCATATTAACTTCGCTTGCCCACTCTTTGTCTTGAGGCTCACGGCTCAACTTTTCTGTCAGCCTGACTCGAATGCGCTCCAGCTCTAGCAGGTCTGCGATTTTACGCGCTAGCTCAATTTCTTCATCGGCTCTCAGCAGACGGATTCGACCAATCTCTTGTAGATACAAACGAATCGAGTCTTCGGTGTAGTGCTTTTTCTTGGCTTGTGCTCGACGGCGGGCAGCACGAGCCTTGCCTGTTTTGGTAGTGTCATCATCTGCCGGAGAGTCCGGTTCGTCTTGGTCATCATCGTCATAAAGCTCGACTTCAGTGTCAAGGGGTTCATCAGAGGGGGTACCAAGACTGAGTGCTTCGAGTACGTTGTTGGTCTGGGTCATACCGTGTTCCTCATGCTCCTTAAAGTGGTGAAAGCGAAAAAAATTAAGCACCGGAGAACGGTAGATCGTTCAATCTGGTTATAGACAAAGCCAGAGGCTTTTTGCCATTAGCGAATGTGCCCTTTCTAGAGATGACTCTCTAATTTAGAAGAGGCGTTAGTAACCGTGCGAAGTTTAAACCACGCTGCATCCGCACGAAAGCGACACTGGGTAGAGATACCAACGCACAGGTCATTATTGCTGAATGTTTTAATGTCTTCCCGATTGTAGCTTTTCTCACAAAAGTTGCACCCTTTTTTATCTGCTTTAATCTGCGAAGTTAGGAAAAGAAGACGAAGTTTGGTCTGTTCATATATCTTTCGGCAACTAAAGCAGTCAGGAACTTTTGTCACTACGGGGGGCAGCGTCAGCACTGTTCAGCAGTTGACACAAAGGTCTGAACTGAACAGTTGCTTCTGAAACTCAGAGGCGGGGATGACTGAGACTAGTTAGTGCCAAATCTCGTTCAACTACCACATCCAAATTGCACTTGAGGATTAGACGGTTTGTTACATCTCTGTATTGCTACGTTAGCCCAAATTGATAGACTTAGCTCTAAGCTATATATTAAGTTAGATGATCTTTTCAATCGTTTAAGCCGAACAATGTCGAATCAGGGGGCGTTTTTTAGAGTCGTTCTAGTCGCCTCGAATAAACAAGACCATTACAGATTAAAGCTTTTGAATGCTGAGAGCCGCCACCGTTTTTATGAGAGAAGATTAGAAGATTTGATCTACCCAGAACTCAGGAGCAGTCAACTCATGAGGTAGACGATCGTCGGTCAATCCCCACGGTTGCCCATAGCTGATTGACTGTCACAAATTCGTATCCCCGATCGAGCAGTGCAGGAATCAATCGATCGACCGTTTCCGCAACATCTCGTCCGCCATAATATCCATCGTGCAGGACGATAATTGAGCCATTTTGAACCTGGTCTAAGACTCGCTGTACCACGATCGCAGCGCCGGGATGCACCCAATCTTCTGGAATCACGCTCCACATGACTGGACGGTAACCCCATTGATTCAATAAGCGCAATGTTTGGGGTGTAAACAGCCCGTTGGGAGGGCGAACATCGATCAATGTTGGAGATGAACGTTGACAGGCGGTTGCGATCGCGTCTTTGGTTCGCTCTAAGTCTTGCTTGAGTTGGGTGGGAGACAGGGTAGCAAACGATCGGTGATCGTAGCCGTGCAATCCAATCCAATATCCTTTTTGGTGAATAGCTTGCGCGAGGGCAGGCACTCGATCCACGCAAATGCCTAGCCAGAAGAAACTAGCAGAAATCTGATAGCGATCGAGCACATTCAACAAGGAGGACGTGTAGGGAGGGTAAGGTCCATCATCAAAGGTGAGGGCGATTTGGGGAGCCTTTTGATCACCTGTCCACAAGCAATTAGGAAAGCTCGGTTTGAGAATGCGATGGATGAGCGGATAAAGCGGAGCAAGTTGCATAGAGCAGGGAACTTAGACCTCGAACCTAGCTTAATTGGTCTGCGGGGACGTTGTGTTTCACATCCCTACAGATCATCTATTTATTCACACGATCGCTCTACAGTTTGAAGCCATCTCTTAACAACTCCGCTCCGAGCTTTCAGATTTGTAAAGAGCTTGTCCTGTTAGAGTCGCTAAGTCTGAGCGACCTGCATCCATTAGGGCACGATCGCGAATCCGACACGAATCACAAACTCCGCAAGGGGTTTCGCCGCCTTGATAGCATGACCAAGTGAGGTCGATCGGCACTCCTAACTGCAATGCCCGACGGACGATATCAACTTTTGAGTCTGTTACTAAAGGCGCGACTAATTTTGGGGCTTTTCCTTCCAATCCGACTTTTGAAGAGAGGGTTGCTAGGTGCTGGAAAGCGTCTAGATAGTCGGGGCGACAGTCGGGGTAGCCCGAATAGTCAACGGCATTGATGCCCAAATAAATAGCGTCTGCGCCTTTTGCCTCTGCAAGAGAAAGCGCGATCGCGATAAATACCGTGTTTCGCCCCGGTACATATGTGATAGGAATGCCTCCAGACTGAGCACCGTCGGTAGGAACATCTAACGCTTGATCGGTTAGAGCGGAACCGCCCCACTGTGCGAGATTCACCTCCATCACAAAATGTTCTTGAATCTTTAAATGGGCAGCAACGTGTTTGGCGGCAATTAACTCTCGATCGTGCCGTTGTCCGTAGTTTAATGACAGTGCAATTACGTCAAAACCATCTGCGATCGCTTGGGCGGCTGACGTTGCAGAATCTAACCCA
>JBBQYE010000101.1:0-10405 GCA_038208945.1 Leptolyngbyales cyanobacterium | reverse complement strand
CCAGCCTAAAATCTGTCGCACAAATCCTTCAACGCTGTTCAATTCCCATTCACTTTGGTTTTGATAATAGGCTTGTTCAGCCGCTTCTAACACTTCTAAGGGGTGAAGCAATCCTAAATTTAGATAAGGAGACAGCATTGCATGCCACATGGTTTGTTCGCCTGTCACCATTGCGTCTTGATAAGGACCAAATTCTGAGAGCCGAGTTTGCACAAAGAATTCGAGCACCTAGAGGGCTTGCGGTCGCGTCACCCCCCACAGAAATGGCTCGATCTGCCAGTAATGTTGGCTATCTTGAAATGCGGGAGATTCTTTGACCCAATCAATGACTTCTTGCGTGATCCGATCGGGTTTGAACCACAGTGCTTCGGGCAACGTAAGCTTGCCTTTAGGCGGTTTACGGTTTTCTTTGTCAAAATTCCAGCGACCCGCGATCGGTTGGTCGCCTTCCATCAACACGTTAAATCGTCGCCGTCCTTCGCGATAAAAATCTTCCATCACGAGGCGTTTACGAGAATTTGCCCAGTCAATAAATGCCTGATCGTCCCAGATAAATCGATTGCTGGGGGTGAGGATAATCGGGCACGGCAGATCCAAGTGTTTGATTAACTTGGCAAAGGGACGATCGGTGGGAGTCATCACCCGTAGCTCGGTGATCTGATGCTGCTCAATCCACGCTAATAGGGGCGTTTTGAAGTCTACATCCTGCTTGTAAGTGACCTCCCAACCGTCTTGACGCAACTCGTCAGCAAAGTGACGCATTGCCGACCATACCATCACCAACTTTTGCAAATGGTAAGGCAACTCTTGAGCGTGATGAAGCGATTCGATAAAAATGACAGGCGTTGATTGAGTGCGATTATCCCCAGGGGGAACTGCAACGCGATCGCAGCTTTGTAGTGCTGATTGCCCTGCCCAAAGCTGATCGCCCAACACCCAAACTCCAACTGTCATACCGCTAACCCTTTGTGAATCTTGACCGCAATGTTGCCACCCTATCACGCAAATTCCGTCTCTCTCAAGGTGTACTCAATGGTTCAAAGGTTCTCATCGACTTTCTCACTTTAGAGTGAGTTGTCATCGTGCCTTCAGACGAAAGTGTCAGAATTGAAGCTTCAAAAGATCTAAAAATAAGGCTGTATTCACAAGAGAAAGAATGCTTTCTGAATCAATTCGATGAGGTTGCTGAACGACCTAGCAGAACGATCTAGCATCACGTTAAATCCCTCTTCATATCCAGCAACCACCACTCGCGTTTCTGGATCAAACTGTGATGGAGCTTCCATTAGTTCACGGACGTTCATCTGCTTTCCAAGCCTCCAACTCGCTGATCATCAACGTTCACGGTTCCACCTCAGTGGCGGAATTGAGGACTTTAGTGGACAGGAGGCAATCTGGCACTATGGAAGCATTTTTAGAGTGGGAGCAACACAATGAAGCCAAAGGGACAGAACAGGGGCAACGATCGCTGCTCCTCCGACTGCTAGCTCGACGAGTGGGTGAAGTGCCAGAGGCAGCCCGATCGCAGATCAACGCTCTATCGCTAATTCAACTAGAATCGCTGGGGGAAGCCTTGTTGAATTTCTCTAATTTGGCTGATTTAGAAGTGTGGATCGCTCCAACTATGCGGTGGAACCAAAATTAAGGAGATGCCTGAATGACGGTAAAAAAGACGATCGTGCCCGACTATCAGGATGTGTTGAAACAAGTTGCGATCGGCGATCGTCCCCAGTCGCAGAGGGTGGTGGATGCTTTACTGAAAGCTGAGAAAGTCGCCAAACAGCAGCGATTATCTTACCCGTTAGAGAGCCTGCTGGGAGAGTGGCGGCTCTGCTTTTCAACAGGAACTCGTAAGCTCAAGCAAAGAGGCGGAATTGCATTAGGCAAAGGCTTTTATCTGCCTCGATTGACTCCCGCATCAATCGGCTTTCGTGCCAGTGATTTAGCATCTAATCAGTTAGAGATCACCAATCAGATTCAGGTGAGTGGATTGAACCTTAAGCTAACAGGTCCCGCGAGATATTTAGGCAAAAAAAATCTGCTGGTGTTTGACTTTACGCACATGCAGATTAGCGTGTTCGAGCGTGCCCTTTACTCAGGAGGCTTTCGGTCAGGAAAAACAAAATCAGCACCATTCGCAGAGCAGTCGATCGCTAAACTCCCCTTCTTTGCGTTCTTCTTAATCACTGACGACTTAATCGCTGCTAGAGGTCGAGGCGGCGGATTAGCCATTTGGGTCAGGGGTCAAGCCTAACCCTTAATTCCTGGCGAGCGACCATCAGCGGGTAACGCGCCTACTGGTGGTCGGCTGGCAATTTCTAGCAGCCCTGGTGAATCGATAAACCCAAAATAGAATGAGATCGCTGCGACAATCGCGTGTAGCCAAACATCGTTGCCAAACACGGGTATTAGCCCAAACGTGGTATCAAACCCTGGCAGCAAGCCAAAGGCAGCGAGTAACCCAAAAAAGAGGGCAAGTCCGCGACCATAGATTCGTGATCCGCCTAGCCCGATCGCGGCTACAAGTCCGAGAATTCCAACAATAATATAGACTCCATTCTCAGCGGCGTTGATCGGAAACAGTCCGAAGAGATAGCCTAGCTGCACCTCAACGCCCCCGTGGTTTTCGATGACGTTAATCGGATGCTGCAATCCTGGAATAAACCCCAAAACTCCAAACGAGAGAAAGAGAATACCTGTAATTAGGGCGAAATACTGTCCTGTTTTCATTGTGTTGCTTCCTGGATAAAATTCAAGTCATTGATTACTTGTAATCTCATTGTTCAGGTTAAGCATTTGCCATTGTCGCTTCCCTCACTACAGCGGAATATTTTTTATCTACAGTGATGTCAAATGCGTTGTTAACACTCTAACTATCGAAGATCATTAGTTTAAGATGAGCAGGATTTGCAATCAATTCTTTTGCTAATAAATAACCTGTAATCGTCCAGGTTTGATATTTGCGCGCCTCTTTGCCGATCAAGCGACCATCAGGACCATCATAATATTCGGGCCAGTGATCCTGCATTAGACGGCGTTCGGCAACGGCGATCGCGTGGTGCGCCAACTCTCCTCGATCCATTTTTTTAGCGGCAGCAGCTAACATCCACAGTAAGACGGGCCAGCTTCCGCCATTGTGATAAGACCACGGGCGATTTTTAGGATCTGCGCCCGTCACGGTTCTCCAATCGCTGTCTTCTAACGCGGGATAGCACAACTTCATCGGCATATGCCCTACTAAATCGTGCCAGCGCAACTCGATTAGATTGAGAATTTTGTGAGACTGCTGTTCGTCAGTTAAAGAAGAGATCACCGCCATCAGGTTCCCTAACGAAAAGAAACGACAATCGAGCTGTGACGGACCTAAATTACCTGCGAGATAGCCTCCCGCTTCGGGCAACCATTGGGCTAATCGATAAAACGGAATCGAGTCTGAATAGATATTGAACTGATTGAGGGCTTCTTCCCCATATTCTTCAACCTGAAAGCGATAAATCACATTTAAGCGATCGGGGTCTAGCCAATAATTTTCTCGAATCTGTTTAGTTAGCGGCTCAAGGCGATTTTTCACCGCTCGAATCATAAATTGATTCGCCTCATTGGGAACCAATAGCTCAAGACTCGCTTTAAGCGCTGCATAAAACAGAGATTGAATATCAAGTGGATGCCCATAAAGCCCCATCCGGCGATCGATCATACTTGCTGCATCGGGCACCAGCACCATTGGATACATATCAAAGCGGGTGACGAGACAAAGCTCTAATACTAAGCGGATGCCTTCTTGAAAATCACTGCGCTCAAACAAATCGGTGTCTTGAGTGGAGATCGCATAAGCACGCAATAAAATCACCCACCACAAACACGCATCGGCGGGGGCAACTCGCCCGATCGCATGGTCGCCAAAGTCAGCCTTTAAATATTCATGCCCATTAAAAGACTGAATCTTAAAGCTGGCTGGCATTAAACCACGACTCGGTTTTGAGCAGTCTAGCTGACCTGTTTTAGGCTGTAAAACCAGAGTCACTTCTAAAAAATTACGAACAATCTCAGACCTACCTTTGATTAAAAAAAGCAAGGCTGAAGAAACAAAATCTCGAATAAAGCACTGATCATAGTTAAGTGCTGCAATCTCTGGATCGAGGGCAGCGATCGTGCCGATCGGTTCTCCTCGATAATAAATAATAGACTTCTCAAGAGCGCTCCACGCTTCGTCTTCGATCGCTTGACTACCCAATCTCTAACCCTCTCTATTGCTAGTTGCAGTTCACAAGGTTCTATGTTAAGGCAATCGTTTATAAACCACTACTACTTTTGAACAACTTCACGATAACCAGTGTCAGCTTCAAAGTATGAAGCAGTAGGAATAGTTGCCGCGTTAATCTCGAATCATTAGTGAGCGATTGGAGCCTTGGCTTTTGCGCCGCCTTTGTCTAAAAACAAGAGTAACGGCAGCGAACAGAGGAAGACAATGCCGACAAATCGAAAGATATCTGCGTAAGACAAAACTGCGGCTTGCTGACTTACTAATTGAGACAGCGAGGTGAGGGCTTGCTGGTGAGCCGTTGCTGCATCAACGCCACGACTTTGAAATGCCCCGGTCAACGCATTGAGGCGTTCATTGGTCTGCGGATCGTAGGAGGTGAGATTGGACAACAAAATGTCTCTGTGGAAGGCTTCTCGTTGAGCCAATAGCGTCGTTAAAATAGCAATGCCGATGCTGCCCCCCAGTTGACGAGTCAGATTATAAAATCCCGACCCGGCAGAAATGTCTTGTTTGGGCAATGAACCGAGCGTTGCTAGACTCAGCGGTAAGAACATCAAGACCGTTGCGGCTCCCCGCCAGAGGAGCGGCAGAAACAGATCATTGGTGCCCGTTTGAGGGGTGATGGTCGCCAGTTGAAACATGACTAAGGTGGTTCCGACTGCGCCCATCGCGATCAAAATTCGCGCATCGACTTTTGAGGAAATCTTGCCGAGGAGAATCATGACGATCGCCGATGCCAATGCACCCGGAGCCAACAGCCAGCCCGTTTGCGTCGCAGTAAATTTCAGCACTCCTTGCGCAAACAAGGGCACGGCAAACAGTGCGCCATAGAGTCCCATGCCCAAAATGCCAGAATAGACACTGCCTGCTGCTAGCGATCGGTGCCGCAACACGCGCAGATCTACTGCCGGATTTTTAACGCTGAGTTCGCGCCAGATGAACAGTGCGAGTCCAATCACGGCAGAAACAGCCAGGGTGGTAATGAAGCCGGAGTTAAACCAGTCGTTTTTCTCTCCTTCTTCGAGAAAGGTCTGCAAGCTGCCCACAGCTACGATCAATAATGCGATGCCAGTCCAGTCTACTTTTTGACGCTTTGTTTTGCGTTTGACGGCATCGGACGGCAAGAATAATAGCGCCATAACCACTGCCGCAATGCCGATCGGCAGGTTAATAAAAAAGATCCAACGCCAGCCTAGTGTATCGGTGAGATAGCCGCCCAGAGTGGGACCGATCGCCGGACCTGCAATCACGCCAACTCCAAACACGGCTTGCGCCAGTCCTTGCTCAGACGGGGGAAACGTCTCAAACAAAATTGCCTGAGCTTTGGCAAGCAGTCCGCCACCAAATAAACCCTGAAGAATGCGGGCAACCACCAACATCGGCAGGTTGGCAGCAAACCCACACAGCACCGAAGCCAGCGTAAAGCCTGCCATTGAAAACACAAAGTAAGTCTTTTTGCCAAACACATCTCCCAACCAAGCAGAGAGAGGAATCAGAACCACGTTGGCGATCGCGTAGCCAGTCACGACCCAACCCACTTCACTAATGGTTGCTCCTAGCGTTGCTTGAATATCGGTGAGCGCAACATTTACAATGCTTGTGTCAATGACTTCGAGAATTGCCCCCAGTGATGCCGTGAATGCAATCGCCCATTTCAAAGAGCCTTGCACGTAGCCTGATTGAGGGTTATCAGATTGTGGATTAGAACGATCGTGAGTAGTCGCCATTCGTAGTTAAATCGGAATTAATGAGAGTGGGGCGGATGGGTAGAAGACTGTGAGATTGGGCTGAGGCTTTGCACCATTAAATCTACGCAACTTTTAACATAGCGATCGGAGGAATAGCCTCGTTCTACAGGCATGACGTGACGGCGCAACATTCCCGCAAGCAGCAGCCCTGTTAGTTGGTCAACGGCAATGGACAAATCTATATCAGGACGGACGTTGCCTTGGTCAACACAGTGACGGAGATAGTCAATCAGCTTTTCACGCAGGGGTAAAAACGCTTGCTGTAAAACTTGAAGCGCTGCGTCTGGGTGTCGTTTTGCTTCGCCAATAAACATCCGAATCAAGGCTTCGTTTTCTTCTAACATCGCGTTGTGGATCTGTGCATAGTGCAGCAGATCACACTGGAGGTCTTGCATCCATTCATCTTGACGATCGAGCGCCTCTGCCTTCAACGCTGTAATGTGTTGAGCAACGGCTGCCAAAAGCTGCTCTTTGCTTTGAAAGTGACGAAATAAGGTGACTTCGTTGACTTTAGCAACGCGGGCAATCTCACGGGTGGTTGCGCCGACGACCCCGGCAATCGAAAACACCTCGATCGCAGCTTTGAGTAATCGTTCTCGTGTCTTTGCCCCTCGATTAGAATGAGTCATTTTTATATAATGCAAGCGCATACTTACATTTTGAAGGGCAGAGCCAGTGGTGTCAACTTTTCTTTAGGAGGATGTCGGTTATGAGAAGTGACGATGACTCAAGATAGATGTAGATTGCCATCATCCCCGACCTTTTCCTGCGGGGGCTACCCCTTAATAAATGTGTCGATGTTTGCTGCAAATCTCTTATCCACGAGGGTTGTGCTGCATCGCCCGAATCCTCAGCAGGGTCATCTTGTCCAGGACTCGATCGAGCAAAGACACTAGCCAGGAGTTGGTCGCACTTTCGGCGATTAGACAATAAAATTCATAGTTAAGGTGCAGCAGTTACTAGATCGGTGACAGGTGCGATTCTTGTGTGATTGCTTTTTCGACCTGTGTGATAACTCGATAATCTCGTCTAGCTGCTCAAATCGGGGTTCTGACAACCTGTCGCCTGTCTGCTAACTGTTTTCGATTATCCCGATCGCTCCCTGCCCATTCACCCATAAGAATCGCCGTTCGCAGAGCTTGATAGGTCTGCTCGTGGAGAGATTGAGAACGGTGTAGCGATCGTGGCGAAAGACCTACTGCGAAAACTCCAAAACGGTAAACATCACACCCTGATACAGCTTGAAACTATCGATATGAATCTCTATTTAGGGTTAGATTTTGGCACATCTGGCGCTCGATCGATGCTCATCGATTTGAGCGGGGCGATTCAATTTCAATCCCGCTGTCCGTTTGTTCAGCGTTCACCTGTGGAGATGTCTACAGATTGGCAGACTGCACTCTTCAGTTTAATTGAGCAGATTCCTCGGTCGATGCGATCGCAGATCGGTGCGATCGCAATCAACGGCACATCTTCAACGGTGCTGCTCTGCGATTCACACGGACAATCCATTCGGGAACCGATTCTTTATAACGATGCTCGTGCTGCCGATGTGCTGGATCAGGTGAAGGCGATCGCTCCCCCAAACCACACCGTTGTGAGCGCCACTTCTAGCCTTGCCAAGCTGATTTGGTGGAGTCAACAGCCCAGTTTCTCATCGGCTCGCTTTTTTCTTCATCAAGCTGACTGGTTAGCCTATTTGCTGCACGGGCAACTGGGCATCAGCGACTATCACAACAGCCTGAAATTAGGCTATGACGTAGAGCGGCTCTGCTATCCTGACTGGATCGATGCCCTTCCGTTTCGAGCATTGCTGCCTCGCGTCGTTGCGCCTGGCACCCCGATTGGGGAAGTTACGCCGACGATCGCAACCCAACTCGGCTTGCCTTTCACCTGCCTCGTCTGTGCAGGAACGACCGACAGCATCGCCGCATTCTTAGCGAGTGGAGTCAAAACCCCCGGTGAGGCGGTGACATCTCTCGGTTCAACGCTGGTGCTGAAGTTGCTCAGTCAAACCCGCGTCGAAGATAGCCGCTACGGAATTTATAGCCATCGGCTCGGAGATTTATGGCTAGTCGGCGGAGCATCTAATACAGGCGGGGCGGTTCTGCGACACTTCTTTCGCGACGCAGAACTCGCAGAATTCAGTCGGCAAATTCCTCTCGATCGAGCAAGTCCGCTCGATTATTACCCTCTGCTCAAACCAGGCGATCGCTTTCCCATTAATGATCCCCATCTATTGCCTCGGTTAGAGCCACGCCCTGGCGATCGAACTGCGTTTCTGCACGGCTTGCTAGAGAGCATCGCTCGACTTGAAGCTGAAGGCTATCGCCTGTTACAATCTTTTGGCGCGAGTAAATTAACGCAAGTCTACACCGCTGGAGGAGGCGCAACTAACGAGCCTTGGGCTGTCATTCGAGAACGTCACCTTCAAGTTTCGGTACGTCGATCAACTCAAACTGAGGCAGCTTATGGAACGGCTAACTTAGCAATGCAATCACACGATCGAGTTTTTCGATAAACAGAGAGTTGGATTTCACAGTGGGAATACTGAAAACAAGCGAGGAAATCACCTCTTCTAACACCATCATTCAGTATGTGGCGCAGGTTGATTAATTTAATTCAAAGCTTAAAAACCTATGGAGATCTGAGTCCTGATTTACGGCTCAGACAGCGTGTTAATTCTGCCTTGCGCGATCGCCCGTTCTATGGATCAAGGGCATGGTATAAAACTTTTTGGCAACCTTTAGAAGTCTCTAGCGAGATTGCAGAATTTGTCTATCAGCAGATGGAAGTCTATTCTGGCTTGATGTCTGCTCACCTATTGCCCAGCGATCGCCTCATCGAAGACCTGAAACTCCCCTTAGTCTGCTGGTTTGATTGGGAAGCCAATCTCTGTGACGATTTTTACGATCGCTTTGGGGTCGATATCAGCCATTGCTTTGATCTGCATCGCTTTTCCACCGTTAAAGAACTTGTCGTTTTTCTCAATCACCAATTGCTCTCAGTGAACTACTCTTAAAATAGTGATTTGTGGTGGGTCGCAGATGGATAAGCCATTGGATGTTGAGCAATCTCAAGCGGTTGCCAAGCAGGTAAAGACGAAAGGAAAAGCCAGTTTTGACAATGCTTATAAAGCGGCGTTGGTAACAGAAGACGCAACATATGTGCAGGGGTTTTTAGTCTACGAGGGTGCGCCCTTTAAGCCGATCGAGCATGGTTGGTTAGAGTTGAGCGATCGCTTAGTCGATCCGACGTTTCCCCATCTCAATCGCAAAACCGATCAGCTTTTTTATTTTCCGGCTCAACGGCTAACGGTTAAGCAGTTAAAGAAAGCGATCGAGGAAGCTCAAGAAGACTATCCCGAAGATGAGTCGCTGCCCATTTATGGCAAGTCGCCTTACGAATATTATGGCGATGTGATGTTAGGCGGCAAAGAGTATGTTGAAGCGCATCAAGCCGCAGACGCGAAGTGCAAAGAATTAAACAAGCCAAAGTCAAAGAATGGCACGGGTGATTAGTTTTCACAGATGAATTCGTGTGGTGTGGGATCAAGTTCGGCTGGAGAAGTAATCACTTTGTGTTGCCAAAGGACTTACTTTTTTACCGCAATTTCTAGAACTCCTAGATCACAATAGTCCGGACAATTTTTGACAGGAAAGCTAACCATCGGCTAGGGTGCCAGTATCAACCAAGCACCGGATGAATAGCGATGGAAGCCATTGTAGAGAGTCTACTGACCATCATTTCTGCCCAAGAGTGGGAAAGCCACGGCAGGGATTGACCGCTACTCGAATGGGTGTGCTAGTCGGGTCGAGAAGGGACTAGAGGAGTCGGTGATTGGAGGGGTCGAGGTGGACACTGCTACTGCCTATGCGTTATCTGCCCAACAAACGCTGACTCTCACCGAGTTACCCGCGCAGATCAATCGGATGGATCCATATCTTTACCATCTCGACTGTGTACGTCCCCACCTGCCGCCACACGTCCAGTATTTGGCAGCTGTTTTCCACCGATGTCGAGCAAGATGCCCACGATCTGTTCCGACTCTACCAACTGAGGTTTCAAATCGAGTTTATCTTCAGAGACACCAAGCAATTCACGGGGTTGCAAGATTGCCAAGCGCGAGATGTCGCCAAACTGGACTTCCACCTCCATGCCTCCCTCACCGCTCTCAATCTTGCCAGAGTCGAGGCTCAACACCACCACTCTGGCGACTCGCCCTTTGTTCTCTCAATGAATAGTGTCAAACGTCGAGCGCTCACCACTCATCTGCTCGACCGATTTATTGCTGAGTTAGACCTGGAGCCGACTCCGATTAAATCTCACCCCAACTACCAAACCCTATTGTCCTACGACTCCATCGCTGCCTAAAATTGTCCGGAGCATTGTC
>JBBQYE010000100.1:0-10466 GCA_038208945.1 Leptolyngbyales cyanobacterium | reverse complement strand
ACGCCAGTTGCAGATTCACGCTCAGGTGGTGCTTTGCCCTGACATCAACGATGGCGACCATCTGACGCGCACTCTTTTGGATTTAGCAGCATTTCATAGTCAAGATATTCCTGCGGTGGCATCGGTGGCGATCGTGCCTGTTGGGTTGACACGGTTTCGTCCCAACGAAGATGAGTTGATTCCGGTGACTCGTGAGAAAGCGCAAGAAGTGATCGCCCAAGTACAGGGGCTTCAGCAGCAGTTTCAGCAGCAGTTTGGCTCGACGTTTGCCTGGTTAGCGGATGAATGGTTTTTGATTGCAGGGCAAGCGTTGCCGCCAGAGTCGCACTATGAAGACTATCCGCAGATTGGGAATGGAGTCGGCTCAATTCGGCAGTTTCTCAAGCAGTTTAAGTCGGCATCTAAGCGATTACCTAAAAAAGTTGTGCCCGATCGCACTCTCATTTGGATTGTCGGCAACGCAGTCGAGCAAGCCTTTCAGCCCATTTTGCAGCGTCTCAATCAAGTGCAAGGACTCACCGTGCGAATGGTGGCACTCAACAGCCACTATTGGGGACAAACAATCACAGTCACAGGGCTGCTGACCGGACAGGATATTCTGCAAGCCTTGCAAGGACAAGACTTAGGCGATGGCATTCTGTTGCCGTCTCTGATGCTCAAACATGACGACACTTGTTTTCTAGACGATATGCGAGTCGAGGAACTTGCCGCTCGATTAAACACCAACATTCAAATCGTGCAGGGACTTGAGGGCTTGATTGAGGCGTGCCAAAATTCTGTAGTGGAAGCGGCGATCGCGCACTAAACCCGATCAATTCTCACTGGCTTGCTATGATTTTTGACAGTGGATTAGAGAGAGCACCTATGTCAGAAACCAGCAGTGAAGTATTTTCTAAAGACTTCAGCGATCGCATCTGCAAACACATGAATGACGACCACGCCTCAGCCGTTTTGCTCTATGCGACTGCATACGGGCAAGCGAACGAGGCAACGAGCGCAGAAATGGCAGCGATCGACGCTCAAGGAATGGATCTCAATGCTCAGATCAAGGGCGAACCCGTATCGTTGCGGATTCCATTTGACCATGAGCTAAAAGATGCTGAAGACGCGCATCACACGTTGATTGATATGTTGAAGCAAGCGCGCCCTAAAGCATGAGGAATGAAGGATGAAGGATGAGTTGCAGGCGACAAAATTAAAGTCTATAAATCTAGCGTACGAGCCGCGAGAAGCTTGGCACAATTCATCCCTCGTCCTTCATTCATCGATTAAGAAGCCCGTTTTTGTTTTTCTAGAGATCTTCTCCTGCGAAGGCGGAATTCAGTCTTATGTCAAAGACATTCTGCAAGCGCATTCCGCAGAGAAGGCAGATGTTTTTCTATTAAGAGATGGCGCGGAGGTCGAGAATCCGTTTGAGTCGAGCGCGATCGAGTTTCACTATCTCAAAACTCGCAGTGCCACGATCGGGCGAACTCGTCTTGCCATCACGCTATTTGCTTACCTGCTCAAAAATCGTCCGCAGCGTGTGTTTTGTGGTCACATTAACTTAGCGCCGTTGATTCAAACTCTTTGCAAGCCGTTGGGCATTCCCTACACGGTCTTGACCTATGGCAAAGAAGTTTGGGACACGCTTCCAGTCGCCAAACAAAAAGCTCTTCAGCAAGCCGATCGCGTGTGGACGATTAGCCGCTATTCTCGCGATCGTCTCTGTCTCGCGAATGCCCTTGATCTAAGTCGCGTCGATCTCCTGCCGTGTGCCGTGGATGGAGACGCGTTTGCCCCTGGCGTTAAATCGTCGGACTTGATGAAGCGCTACCAGTTAGCCGGAGCCAAAGTCTTAATGACGGTTGCGCGATTGTGGTCAGGAGACCCGTACAAAGGAGTGGATGTTACGATTCGGGCATTGCCTGAGATTGTTCAGCGTTTCCCTCAAGTCAAATATCTGGTGATCGGACGAGGAGACGACCAGCCGCGACTGGCTCAACTGGCAGAAGATTTAGGAGTGAGCGATCGCGTCATTTTCGCCGGATTTGTCTCAACTGAAGCGTTAGCCGACCATTATCGCCTTGCTGATGCCTACGTCATGCCTTCCCAGGAGGGCTTTGGCATCGTCTATCTCGAAGCAATGGCGTGTGGAGTTCCCGTTGTGTCAGGTGACGCAGACGGTTCGGCTGATCCGCTGCAAGATGGCAAATTAGGTTGGCGGGTGCCCCATCGAGATCCGGCTGCGGTGGCGGCGGCTTGCATCGAAATTCTCAAAGGTGAAGATCCGCGATGCGACGGAGCTTGGCTCAGACAAACCGTTTTAGAGCACTTTGGAAAATCGACTCTCGCTCAGAAGTTGAAGGCTTTGAGGTGAGCTGTGAGAGGATTAAAACTGTAGGTTTTCGGGAACGATCGCCCATGCTTGACGACGTGTGGATTCTCAACGCTCAAGTACCAGGTTTTCAGGGATTGCAGCAAATTTGCATTCAAAGGGGTGTCATTCATGAAATTCTTCCCCAAACAATTCAACTACAAACGAATTTACCCATTCTTAATGTCTCAGGTGATTGGATTTCGTTAGGCGGAATCGATCTGCAAATCAATGGTGCGCTGGGTCTAGCTTTTCCAAATTTGAGTGACGAGAACTGTGAAAAATTAGAGGCGATCGGGCAATTCCTCTGGAACCAAGGCGTTGATGGATTTTTGCCCACGATCGTCACGACTTCGGTTGAGAACATTCAGCAATCGCTCTCCGTTCTGTCAAATTTTCCGTCCTCCCAAATTCTCGGAGTCCATCTCGAAGGACCGTTTCTCAACCTCGAAAAGCGCGGTGCTCATCCCGCCGAACATCTGCTGCCGCTTATGATCGAGCACGTCAAGCGCGTTTTGGGAGACTATGCTTCCGTCGTCAAAATCATCACCCTCGCCCCTGAACTTGACCCGACTGGCGACGCGATCGCCTATCTGCGATCGTTAGGCATCACCGTCAGTCTCGGTCACTCCCAAGCAACGGCAGATCAAGCACAGCAAGCCTTTGCTCAAGGAGCCTCAATGGTGACTCATGCGTTTAATGCGATGCCCAGCCTTCACCATCGAGAACCGGGGCTATTAGGAGCCGCGATCGTCCATTCCGATGTTTATTGTGGGCTGATTGCCGACGGTCAACACGTTTCGCCCATTATGTTGGATCTGGTGCTAAAGGCGAGTCGGTACGATCGAGGCATCTTTTTAGTGAGTGATGCTTTATCACCTCTAGGGTTGCCTGACGGCAGATATCCCTGGGACACCCGCCAAATTGAGGTGCAGCACGGCACAGCCCGATTGTTAGACGGAACTCTGGCAGGAACAACCCTGCCGCTTTTAGTTGGAGTGCAGAATTTAGTCAAGTGGGACATCTGTGACGTGGGAGAAGCGATCGCGCTGGCAACAACTGCACCGAGACGAGCGATCGCTCAATCAAAGGGCTATCTCAATCAGCCCGCACACTTGCTGCGATGGAGATTGCATCCAGCTACGGGTGCTTTGACTTGGGAAAGGCTATAAAGATTGGAAATCTTTTGTTGTGCCAGATTGGATTCTGTCTCATTTTAGGCAGTTCTAGTGTGTGGCTACACCTAAACTGCACTTAGAAAAATATAAATGTAGGTGAAAGTTTGTTTTTCCAGTAGAAAAGGGGCACTTTGTAGGTGCCCCCAAGATACTCAGATTGACTTGTCAAAGCAAAAATAGCCTCACAGATTCACTGATTTGCAGTTAAACACGGTTGAGATGGTTAACAAGTGACTGTTTGGAATTTTGCCCACCCGTAGGATAACTGACAAACGGAGAGAGTCGTTTCAGCTACATCAAAATTTCATGAAACTCTAAATTTTTCTCAGTAAGATATGCAAAACCTTTGCCTTAAGTGCTTAAGTAGGGCAAAGGTTTTGCTCCAACTCGCTCAGTCTGTTCTTGGTTGAGTCACGATCAGTATTACGATAAACCTGTTGAGACAACCACAAACAGGCTTTATGAACGGAATCGATGACAAAACCGTTGTTCGGGACTATTTCAACGCGACGGGGTTCGATCGTTGGCGGCGCATCTATGGCGATGGCGAAGTCAATAAGGTTCAGCTAGACATTCGCACGGGGCATCAGCAAACGGTTGACACGGTGCTGGGCTGGCTCAAAGCAGATGGCAATCTGGCTGAGTTAACGATTTGCGATGCAGGTTGCGGAGTCGGGAGTCTGAGCATTCCTTTAGCGCAAGCAGGGGCGACGGTTTCGGCGAGTGACATTTCTGAAAAGATGGTAGGGGAAGCGAAAGAGAGAGCAGTCGCGATCGGGCTTTCGGCAAACCCAAGTTTTTCGGTTCAAGATTTAGAGACGTTGAGCGGAACTTATCACAGCGTGATTTGTTTGGATGTGTTGATTCACTACCCTAGCGATCAGGCAATGGAGATGATTAAAAACTTGACGAGTTTGGCAAGCGATCGAATGATTCTCAGCTTTGCTCCCAAAACGTTTTTCTTGACCATTTTGAAGAAAATCGGTGAGTTTTTTCCCGGTCCGAGCAAGGCAACTCGCGCTTATCAACACCGAGAATCGGATGTCGTGAGAGCGTTTGAGAGTTGCGGATTCAAGATTCAACGCACAGCCATGACCAGCAGACGCTTCTATTTTTCACGAATCGTGGAAGCGGTGCGGGGTTGAGCCAGAGTTGAACGTTTACCAGAATTTGGTATCAGCGTTATTGCCGTTGTCTCTGGAAGGTAATGGGGAATAAGGGTTTCTTTTCTTCAACACTTTCAGAGACTTTCAAGAACCTCAATCAAGCTCTACTTTTTTAGGAGAGCGATCGAGACCAGCAACCAATACCGAGCCTCTAATAAATGAAGAGATTGATTCATACAAAATATCAGCAGACCCTCGATCATCCATAAACAAAAAATCTAAGAGCTACTAGCTTGATTACCAAAGTTGGGTAATTATCTGGTATGGATTCGGTATAAATTCTAAAAAACGGGAGTTGTGCCAATTACACGCAGGATGTTGCCCTCAATAGACTACTATCTTTTGTGGGATGAGTTTAACTGGTAGAGGTAATAGTTAGACCTTTATATGCTTATGCAATTGCCTTTGCACAGCCCGACGTTTAGAGCGTTACAGAAAGAGGCAGAGTTCACCCAACAGATGCTAAGCGCTGGGGCAACGCAAGTTAGACGAGCCAATTACGCCGATAAGGGAGTCTACTTTCAGGCGTTTACAAGCCTTTCGACTGGACTTGAAAGGATTGGCAAGCTGTGCCTGATGCTTGACTACTTCATTGATAATGGTCGCTTTCCAGACCTCGAGTATATGAGACGTGAGATCGGGCACAGAATCGTGCTTATCCATAAAAAAACTGCGGCAATCGTGGTAAAACGCAGCATGTCAATGAAGTTTTTGGCGGTGCTGTCCGATCCCGTGCATATATCAGTGCTCAAGGTTCTCGCGGACTTTGCAGAGGGCGATCGCTACACGAACATCAACCTTCTCGTCGGCGCCGCACGAAGTGGCGACCCAATTGCTGAATGGTTTGAACGAGTTGATAAGCCACTCTTTGAGACGTGTGTGACGGAAGGCAAGAAGGCAACAATTGCCCGAAACGCTCATGCAGCGAAACTTCTTGAGGCATCATCGGCAGTCATTCATACATCTGAAACAGGAGGAATGATCCTCACAATGGAAGAGGCGAGCTTGCGAAGCGGTATTCAAGAGGCGGTGGCACCCTATAGGCAGCTATACGTGCTTCAAATCGTTCGCTACTGGGTCGAGGTTCTATTGGCTTTGGAACTGCTAGCGGCAAGCTCTGACATTCCTTACTTCGCGGAGATGTTTGCAATCTTCTACAACGATGACCGCATGTTCCGACAGAGGAAAAGCTGGGATCGGCTTTGATGCCACGGTAGGGTCTAACCCTACGTTTGGAAGAATGCCCACCGGGATGCTGACAGTCGCGGCTCAACGCAAACAAACGTTAAGCACTTTTCAGGCTTCTTTACACCGATGGTTCAAAGGCAAAAGTTGACCATTGTCGTAGGATTAGCTAGTATGACTCCATAATCCTACTCGACTGTCGTAGGCAGCTTGAATAATGAGTAAGAAAGTCAGCATCACTTTGGACGACGACGTTCTAAGCTTTGTAGATCAGCTAGCAGGTAATCGTAGCAGTTTTATAAATGACATTCTCTTAAGAGAGAAGAAGAGAGTTTTTATGAAAGAACTAGAACACGCTTACAAAGAGCAAGCGAATGACCCAGAGTTTCAAGAAGAGATTTCTGCTTGGGATGTTACAGCGGATGATGGTTTAAATGCCTAACGGAATATTGATTTACAAGCGAGGAGAAATATGGTGGGTCGATCTGAAGCCTGTGGTTGGCAGTGAGACTGATAAGGAACGTCCTTGCTTGATTTTGCAAAATGACATCGGCAACCAAAATGCGACGACGACAATAGTTGCGCCATTATTGTCTGGAACAAAGACTTATCCGTTTATTGTCAATGTTATGGCGACCTCGCAAAATGGGCTAAGTGGCGATCGATATATCAACTTAAGTCAAATGAGGGCTGTAGATGCTCGGAGAATTAAGAATAAACAAGGTATTTTAGAAGACACTTATTGGGAAGAAATTGAAAAGGCTGTATGCGTTGAGCTTGGTTTTAAGGTGGTGTTCAAGTGAGTAAAGTTTCTTTGCTCCAGTCCTTCTAACTCTTTGTCAGTAGACGCAATAATTTCGCTAAGGTCATAAGAGCCAACATCCCTTGACATTTTTGGGTTTATGACTGATCGGACTTCTCTTTCCCCAACGTATCGTGATATCGAAGCCGCCGCAGAACGACTGTTAAGGAACGCCCATCGCACGCCTGTTTTAACCTCCACGACAGTCAACCAGCGCACCAAAAGCCAGGTTTTCTTTAAGTGCGAAAACTTCCAGCGCACGGGTTCGTTTAAGTTTCGGGGAGCCTTTAATGCCCTGTCACAACTGTCTGATGAACAAAAAAAGCGAGGCGTTTTAGCGTTTTCTTCGGGCAATCATGCTCAAGCCTTGGCACGATCGGGCGATCTTCTTAATATCCCGGTGACGATCGTCATGCCCAATGATGCGCCTGCGGTCAAACAAGCAGCGACCCGTGAATATGGGGCAGAGATTATCTTCTACGATCGAGCCACCCAAAAGCGCGAAGAACTCACCCAACAAATTGCTGACGAGCGATCGCTAACTCTGATTCCGCCTTTTGACTATGCCCCTGTGATTGCTGGACAGGGCACTACGGCGAAAGAACTGATCGAAGATGTGGGCGGGTTAGACGTACTGCTGGTCTGCTGTGGGGGAGGCGGATTGCTGTCTGGATGCGCGATCGCCACCGATGCTCTGGCTCCAAATTGTCAAATCGTAGGCGTAGAGCCAAAACGGGCAGACGACGCAACCCGATCGTTCTACAGCAAAACCTTGCAAGTCGTTGAAGATCCTCAGACGATCGCCGATGGTGCCCGGACTCGATCGCTGGGTCAGCTCACCTTTCCTCTGATTTTGAACTATGTGGATGATATGGTAACGGTTTCGGACGCTGCCCTTTCACGAACCATGTTCTTTTTGTGGGAACGCCTCAAAATTGTCGTAGAACCTACTGGAGCCTTGGCTGCCGCGGCTCTTCTTGAAGGCATTATTTCGGTGCCAGATGCTCGAATTGGAGTAATCATCAGTGGCGGCAACGTAGACCTTAAAGAGGCGAGTAAGCTGTTTGCCAAAACCACGTCTAAACAGAAAACAAGCCGTCGTCTTCCATTCGCCCCAGAACTGAGTTGAGCACAAAGGCTGGATCAGAGAAAAGAGTTAAAAGTACAAAAGTACTATTCTGTTATCTTTATGATACACTCAGTCAAGAGGGTTATGTTCTCTTACATCAATGAGAGGAGGTTATCTTGGCACTCAATCCAAAGAGGCAGCATGGAGAGACCAACGTCACTATTACAATTACGGTTGATGGTGATGAAATCTCGATTGAAGATTTTTCAGATGTCCAGCGTTATTTCTCCATAATCTTAGAAGAGATCGACAAGGAATCCTTTCGCTCCGACAAGCGGTCTGTTAAATGGAATATATCAAGTGTTAGTAATGGAAGTGTAAATCTGACTTTTTCTGGTGTTCCAATCAGTCCAAACGTTGATCTGAAATCGGTAAGTGACTTAGTTGAAAACATCCAATCGGGAATTTCGGTCTTAGCTGAGAAGGCTCAACGTCCCCGCTTCTTCTCTGATCGTGCGTTGAAACAGCTTGAATCTCTGGCTAATAAGCTGAATCATGGAATGCAAGTGCTAAAACTTGGGAGTGAAACTCATGTAGTTAGTATTACCAAAGATATTGCAAGAAATGTAGATGAGATTATAGGACCAAGGTTTGAAAGCTATGGATCGATTGAGGGATGTCTTGACGGAGCGAATATCCACAAAGATCCATATTTTCACGTCTATACTAGTCTGAACGATCGCCTGATCAGGTGCAATGTTGATAAAGGAATGACGCAGAGAATGTTAGATTGCCTTGGTCAGCGAGTTTATGTATATGGACTAATTCAATCTAGAAATGACGGAGAACGTGTGAGTATCTTGGTTCAAGAGATTGAAACTCTTCCAAGTGAGAACGAGTTGCCTACCATTCAGGAAATGATCGGAATTCTCGCTGAGGATCACGATTAATGGTAACCCCTTTACACTACTGGGACTCTTGCACGTTTCTTGCTTACTTGAAGGCTGAAGCAGATAAAGTGGATGATTGTGTAACGGTGTTGAAACACGCTGAGAATGGCAACATCAAGATCGTTACCTCGTCGCTTACACTAGTAGAAGTGATTAAACTAAAGAAGAGAGAGCCTATTTCAAGAGGGGATGAGGAAAGGATCAGAAGATTCTTTATGCACAAATGGCTCATTCTTCAAGATGTCGATCGTAAAATTTCTGAACTGGCAAGAGAACTCATTTGGGAACACGGATTACAACCTTACGATTCAGTCCATGTAGCAACTGCAATCAGAGCAAAAGTAAGTCGCATAGACACCTTTGACGATCAACTAATTAAGCTTTCTGGAAAATTGGGAGAACCAAATATTATTATCGGTAGACCGTTCCTTTCTACTCAGACAGAGCTAGAATTTCCATCCTAATTAATTTGCCTGCTTGATACAGCAATTCGTTTTCTGATTCAAGACTACACACATAACTTATTAAAAATTGAATTTCTCTCAAACTAATTATAATCAAGTCGATAAACCGGATATCGGCTATTTGCCTACGCCTCAAGAAGCAGTTGAGGTGATGCTGTCGTTGGCAGAAGTTTATGAGTCTGACATTCTCTATGATTTGGGGAGCGGAGACGGACGAGTTTTGATTACTGCCGCACAGAAGTTTGGAACGCGAGGCGTGGGTATTGATATCGATCCGCAGAGAATTAGTCAGGCGATCGAGAGTGCTAACCAGGCAGGAGTCAGCGATCGGGTCACGTTCCTCCAGCAAAATCTTTTTGAGAGTGACTTTTATGAAGCCACGATCGTGGTGCTTTATTTGCTTCCCCACTTAAATCTTAGACTTCGACCCAGGCTATTGCAGCAACTCAAACCGGGGACTCGCATCCTCTCGCACGATTTTGATATGGGAGATTGGCAACCTCGCCACGTCCAAACGGTGCAGACTCCCGAAGAAACCGCCACGATCTATCAGTGGATCGTTCCGTCTGAGATTCCTGATTATCTTCGCTAAGATTAGCCTTCAACTGCAATTACTGACTCAATTAAGGCTTCTGCGCTGATGCTATATTCACGATCGTCAATCCGCTCCAGTTCAAGCCATTCTTCGACGACTTCTAACAGCACTCTCACCGCAAAATCACGCTGAATAAGTTCAACGATCGCATCCCAGGCAAATGTCGCAGTCGGAAAAAATCCCATTTCTACGCGATATCCGGCTGAGTGCCACCAAATGCCAACCCACCCAGAGTTTTCTTGAGTTAGTTCGATTTGTTGTCCGAGGTAGTGCATCATGCGGCTACTGATTGATAGTGGATACCATCAGAATAGAGAGACTGGCAGAATCTAGCATCTACTGCAAGAAGCGGAGAGAGCCGCGAGTATCTCATTCTCCGGGTACAACATACCTCCTCTGTGAATCTGGACAGCCCTCCTCACGACGTGGAGCAAGCCCTCGTCAACCCTTCTCCCAAAGGAGAATCGAGCTAGACCCTCTTGTTCCCTCTCCTTGGGGAGAGGGCTAGGGTGAGGGCAGAGACGTTCACAATATGTCTATTGAGTGATAGTCTGACTGCACAATTACCCGATCACAGCGTCTCTAACCGCCGCCGCAACCGATCGCTGACCCCATCAATCAGGATGACCACAACTAACAAAACCAGCATCATCGTTGTCGCCTTGTTGTACTCAAAGCCTCGAATATAATTGACCAACTCA
>JBBQYE010000099.1:0-10500 GCA_038208945.1 Leptolyngbyales cyanobacterium | reverse complement strand
TTTTAACACTAAACCCCGAATGCACATCGCTTGGCTAGGCAAAAAAACGCCATTTTGTGGAAACGTCACGTATGGTCGAGAAGTCACGAATGGGCTACTAGAGCACGACCATCAAGTCAGCTTCTTTCACTTTGCCCAAGAGGAAGCGGCTCCTGACAACTGGCCTGACATTCACGAAGTTCCGATTCCGTTTCTTTACAAATCTCAGATTTACACCGTTCCTAACTGGAAGTCGAGTAAGGTGCTGACTCAAGCGCTGCAAGAGTTGTCGCCTAAACCTGATGTAGTGCACGCCTCACTGACGCTGTCTCCACTCGATTTCTTATTACCAGAAATTTGCCAGAAGCTAAATCTGCCTCTAGTTGCGACGTTTCATCCGCCCTTCGATCGCAAGCGGCGCAACCTGACATCAGGCACTCAACACTTGATGTATCAGCTTTATGCTCCATCGTTGGCAAAGTACGATCGCGTCATCATTTTTTCGCACATTCAGCGAGACATCTTGATCAAGTTGGGCGTTCCTGCTGATCGGATTGCGGTGATCCCCAATGGGGTTGACACGACAAAGTATTCTCCGGGTCAATCAGATTTTAAGCAGAGATTGGGTGCCGATCGAGTGTTTCTCTATCAAGGTCGCATCGCGCCTGAGAAAAATGTAGAGTCCCTGTTAAAAGCCTGGAAGCAGGCAAACATGGGGGAAAACAGCAAGCTCGTGATCGTCGGCAATCACGGCACGTTAGCCTCATCGCTGGTTCCCTTTTATGGCGAAGAACACGGCATCATCTGGCAGGGATTCATTGCCGATGAGCAAAAGCGGATTGAGATTCTCAGAGGAGCGGATGTGTTTGTGCTGCCGTCTCTAGTCGAGGGGTTATCTCTCTCGCTGCTAGAAGCGATGGCGTGTGGCGTGGCGTGTGTTGCCACTGATGCTGGGGCAGATGGAGAAGTGCTAGAAAACGAAGCGGGAGTAATCATCCCCACTCAGGGGGTGGCTTCTCAACTTAAATCGCTTTTACCCCAGCTTCGCGATCATTACACCTGGACTGCGATGCTAGGACGCAAAGCGCGACAACGAGCCGAAGAACGCTACACCCTTAGTCGTAACATTACTCAACTGGTCGCTCTCTATGACGATTTGCTAGAGCAACACCACGATCGCAAAAGCCGCATTCGCATTCCGGTTAAAGCCCCGGCTCAATGGCACTCTTCAACGCTAGATTTTCTTCAAGGTCGATCGGTTGTCTTAGATAAAAAAGGAGGCTTTTGAACCGTTAGCCCTTTGCCCAACGCCAGTTTGGGCGATTCCATTCATAAATGCCTTGAATCTCATATTCGCTGCCGTTCTCAAATCGGACGGTGCAGTGGGTGCTGACTTGACTCTCAACCAAGTTGTCTCCGCTGAGAGGGCTGTGAGTTTCAGTGATGCCGATGACGACCCCTAAAAACCACTCTCGGCTACACGGTCCGGTGTCTTGCACCCACTCCCACAAGCCGTTCGAGAGTTCAATCCGATCTCCCACTTTCAGCCGCAGTGACTCTTCTTCATAGTCAGCCAAATTAGCTGAGGTTACGGTTTCTAACCACTGAAGCCCATAGGCATCTCGAATAAATTGGACGGTGCCGGAGGCTCGATCGTGCAGCCAATCATTCAGCAGGGCTACCTTCCAGGATTGGTTTTGCTGCTCCTGGGCTTTGATGAACTGAAACAGTGCCTGACGTTGCTCAGGAGCCAGGGCAGCTAACGGGTTGACCTCTAGAGACGGAGGATTTGATGAATCACAAAGCCGTTCTTTGAGCACCGCCGACAAAATCTGCTGTTGATTCTCACTCAAAGGATAGCCAGCCGTTTCACACTGACGAAGGGCAGTTTGCAGAGCTGCTTCAATCTCAGCTTGGGTCATGGGCAAACCGATAAAGGGAGCGTGGCGAGTCCTACACCTGTCACTCCCAATTATGGCAGAAGTCGTGTTTGACTTACACCGTTTCTGATGGAGTTAGAATCTCGATCGCCCCATAAGCAATTTGTAGCCGCTCACCAAGGTAGCAAGGGCGATCATAAAGTTCCACAGGCTAGTGGGTCTGAGAAATACGCCGCCGCTTAGAAAGACGAGTAGGATTCCTGAACCTAATAAAATCCAGCCCAGGTTTCCGGTTTCTCTAGGAAAGCAAAGCAGCGAGACGACACCGCCTGTAACACATAAAACAGAACCCATTGCGGGCAAACTGCGCCAGAAATAGGGAGAGTAGTAGGTAGAAAACATGATGTCTTTCCCTAAGAAATAAAGCCCTGCCACTACCAAGAGAATTCCTAATAATTTGCTCATCGTTTCCTAAAAGACTACCTTCAGATTTTTGTTTCTCATACCAATTTTCTATAAAGCTGCACTTAACAAGGGTTAATTCTACGCAAGCTCAAATTCAGTTGGTATCAGTCTGAATTAGACATCAGCTTCAGTCTCTTGGAATCCGGATTAACGCCTAGGATTGCTCTGGAAGGGAAAGCGCTAGTTGATAAATCTGCCGACGCGGAAGTGATGTTTGTTGGGCAAGTTGACGACTGGCATCAGAGCGAGAAATCCCTTGATTGAGAAGAGTTTGCAGTTCAGATTTCAATGCCGATTCTGATAAAACAACCTTTACAACTTCAGCACCTGCAACGACGATCGTATATTCTCCTTGAGGCTCTCGTTTGGTGTAAAGCTCGATCGCTTCAGTGGTCGTTCCGCGCCAAAATTCTTCGTGCAGTTTGGTCAATTCTCGCGCTAAGGTAATTTGACGATCGTGACCCAACCTATCCGCTAAGTCTTGTAAGGTAGCTCTCAATCGATGCGGAGATTCGTAAAGAACGATCGTCCGAGATTCAGATTGCAGACCTTCTAAGTGAGTGCGACGGGCTTGACTTTTTGCGGGCAAAAATCCTTCAAAGATGAAGCGGTCGCTGGGCAAACCCGATGCACTTAATGCCGCGATCACCGCACTCGCTCCAGGAATCGGGACGACTGTGAATCCTTCTTCAGCGCACGCTTTCACCAATTCATAACCCGGATCAGAAATTCCGGGCATTCCAGCATCGCTGACGAGAGCGATCGCCAATCCTTGCTGCAATTTTGCCACTAGCTCCGGGACACGAATCATACGATTGTGTTCGTGATAGCTAATCTGAGGCGTTTTGATTTGAAAGTGATGCAGCAACTTGCCCGTATGCCGAGTGTCTTCAGCCGCGATCAGATCGACCGTTTGCAAAATTCGTACTGCCCGAACGGTCATGTCTTCGAGGTTGCCGATCGGGGTGCCGACAATATAGAGTGTTCCAGCGTTTGCATCCATGTCGCGATCGTAGCCTCTAGAAACCATGAGAAAACACGGACTTTTTATCGGAATGGTGACGCTGGATCTGATTTATCTTGTTGATCAGATTCCAACCTGTAATCAGAAAATCGCGGCGCTCAATTCCACGATCGCGGCAGGCGGTCCGGCAACCAATGCCGCTGTCACGTTTCGCCATTTAGGAAATGCTGCCATCCTTTTGGGATCTGTGGGTGCCCATCCGATCAATCATTTGATTTTGGCAGATTTGCAGCGTTGTGGAGTGACGATCGCCGATCTCGATCCGACTCGATCGGATTCGCCTCCGGTGTCCTCGATTCTCGTCACTCAATCTACAGGAGAACGGGCAGTTATCGCAATGAATGCGATTAAGTCTCAAGGCGACGCAATGCCTAGTTTAGAAGGAGTTGATATCGTCTTAATCGACGGGCATCAACTAGAGGCGAGTGTGTCGATCGCGCAGCAGGCTAAACAAACAGGAGTCCCGATTGTCATGGATGGCGGTAGCTGGAAAGTCGGCTTCGATCGAGTGTTGCCTTGGGTCGATTACGCCATTTGTTCTGCAAACTTCTATCCGCCCGACTGTCACAGTTCTGAGCAAGTCTTCGATTATTTGTCTCGATGGGGAATTGATCGGATTGCGATTACACGGGGAGGAAGCTCGATCAAGGTCTTTAATTCAAGAGTGAGAACTCAAATCGAGGTGCCCAACGTTCAGGTGATGGATACGCTCGGTGCGGGTGACATTTTTCACGGTGCCTTCTGCCATTTTATTTTGCAGACTGACTTTTTGAGCGCGTTGACTGAGGCGGCTAAAGTTGCGGCTAATTCCTGTCGGTGTTTTGGCACTCGTGACTGGATGCTGACAACAGATGAATCATAGTCAGTGTTGATGTTCAGCACTAAAGCGATCGAGTTTAAGTTCTATTGCAACTAGGCAACGTAGACTTCGGTGGAGAAAAAGTAAATCTAAACAAAAATCGGTGTTGCTGAATTCAGACATGAAATGCCCTCCTCATGAAGTGGGGCAAGCTCTCGCCAACCCTTCTCCCCAAGGAGAAGGGAGCCAGAACTCTTGTCCCCTCTCCTTTTGGGAGAGGGCTAGGGTGAGGGTAAACTCTGCGCTTCCTAGATCGATTCAGCAACGCCTGTATTTTTTAGGAGTTAAGACTTTCTCTAAGTTTGACAGCTTGTCTTTTGACGAAAAGAGATGAGCAGGACAGGATGTTCACAACTGAATCACCGTACATCTGTTTAAGAGGTGCGTGACCAGCAACAAGTTTCATATCCTCCCGATTTCCCTTTAGGAAGTTTGGGGGATGTTTCTACATGGAAACCTTTAGAGCCTCGTTATTAATGAGCTGGTCATGAAGAAATTAATGTCAATAAGAACACTGCTCGCAACGATTTTGATTACCCTCACGCTAATGTTCATTCCTTTGAATCAGCCTGCTTTTGCAGATGCTGACATCCCTACAGGTGCAAAGGTCTTTGCGGCAAATTGTGCATCGTGTCACATTGGAGGTAAAAATGTGGTCAATGCCGCCAAAACGCTGAAAAAAGAGGCGCTGGCGCAATATGCCATGAACAGCAGTGACGCGATCGTGACTCAGGTGACAAATGGCAAAGGTGCAATGCCCAAGTTCAAAGGTCGTTTGACGGATGACCAGATTCTATCTGTCGCCGCTTACGTGCTTGATCAGTCTGAGAAAGGTTGGTAAGTCAAATCAAGGATTGACTTAATCATCAGCAGAGGGAGTGTCAGCAGATGCCCTCTAACTCATAGCTGTAGGCAGCGCTGATAAAAAAAGGGCGACCCTCTTTCGCCCTCGCTCGTGTGTTGAGTTCAAGGTTCAATTATTTGAGTTCGACCGATCTAAGTCGGTTTCAAACCACTCAACTAAGTTGCAGCTTTGAAGAAGGATGGCGCTTTCTGGTACCAGAAAATCTTGCAGCTTATAAACCTGCCGAAGAATTGCCAGTTCTCGCCCATACTCTTGTTGAATCATGGCAACGTTGGAGTCAAATTGGGTGGCGATCGGGGCGGTTTTCAGCAGGTGCAGCGCCATGTTGATGCTAGATAAAGGATTGCGTAGCTCTTGATAGAAGTGGTTGAGCAACCCATCGCGGGAGGAGGAATGGTTGGTTTCAACGGCTAGCTGCTGAGAAGAATCAGGACGAAAAGCCCGATCTGAGAATTGAGCTTGAGTGCTTGCAGTCTGCTTGTTACATCGCTCTAAAAGCGCCGCCTGCTTTGCGAGCCGACCTGAAATAGCACCTAGTAGCTCTGTGGCAGTACACGGTTTAGTGAGGTAATCATCTGCGCCTAACTCCATCCCATAGCGGATATCTGCCTTTGTGCCTCTGGCAGTAAGAAAAATGAAGGGAATATCGGCTGTGTGGGTCGATTGGCGGAGATGGGTCAAGACCGAGTAGCCATCTAAATCAGGCATCTGCACATCGCAGAGAATCAAGTCTGGGTGGTTGTCGCGGGCGAGTTGCAGCCCAACGTTACCATTTTCGCCTCCAATCCCGCTAAAGCCTTCTGCTTCTAGCAGATCTAAAATCGATTCTCGAACCATTTGTTCGTCTTCAATGACTAAGATTTTCTTCATAAGGCGATTGGCAGTGCTTTAACGGCAGCGTGACTATAAAGGTTGTTCCTGTCTCGACTTCGCTGATTACTTCGATCGTGCCGCCGTGTAAATCAACACATTGTTTGACAATCGATAATCCTAGCCCTGTTCCAGGAATAGTCTTAACATTGCTGGCACGATAGAAAGAATCGAACAACCGCGATCGGTCACTTACTGGAATCCCAATCCCGTAATCTTGAACGCAGAAAACAACACCTTTCTTAGTATAAATTAAGCTAAATTTTATGTTTTTGCCCTGTGGAGAATACTTAACTGCATTCGATAACAAATTAGTCAAGATGTGACGCAAAAGCTTTTCGTCTAGACACGGAAAAGACGAGTTCTCTAACGATAAAAAGTCTGTGTGGTTGTGAGAAAATTGGATGGAGCAATACAGCGATTGACTTAGTTGCAGTTCGTCAATAATATCCTTACAAAACTGGAGAAGGTCGATCGGCTGAGGGTCAAACGCTGAGTTTCCTGATTCGGTTTCTCCGATCGTGAGAACGTCATTCAATAATTGACTCATTCGCCGCACTGATATTTTAATGCGCTGCAAATATCCATGCTTTTTTTCGGCTGATATCTCAGAGCCATAGCGCTCTAAAAGCTCAGTCGAGAAAAGAATCGCATTGAGAGGATTGCGAAATTCATGGGAGACCACAGAAATAAACCGTGATTTGAGTTGATTGAGTTCCTTCTCTTTTTCAAGCGCTAAGCGAATGGCAACTTCGGCTTTGTGGCGAGAAAGAGCAATCTCGATCGTGGTAATCAACTCCCGATCTTCAAAGGGTTTGAGGATATAGCCAAACGGCTCAGTAATCTTTGCACGCTGCAAGGTGTTTTCGTCCGCGTGGGCTGTCAGATAAACAACCGGAAGATTGAACTCTCTGCGAATTTTCTCGGCGGTTTCTACGCCATCTATTTCACCGCGCAGACGGATATCCATTAGCACTAAATTGGGCATATATTGAGCCGCTAGATCAAGTGCCTCATCTGCACAAGTCGCGATCGCAATTACGGTGTAGCCTGCATTAACCAAACTATTCTGAATATCTAACGCAATGATGCTTTCATCTTCAACAATGAGAATATCGGTGATTGACATCTAACCCTTCTGTTTTTGCTCGGCAAACGTGATCTTAAATGCAACTCCACCATCACGCTCTAAATCGATGGTGCCATGTAGCTGTTTAGTGAGGCTGCACACTAGCTGTAAACCCAAAGATTTTGTGTTGCGGAAATCCAAACCTATTGGAAATCCTGAACCGTTGTCTTGAACAATGAGCGTATAGCAATCTTCAGTTTTAAAGAAAAAATGAATATTAATTTCTCCTATTTGACCTGCTGAAAACGCATACTTCAACGAGTTTGAAATTAGCTCATTAATAATCAGCCCACAGGGGATGGCAGTATCGATGCTGAGGCGCACATCTTCGACGTTTAGGTTGAGCTTAACCGTCCGAGAATTCACTGAGTAAGAGCGAAATAAATCAGTTGCTAAACTACGGATATACTCCGCGAAATTGCTTTTGGCTAAATCCTCCGATTGGTAGAGCTTTTCGTGAATGAGTGCCATTGCTCGAACGCGGTTTTGACTTTCTTTAAACACTTCTAAAATGCGATCGTCTTTAATATACCCAGCTTGCAGTTTGAGCAAACTAGAAATGACCTGAAGATTGTTTTTAACTCGATGGTGAATTTCTTTGAGCAACACCTCTTTTTCTGCGAGCGACGCACGAATTTGATTTTCTGCCCGCTTGCGATCGGTGATATCCACTACTGAGCCAATAATCTCAACGGGTTGCCCTTGATCGTGCAGCAGTTTCATGCCATCTCGCAGCCAGCGATAAGAGCCATCTTTGTGAAGAAATCGATATTCACAGGTGAGGTGCCCAATCTCAAAGAGTTGAGAGACGTGCTCTAGCACCCTGCTTAAGTCATCGGGATGAATCCGATCGAGCCAGAAGCGGGATTCTTTCAGGTATTGCCAAACTTCATAGCCTAATTGCTGAGTAATGTTTTCGCTGACAAATGTGCATGAGCGGTTGCGATTTGGATGGCAGGTGTAGATGACTGATGGATTGGAGGAGAGCAAATATTTTAGACGTGCCTGAGTCGCAATCAGCATTTTTTCTGCCCACTTACGATCGGTGATGTCTCGCTGCAAGGCAACATAGTGAGTTAAAGCTCCGCGATCATTCAAGATGGGCACTAGATTGAGATCGACCCAAAACTCAGAGCCATCTTTGCGGTAGTTAATCAGCTCTACCTGAATCGATTTGCGATCAAGCAGCGCCTGACGAACTTTGTCGAGTTGAGCACGATCGCTTTTCGGTCCTTGTAAAAGGCGAGGAGTTTTGCCGATGACTTCTTCTGGCGCGTAGCCTGTTGATTCTATAAAGGCAGCGTTGACATACGTGATTTGGGGATTTTCAGGGTCGCCAGTCGTGATGATCACAGAATCACGTCCGTTGACGACGACTGATTCAAATAGACGCAGACGCTCTTCGGCGCGTTGACGTTCTTGTTGAGCTTGCGCTTCTTGAAGGACGATCGAGAGATAATCAGCGATTTCGGTGAGCGTTGAAATTTCGTAATCACTCCACTGACGCGGCTCAGGTGAGTTGAAGCTGAGTAACCCAATTTGCTGGGCTGAATGTTGAACGCGAACCGTCAGCAGAGCGCGGGTTCCTCTCGCAGTCAGGGCATCTGCAAGAGGGGCTAGAAAGCTGGCTTGAGACACATCGGCGATCGCGATCGAGTGACGACGCTCAATGAGTGCTGAATACTCAGGGGCTTGCTTCACGTCTAAACCTGCCCCTTCTAGCACCATCATCGTTTCGGGCTGGGTAGAGTGGATGGCTGTGATCACTCCATCGACAATCACGCTATAGAGAATTTGGAGTGTCTTAAAGTGCTGTCCGATTTGTCGAATCGTCGATTTGAGCACCTGCTCAACCGACACACCAGATGTAATGCCCCTCGAAATGTTATTGAGCAACTGTAGACAGACTTGACTTTCTCGTAAACTTTGCTCAACTTGAGTTCGTTGAGCGATTTCTAGCTGAAGCTGCTGATTGGTATAGCGAAGTTCTGCGGTGCGTTCTTCGACTCGAATTTCTAAATCTTTTTTGGCATCACGAAGCGCTTCTTCTGCCTGTTTGCGTGCCGTGATGTCTGTTGCAATTCCAATGATGCCTAACACATCTCCTTGCGGGTCGAGAAGCGGAGTGACGCGATTGTCATAAGTGACCCCGTTTAGGTTCAAGATTAAATCCCTTTCTGCGCCATTGAGAACTTGATGAACCGCCTGAAGCATGTCGGGGTGATCTTCGTATAAGTCAAAGATAGATCGTCCGACCACTTCGCCTGATTTGAGGTTCATGGCTTCTAGCCCTTTGCCTTCTGAGAGGGTGAAGATGCCGTCACGATCGAGGGCATATAAAATCGTTGGCGTGTTGGTGACAACGGTTCGCAGCAGTTCTTCTCGCTCGGCGAGGGCGGCTTCTGTGCACTGATATTCTAAGATGGTGAGCTGGTCGATCACTGGTGTCATTCGTTCGAGAATGCGAACTTCAGATTCGGCTCGCTGACGCTGTTCTCGCTCCCAGGTTAGCTGCTGTTGAAGCTGGGCGATCGTGGCATTTACGTCTGATATGCCCGATCGTAGCTGCGTCGCTAACTCAGGGTTGTGATTAGGGACGGTCTTGATCCACCGGTCGATTGTCTGTTGAAGTGTGACCAATGGGGATGGTAATTCGGTGAGTTGCATCGCTAATGATTTATGGACAACGCAAAAGGGAGGAGCAATGGCACCCTATAATCGAGAGCTTAGAAGTAATTGAGCAGGGATTGAGTTCTCACAGAGTTTCTAATGAGCGCAAGGGTATTATTCCCTACCTGCTAGGATCTTTAAGGGTCAACTCTTTCCAAGTCAGTAATTTTTTCTCTCAGTAACACTAAGTATAGTTAATCTGTTTTCTCACCCTTTGCAGTGAACTGCGTCACACATGGAAGCTGTTGCCCAAGTTTTAGAGAGCATTGCTGGAGTCACAGGCGTTTGTGCTTGGGACACGTTGACTGAGGCTCAACGATCGCCAATGTTGCAAGCCACGATGCCCGGTAGTTCCCCTTCTCATTTGGTTTACCCCAACACGCCAGAAGAGTTAGCGGCAGTGATGGTCTATGCTGCTCAACAGAGGCTGCGGGTATTGCCGTGTGGCAGAAGAAGCAAACTGCACTGGGGCGGGTTGGTTAAGGGTGTCGATTTAGTGATTAGCACTGAGCGACTGAATCGGTTGGTCGATCACGCGATCGGAGATTTAACCGTTACGGCTGAATCTGGAATCAAGTTCTCTGATCTGCAAGAACTGTTGAGAAAGTCGGGGCAGTTTTTGGCGATCGATCCTCATTACCCTGACCAAGCGACGTTAGGGGGCATTATCTCAACGGCAGATACTGGAGCGCTACGACATCGCTACAGCAGCATTCGCGACATGATTTTAGGCATTTCATTCGTCCGTAGTGATGGGCA
>JBBQYE010000098.1:0-10518 GCA_038208945.1 Leptolyngbyales cyanobacterium | reverse complement strand
ATCGTTTAAAGTGGGGACGAGTCTGGAAGAGTCAGCCCGTGACGTTGAGACGGCGATGAAGACGGTGACGTTGCCCAAAAATGGGACGTTTAAAGTGATCGCGCTCAACTTAAATGAGTCGGCGGCGGTGAGCTATGTGATCGATAGTTCGTCTCGCAGTTTGGCTGACTTGACGATCGTGGCAAACGAGCAAATTGTGCCTGCGATCGCCAAGCTTCCCGGCGTGCTCAAAGTTTCACTGTTGGGGACGGGCGGACAACCTTCACCCGCGGCGAATCCCGCGCCTCAACCGGGTCAACTCGGAACGTTGGTGCGGTTCAATGGGGCAGATGCGCTGGCGTTTCAGGTGATTAAGCGGGGCGATGCCAACACGCTCGAAGTCGTGAGTGCGGTTGAAAAAGAAGTGGCGCAACTGCGAACGTTGCCGGACTTAAAGCTGACCGTAGCGGCGACTCAGGCAGACTACATTCAGAAAGCGACTCAATCGACGATCGATGCCTTAATCGAAGCGATCGCCCTTGCCGTAATCGAGATTTTTCCCTTTTAGAGAATCTGGTCAGCAAACTTAATTTCGGCTCTAGCGATTCCGATTTCGCTGCTTGGGACGTTCATCGTCATGGCAATCTTCGGGTTTAATCTAGAGACGATTACGCTGTTGGCGTTAGCGCTGGTAATTGGCAGTGTGGTCGATGATGCGATCGTCGATGTTGAAAATATCAGCCGTCACATCGACAATGGCGAATCGCCCAAACAAGCTGCTTTACACGCGACGGATGAGATCGGCTTGCCTGTGACGGCAGCGACTTTAACGGCGGTTGCGGTGTTTCTGCCGATCGGGCTAATGGGCGGCGTAATCGGACAGTTCTTTAAACCGTTTGGCATTACCGTCGCCGCCTCAATGTTGATCTCGCTGCTGGTGGCGCGAACCCTCTCGCCCGTCTTATCGATCTACCTGCTGCGCCCCAAAAAAGTGGGCGCTCCACCCCGATCTGGCGCGATTTGGACGAGGTTTTCGGCGGCTTATGGGCGGCTGTTGGCTTGGTCACTTCGCCATCGTGCCACTGTTACTGGAATCGCACTTCTCAGCTTCGTCGCCGGAATTGCGCTGATTCCTCTGATTCCTCAAGGGTTTATTCCTAAGCTCGATCGGGGCGAGTTTTATGTTCGCTATGCGGCTCCGCTTCCGACTCAGGCGACTGCCTCAACCAACCCGCTAACGGCATCGCTGGCAGTGGCAAAACAGCTAGAAGATCAGGTGCGAAAATCGCCAGAAATTGACACGGTGTTTACGATCGTCGGCTCCCGCGAAGGAGAACCGAATAAAGGTAGTCTCTATGTGAAGTTGAAAAACGATCGCGCCACCTCCACTGCAAAGCTGCAAGACCAAATCCGATCGACGCTCCCCAATCTAGACGGGGTGACAACGAGCGTTGAAGATATTCCGTTTGTCGAGGCGGGAAGTCAGAAGCCGCTGCAAATCGCGATTCAAGGTGATGATCTTGCGGTTTTGAGTCGAGTTGCCACTGAGTTAAAAGCGAAAGTGCAAACGCTTCCCGGTTTCGCAGATGTGACGATCGCGGGAGCATCGGGCAAAGAGATTCAGCAAATTGAGCGCAAAGCGGGTAAGCGTGTGGTTTATGTCAGCGCCAACTTAGGGAAAGGTTTGGCGTTGGGAGACGCGACGGAAACGATCGTCAAAGAAGCCAAAGCTTTAATTCCGCCCGGAGTCACCCTTAATTTGGGCGGCGATTCTGCAACGAGTAGCCAAATCTTTAGCAGTTTTGGGTCTACGTTAGCGTTGTCTGCTCTGTGTATTGTGGTGGTCTTAGTGGGATTGTTTCGCAGTTGGGTCGATCCATTAGTCGTCGGACTCTCATTGCCGTTAGCATTAGTGGGAGCAATGTTGGCTTTGCTATTCACTCAAAGCGATTTTGGGATGATCTCGCTGATCGGCTTCGTGTTTCTGTTAGGGTTAACGACGAAGAATGCGATCCTAATCGTGGACTGTATCAATCAGTTACGCAGAGACGGCTTCGATCGGACAGAAGCCATTCTCAAAGCAGGACCGATTCGGCTCAGACCGATTTTGATGACGACGGCAGCAACGATTTTGGGTATGGCTCCGATCGCCTTCGGTTTGGGTGCGGGGTCGGAGCTACGATCACCCATGGCAGTTGCGATCGCGGGTGGGCTTGTCACCTCAACGCTGCTCAGTCTGCTGGTTGTTCCGGTTGTCTACACGCTGCTGGATGATCTCAAACCCCGACAGCGTGAGGTCAAATCATGAGTAAAGCATTTGTGACGGGCGGGACGGGTTTTGTCGGAGCCAATCTAGTCCGGCTGTTGCTGAAAAAAGGCTATCAGGTTCGGGCATTAGTCCGACAAGACAGCCGATTAGATAACTTGCAGGGACTTGATGTTGAACTCGTCAAAGGCGACTTGACCGATCCCGATTTAGCAAACCAGATGACGGGATGTGAGGTCTTATTTCACGTCGCGGCGCACTATTCGCTGTGGCAAACCGATCGCGATCGACTCTATCAAGCCAACGTGATGGGAACCCGAAACACTCTCGCGGCTGCCCGTCAAGCCGGGATCGAGCGCAGCGTTTATACCAGTTCAGTCGCGGCGATCGGAGTCGGTGATCACAGCCAACCCGTTGACGAAACCCATCAATCCCCGGTTGAAGACCTGATCGGACATTACAAGAAATCAAAATATTGGGCAGAGCAAGAAGCCGTCAAAGCCGCTCAAGCTGGACAAGATATCGTGATTGTGAATCCTAGCACTCCGATCGGCGCGTGGGATCTCAAGCCAACCCCCACGGGCGAAGACATCATCTTGCGGATGCTGCGGCGAAAAATGCCTGCCTACGTCGAGACAGGTTTAAACTTCATCCATGTGGAAGATGTTGCTCAGGGTCATCTGCTGGCATTACAGAAAGGAAAAAGCGGCGATCGCTACATTCTCGGACATCAAAACCTAACGCTGAAACAACTGCTCGACCAACTCAGTCAACTCACAGGACTGCCTGCTCCGTCTCGATCGATTCCTGCCTGGATTCCTCTCAGCGTCGCCTGGGTCGATGAGCGAATTTTGGCACCTCTGGGCAAAACGCCGACCGTGCCGATCGACGGGGTGAGAATGTCTCAACACGCAATGTATTACGATGCCACTAAAGCAGTGCGTGATCTAGGACTGCCCCAAACCCCCATCCACACAGCTTTAAAAGATGCCGTAGACTGGTTTGTATCGAATGGCTACGTAAATTAGCAGAGATCCAGCATCTCTGTCCCTGTGAGGAGAACGCAAAGACTTATGGCAATTCAATTACAGCAAGCGATCGAGGTTGGCAAATATCTGGTGATGCAGCGCCTCAAAGGACGCAAGCGATTTCCGTTGACACTGATGTTAGAGCCGCTGTTTCGATGCAATCTGGCTTGCACTGGGTGCGGCAAAATTCAGCATCCGACTGAGATTCTCAAGCAAAACATGACTCCTGAACAGTGCTTTGCCGCCGTTGAAGAATGCGGTGCGCCTGTAGTGGCGATTCCGGGCGGTGAGCCGCTTTTGCATCCACAGATTGACGAAATTGTGCGCGGGTTAGTGGCGCGCAAAAAGTTTGTCTACCTCTGCACCAACGGCATTCTTTTAGAAAAAAGTCTCGCCAAATTTACGCCATCGCCCTATCTGACGTTTAGCGTTCATCTCGACGGCTTGCAAGAACTGCACGATAAATGCGTCGATCGTAAGGGCGTGTTTGATACTGCTATCAAAGCAATCAAAGCCGCGAAAGCAAACGGGTTTCGCGTCACGACCAACACGACGATTTTTGAAGGGGCTGACCCCAAAGAAATGCAGGCGTTTTTCGACTTTCTCGAAACGCTCAACATTGATGGCATGATGGTGTCTCCGGGCTATAGCTATGAGTGGGCACCCAACCAAGACCATTTTCTCAAGCGCGAACAAACAAAATCGCTGTTTCGAGAAATTTTGGCTCCGATGAAAACAGGTCAGAAAAAGTGGAACTTTAACCACAATCCTCTGTTTCTAGATTTTCTGATCGGTGAAAAAGACTACGAATGCACCCCTTGGGGAATGCCCAGCTACAGCGTTCTCGGATGGCAAAAACCCTGTTATTTGCTCAATGAAGGACATTACACAACCTATAAAGAACTTCTGGCGAAAACCGACTGGGATCAATATGGTCGCAAGAGCGGAAACCCTAGCTGTGCCGATTGTATGGTGCACTGTGGCTATGAGCCAACCGCCGCAATGGACTCGATGCAGCCCGAAAATATCGGACGCTCGATCGGAGCGGTCTTTGGTACATAACTGTGGAATGACCCTCACCCCCAACCCCTCTCCGTGGGGAGAGGGGAGCTAGAAATCTTGTTCCCTCTCCCCAGGGAGAGGGCTAGGGTGAGGGTAAATTCTTTGGTTGATATCTGGATTCAGAAACATTGCATTTCTGACGATTGCTGTTCATGAAACGGTTTTCTTACTCTCGGCTGCTGCCCTACTTGACGCTGTTGCTCTGGGTCTTGCCTCTCGTGCTGCTCAGAAGTGGACAGCAAAGCCTGATGGCGCACGACGAAGGCATTTATGCGGCTCAAGCCCGATCGATTCTGCAAACGGGCGATTGGGTCAGCGTGCAGTGGGGCGGCGAAGCGGGATTTGATCGGACGATCGGAATTCAGTGGCTGATGGCTGCCTGTTATCTGATGTTTGGCACCAGTGAAGGAACGGCGCGATTGCCGAGCGCGATCGCGTTCGTTTTCAGCGTGTTGTTAACTTACCGAATCGGTTGCTATCTCTTAAATCCTCGTCTGGCGTGGTTAGGAGCGGCAATTTTTAGCGTCATTCCGTTAGTCGTGCAATATGGGCGATTAGCGACGCAAGATTCCGTCCTCGTCTCGATCGAGCTACTCGGAATCTGGGCGCTTTTAGAAGGAGCGAATCCTCAACTTAAAACTCGAAATTCTCTGTGGTTACTGCTGGCGGGCTGTAGCATTGGCTGGGGATTTTTGATTAAAGGATTTATGATCATTCCGGCGGGGGTAGCGACTTTGCCCTATCTAATTGGGCAACAGTCGCGTCATCGGCATCTCACAAATCCCTGGTTGTATGTGAGTTTAGGGTTGGGCGCTTTACCTACGATCGTGTGGTTGAGAGCCGCGATCGCGAACTATGGCAACAAACCGATCGCAGAATTGTTCGGCAAGCTCATTCATCTCAAAGGACAAACTTATTTAGGAGCAGGTCCGTTTTACTATGTCTGGAACATCCCAGCGAATGGTTTCCCGTGGGTGTTTTTTGCATTAGCAGGATTGTGGTTGGCGTTCTACGATCGCGATGTCCGACAACTTCTAAAAGACAATCACGCTCGATTATTATTACTGGGATATCCCATTCTGCTATTCGTCGAACTGACGTTGTTTGGGACTCGCACTCATTATTATCCGCTTCAATTGATGCCCTTTGTGGGATTGTTGGCGGCGATCGCGCTCAACCAACTCGCTATTCTCTACGCAAACCGCCAACAATATCGACTTTTAACAAGCCTGAACCTACTGGTTGGTGGCTTTGCAGTCATTCTGATCACGATGAGTCTCGCAATTCTGACTCGTCTGATTGCGATTCCGGGTGTGAAGTCAGAGATTTTGGAACCAAGCTCGATCGTGGCACTTGCTGTCGGCTTGGGGTGGCTGACTTTGCCGATTATTTGGCTGAGACGACATCAGACAGACTTGACGAAATCATCGCAGCAATGGCTAGCAGGATGGCTATTCACTTCTTGGATGGGACTAGCGATGCTGGGTTTAACGGGATTGTGGGGAAACTACGATCCTCAACTGAAGACATTTTTGCAAACGCCCCAGATTGAAGTGGTGCTGAAATCACATCCGATTAGTTTTGTGGTGAACGACAATCAGATGGGACGCGACGATCGTAAAACTCATCTGCTGCTCAACTTTTACACACCGCAGGTAGGACGACATCTCACTCAAACAAATCTTCTGCAACAAGATGACTATGCGTGGCTCGATCCGAGTATTGCAGCCACCAAACCCGCTCAATATTCCGTGATTGGTGCATTTCAGAAGTGGCAACTGATTAAGAAACCATAATCGGCAGTTTCACAACCACGAGCGTTCCTTGATTGACCTCACTTTGAATCGTGATATGTCCTTTATGCAGATCAACACATTGACGCACGATCGCCAACCCTAGTCCTATTCCTGAAATCGTATCGACATTGGTAGAGCGATGAAATGACTCAAACAAATGAGGAACATCTTCAACTGGAATGCCAATGCCGTGATCTCGCAGGTGAAACATCACAAAGCCTGGATCATCCAACGCAGGACACTGCACGTCTAAATGAAGGCTGCCTCTGCGAGGTGAATATTTGACTGCATTGCTCAATAGATTCGTCAAAATGAGCGTCAAAAGGTTGGGGTCTAACATCACCTCGACATTATCTTCACTCACATCCCACTGCAAAGCCGGAGAACTATTTGCTCCCAAATTCATATCGGTTAACAACTGGGTGCAAAACTCCAGCAGATCGAGCCGAGTCGGGTGAAATTCTAGCGCCCCAGAACTGACTTTGCCCAGCGTCAGCATATCAGTCAAAATTGTCGTCATTGATCGCACCGCCTGACGAATCTTCTGCAAATAATTAACGCGTCGCTCTTCAGAACATCGATCGCCCATGCGCTCAAGCAACTCGGCAGAAGTCATGACGATCGACAGTGGAGTCCGAAATTCGTGTGAGGTGGTGGTGATAAAGCGCGACCTGAGATCGCTGAATTCTTGTTCTCTCTTCAGCGCTTCTGACTCGGCGCACTGTCGTTCAGCAACTTCCCGGTCTAGTTGCTGTGTAACTTGCTCTAACTCTTGAGTGCGCTGCCGAGCCTGAGATTCTAACTCTCCATTGCGACTTTGTAGACGAGACTGCGTTTGATGATGGCTCAGGGCAAGCGCGATCGTGCTATACAACTCTGTCACATCAAACGGTTTGAGAATATAGCCATAGGGGGCAGTTTGACACGCCTGTTGAAGAATGGCATAGTCTGCATAAGCGGTCAGATAAACCACGGGTACATCAAAGTGCTCTCGAATTTCTTGAGCTACCCCTATGCCACTTTGATTGTTTTTGAGTTGAATGTCGAGCAGCACCAAATCGGGGCAGGTGTCTCTTAAGAGCGCCAGTGCAGTTTGACGCGAATCAGCGACCCCAGTAACCTGATAGTGGGCTGCCTCTAATCGCATTTGAAGGTTGAGGGCAACGACACTTTCATCTTCGACAATCAGAATCTTTTCGCCTGTCATTGTCTGATACCTGGTAGTCTGATTCGATCCTAACGCTGCGATCGCGCGTCCTTCTCATTGTGCGGTCATTGTTTACCAAAAACCGCTCGAACAGACCGGAGTAGCCTGAGTTTAGCAAGATCTCAAAATGAGTTTAGTCAACAGAGTATCGCGTTTGAGATAGAGCGGATGTCGAGGGTGTCCAGTTTTTGTGACACCCAGACAATAGAGATTTTGCTGAGAATTCAACCGTTCAATCACCGCCCGATCGCGCCCTCTCAAAGTCCCCCAATTTCCCCAGGCAAGAACGATCGTCTCGACTCGATCGCTCAAACTAAAGAGATAGCGATCGTTGTCTTCGCCGATCGGATCTGCAATTTGCTTAAGAAGTGGCGGACTTTTTGCCCGATATGCAAACAGGTTAACCACTTCTAAACCGCCATAGCCCCAGTTTTGAGCAAACCCGATACATCGTCGAATTGTCGGATCATTGACGGTCGCATCAGCTTGACTGGGGTTGAGCATCACAAACCCGACTTTGGGCAACTCACTCCACGATCGCCAAAGCAAATATCGGTAACTGCTTGAATCGTCAAAGACTGCGCCTGACTGCATCGCTCACCCTAACGGAATTTTCCCTAGAGACACGGCGTGAATATATTCACTGCCCGACTCAGGAAAACCCCGGTGATAGAGCGCTTCTTCGGGTCTGCCCCAGCCTAATTGCAGCAGGATTTCTAACGTGTCATTGTTGCCTTGGTGCGTCAGCGTCGCCCATTCGGTGCGATCTAGAAGGCGATCGAGATCATTGCCTGACATCGGCTGATAAAACTTCCCGCAATTCATACTTAAATAGAAATCCATCCCGTCGGTGACTTCTTGCCAAAATGCCACGATCGACGCTTTTGCCGCTCTTAGAATCATGCGATCGCTGTTGAGACTAATCAACTGATCGTCGATTCTAGGATAGCGAAACGGGCTACCTTTAATTGTCATGGTTTGCCACACAATGCCAGAAACCTGATGCTCTCGCTGATAGCGGTGCACTGTGTTGCGAAAGTCATTGTAAGCAGTGAATTTTTGAATGCCGTCAGACTTGACAAAGCGATCGATAATCGGATTGATGCCCGATGGCGTTGCAGCCAAGTTTAGACGCTGCCCATTTATGCAGGCTCGTCGCTCGTCAGCGAGAATTTTGACCAACTCTTCGGTGCTGTAGATTTTTGACATCTCAAAATCCTCTAGCCAGAGTATCTAATGCTCAAGTTCCCTTTGGATGAATCCTAACGCGTCATACCCGTTTGAGCAGTGTTTGTCTGGGTCTTCTTAAGAATTTCTCGATCGTCACCTCAAACGCGGACGAATTCCATAATGACGGAGCTGTAGATAATCGTGCAAGATCCGATCGTGATCAAAGCAAAGATTGCGCGGTAGCTCCCAAATATTGACGATTTTTGCGTTTTTGGCATCGTCTCCGGCAGTCGGTTCGCCTTGAGCCGTGGCGATATAAACCATGCTGACCGTGTGCTGTCGAACATCTCGTGCTGGGTCAGAATAGACATTGAGCAACTCGACTAATTCCACCTCTAAGCCGATTTCTTCCATTGCTTCTCGACGAGCGGTGGCTTCTGCGGGTTCGCCATAGTCCATAAATCCGCCTGGGATCGCCCAACCATAAGGAGGATTTAGGCGTTCAATGAGAATAATCGGTCGATCGGGGCGATCGACCATCTCAATAAAAATGTCCACTGTAGGAGAAGGATTTTTTTGAGCCACCAGCACATCTAGGAGGATACAGGATGTTTGTGAGCCACCAGCACATCTAGGAGGATAAAGGACGATGGGTGAAAGTCGGGGTTCAAGCCAAATTCCATCCTTTCTTTTGACCGATTCTAACGTTCAGTGTGCCATGCTACAGTCTTCACATCTTATTGCTAATTCGTCCTTCACTCTTCACCCTTACTTATGCCTTTTCCTAGATCTAGCGGCATTTTGTTGCATCCTACTTGCCTTCCCAGTCGGTTTGGCGTTGGCGAATTAGGCTCAGAGGCACAGCGCTTTATCGATTTTATGGCAAACAGTGGACAGCAGTTTTGGCAAGTGCTGCCATTGGGTCCGACTGGCTATGGCAATTCGCCCTATGCGTCTTATTCAGCGACAGCAGGCAACCCACTGCTGATTAGTTTGGAGGTGCTGCAAAAACAAGGGCTGCTGTGGGATGAAGATCTGTGGAATGTGCCTGAGTTTCCGATCGGGTGGGTAGACTTCGATCGCGTCACTGCTTTCAAAATGCCTTTGTTGCAAAAGGCGTGCGATCGCTTCAAAATGCAAGCCTCTCCTGAACAACAGCAAAAATTTGCTGACTTTTGCTACAGCAAAGACTATTGGCTCGATGACTATGCGCTATTTATGGCTCTGAAGGGAGAACACGACGGCAAAAGCTGGCACCATTGGGAGCCAGACCTAGCGCATCGTCAGCCCAACGCGCTTGAACAAGCCCGTCAACGCTTAAATAGCGAGATTTATTATCACAAATATCTTCAGTTTGAGTTCTTTCATCATTGGGCAGAAATTAAGCAATATGCCAACGATCGCCTCATCGAAATCATTGGCGACATCCCGATCTACGTGGCTCACGACAGCGCCGATGTGTGGGCAAACCCCGAAAACTTCTCTCTTGACGAAAAGACAGGCGAACCTAAGCTAATGGCGGGCGTTCCTCCCGATTATTTTAGCGATACGGGGCAACTGTGGGGCAACCCGGTCTATAACTGGGAGCATTTGCAAGAGACGGACTTTGCCTGGTGGCTGCGGCGATTTGAGGCAATGTTAGATTATGTCGATATCATCCGCATCGACCACTTTAGAGGGTTTGAGGCTTATTGGGCGGTGCCTCAAGGTGAGATAACGGCGATGAATGGCGAGTGGATCAAAGCGCCTGGCGAAGAGTTTTTTGAAGTGCTGCGGCTCAAGCTGGGCAGACTGCCGATCATGGCTGAAGATTTGGGAGTGATCACGCCAGAGGTTGAAGCTTTGCGCGATCGCTTCGAGTTCCCTGGCATGAAGATCCTACAATTTGCATTCGGCTCTGATCCAGGCAATCCCTTTTTGCCCTTCAACTTTAGGCACAACAGCGTCGTCTATACGGGCACTCACGACAACGACACGACGATCGGGTGGTATGACTCTGCATCCGATTGG
>JBBQYE010000097.1:0-10545 GCA_038208945.1 Leptolyngbyales cyanobacterium | reverse complement strand
ATTACGATCGTCATTCACACCATTCGCTAATAGATGTCTCAAAGGGGTAAACATGGCTAAGCGCCGCAACCAAAAAAAAGAAAAAGCTCTCCGCAACCAGGCTTATGCTCGTAAGTTTCGTAAGCGCACCAACACGGGTCGGATGACCAGAGGAAGACGCTACGACAGCAACCGCATGGATGATGCTGAAGGCGATCAAGAAGGTGCAGGCGGCAGAGGCAATGAAGGCGCTGCTGATGTCTAGAGATTTGAAGTTCAAATCGCTAAATCTTTAGACGGGCTGAGAGTTCAACCAGGTTGTGCCCCTCTCCTCGAATGTGCAGATCAGTGAATCTCACCCCATCCCCAAGCCGCAGTGGTTTGGGGAATTTTAATGGTTAGTCGATCGTCTCCCAAAAGCGATCGAGCAACGATCGGGCGTGCAGTTGGCTGTTGATTTGCTCCGCGGTTGCCAATCCTGACAAGAAGGCGCTTTCGACTCGATTTCCGCCACACCAATCTCCGGTGAATAGTAATGGTGCAGTTGTGTTGGCGCTCAAAAACGGTTCGGTCAAAGGATTGATCGGAAACGCATAGCGCCAGCGATGAACTTGCAGAATTTCGGGCGTGGCTAACCAGGGTTCTAAAAACTGGGCGGCTCTGTTTAAGAGTGCTTGTCCGATCGGATGCAGGTCGCTAGTTTCTAAATGACGATTTGCAAACGCAGCCGTGCTTTGAACAACGACGACAGGCTGGGACGGTGAATTTTGCTTGCTGCTATCTAACCCGACCCATCCGATTTCTGAATCGTGGATGCTGGTCACCCCTTTCCAAAGAATGGCTGACAGGTCTTGAGGTGGATAGACTGCGATCGCGCTAATGCAAGCCGAAAATTGAATCGATTTCAAACGAGTCAAGACTTCTGCACTTTCTGGAATAGATTCTAATAACGTCACCGCTTGGGTCGCCGGAATTGCGCTGATAATCGCGGCTGCTGTGATGCCCGATCGTGTTCCATTAAGCTCAACCTGCAATTCCCAAGTCTGATTCGTTAAACGAATAGCTTCGACTCGTTGATTGAGATGAATAGTTAGTCCAGTGCTGAGGAACTTGGCGATCGTCGAGATTCCAGTCGGCGAGGCATAGCGCGAATCGCGATCGGTGTCGGGAGGCGCGATTAGTTGACCTTCAGCATCGAGTTCATAAATAGTGTCAGTCCAAGGTTGCAAAATCGAGCGATCGAGCAGCGTTGTAATTAGGGCTTTGAAGCGATCGCCTTTGGGCTTCAAGTAACACACCCCATGATCGGCATGAGTGCCCTGCAACCGTCGAGTTGCCAAGCGCCCTCCCAACCCACGAGATTTCTCAACCACCACGACGCGATAGCCTGCCTGGTGGAGTTGTTGAGCACAGGTCAGACCCGCTACCCCTGCGCCAATTACAGCAATATCAAAGTGAGAATTGGTCATGATAAAAGAGTTTTGAGTTTCCTATCATCGAAAGAATCAATAACTCTCCCCTGCCTTTATGTAGAATGTGAGAGGTTGCCATCACCCTGCACTAGAGGAGCCTACGAGTAGTGGACGAACTGAGAACCGCGTTAGAGTTAGCGACGGAAGACGAGTTGCGGGACTTGACAGAAATTTTGTTCCGTCCCAAGTTTAACCCGTTAGATTATGTCAGAACGCCCAACCCGATCGAGGTGCAGAGTCAAGATCGCGAAGATTGGCTCGATACACTCGACGATCGCTTCCGCTATTTAGGGGCTGATGGCGTGACGGTGCTACGTCGCCAAACGGGACAGGTGAGCTATCGCCAGATTTTGATTCAAGTCTGCCGTTATTTGAAGCTGCCCTACGCTGGCTCAATGTCTACCACTGATTTAGAAGCCGAAATCTTTCTCAGCTTGCTCAACCGCGCCTGGAAGCAGCTTCCCGCGTCAGAAAAGAATGCATTGACGCGACGGGTGCAGCAATCGGTCTCGCAGTCGAGACTTGCCAGTCAACTGCCGCTCCCGGTGCAGAATGATCCGTTAAATCTAGTCCTAAAGGGCGGCGGCGCGATCGCGATTAGTTCGTTGGTGCGACCGATGCTGTTGCAGCACGTTGCTCGTCAGTTTGCGCTGCATTTTGCGAGTTATCAAATTGCGAAAGAAACTCTGGCTCAAGGCGGCGTTGTAGCGGCAACTCAGTTTCAAAACTATGTGTCGATGCGAATGGCGCGACATGGAATGGCAGTGAGCGCAGCCCGATATGGAGCGGCTCGAACGGTGTTTGCAGTGGCTGGATCGGCAATGTGGGCGTGGTTTTTAGCCGATTTGGGGTGGCGATCGATTTCTACAAATTATGGTCGAGTGATCCCGACGGTGTTTGCGTTGGCACAAATTCGGTTAACTCGCTCTGAGTGTTTTGAGGCGATTTGAGAAAGATTTTAGGTGATTTGATTCGACTTCAAGATCATCCCGATCGGGCGCTTCAAAGACACTGGAACGTCGTTCAAATCGGATTGTTTCTGTTGCCTTTCAGCGCTTTTTTGGGCGGCGTTGCGCTGCTGGTCACGTCGTTGGATATTTGGCGGCGGCACCGTAAATTCCTAATTCGTCAGCCGCTTAATCTCGGATTTGCAGCGCTGGGTGTGTGGTTGCTGCTCACCGCTTGCGTTGCGCTTAACCGCGAGAATGCGTTTCTGGGGCTGTTTAACTTTTTGCCCTTTTTCATCGTGTTTCCGGCTTTGGGGGTCTTGATTCAGACTTCTGATCAACTGCGGCGCATCGCCTGGACTCTAGTTTTAACGTCGGTTCCGGTGACGTTGATTGGCTTTGGACAACTCTATTTAAGCTGGGGCGGGCCTCCTTCTCTGCTGTGGGGCTTGATTGAATGGACGATCGCACCTACGGGCAACCCTCCCGGACGCATGGCTTCTGTGTTTACCTACGCCAATGTGTTGGCTAGCTATTTTGTGATGGTGTTTGTGCTGGGTTTGGGGCTGTGGGTTGAAGCCAAACGCCAAACTCGGCACTGGTATTTTTTAGGAAGTGTGGTGGTGATCGACGCGATCGCGCTGATTCTCACCAACTCTCGCAATGCTTGGGCGATCGCGCTGCTGGCTTGTCTCGCCTTTGCCCTCTATCAAGGCTGGCGTTGGATTGTTGGAATCGTTGCCGCCGTTGCCGGAGTGATGCTAGGAGCCGCGTTTGCGCCGCTTCCGTTTCAGACGTGGTTTCGGCTCGTTGTGCCAGCGTTTTTTTGGGCGAGATTAAATGACCAAATGTATCAAGATCGCCCAGTTGCCCAACTGAGATCGACGCAATGGAAGTTTGCCTGGTCACTCACGCAGCAGCGTCCTTTAACGGCGTGGGGACTGCGAAACTTTACGCAACTCTACGATGCTCAGATGCACTATTGGCTGGGGCCTCCGCACAATCTATTGCTGATGATGTCGGCAGAAGCGGGAATTCCGGCGGCGCTATTGCTCTATGGTTTGGTAGGTTGGGTGATGGCTCAGGGCGTATTAGTGCTGCGGATTATGAACGGCGATCGGCTGATCTATTTCACGTTTTTGATGGCATTCTCTGCCTGTACGCTGTTTAGTTTTTTGGATATTACGTTGTTTGATGCGCGCATTAACACAATGGGTTGGGTTTTGCTTGCAGGAATTTGGGGAGTTGCAAATCGACCTGTGCAGGATATAAACAAGCGAATCGTCAACGCTAACGCAACGGATCAAAACTGAGAACCCCAAGATCGCCATCTAACCACACGGGAATTCCAACGGGTAAGGCAGCATTTTCGCCATCATGACCAAAGGGCAGATCAGAGACGATCGGAATTCCTAAATCACTGAGACGATCGTGTAATACTTCATTCGTAGTAAAGCTGGGAATGTTGCTTGGTGGATCACATTGACTAAAACGCCCCAACGCGATCGCGCAAACGTTTTGCAACGCGCCCGATAATCGCCACTGAGTCAACATTCGATCAATGCGATAAGGGGCTTCACTCACATCTTCAAACGCTAGAATGATGCCCGACAAATCAGGTTGTAAGGGTGTATTGAGAATATGAGTAGCAACGGTCAGGTTGGCTGGAAGTAACAATCCAGTCGCTTGTCCGCCACCCCAGCCGGAACCTGTGAGCGATCGTAACGGACGACCTTCGACCCAATCAAATAATCGTTCTTTTGACCAATCTGGCTCGGCGGCGATCGTGGTTAATAATGGCGCATGAACTCCAGAAATTCCTTGACGGCTAAAGCTCCACAGCAGGCTGGTGATGTCAGAAAATCCGATTAGCCACTTAGGATCTGTTGAGGGAAACGTCCAATCTTCGAGTAGCCTAGCTCCTCCATATCCACCTCTGGCGCAGAGGATGCCTTTACACTCTGGATCGTTGAGGGCAATCTCTAGCTGTGTGCGGCGATTGGTGTCAGTTCCGGCGAGATAGCCGTGGCGATCGTCAAATCCGGGGGTCAACTCGACTCGATAACCTCGCTTGCGCCACACCTCTACCCCTAACTCAAAGGCACTCATTTCTCTCAAAGTGCCGCTCGGCGAAATGACTCGCAGCAAATCACCAGGTTTAAGCGGGGCGGGAGGTTGACAGCGTTTCATGGCTCAAACCCTTTTTAGAATTGTTTCAAACCAGGCTTCGAGTCGATCGCCCATCGCGTCTAACGAATATTCGGCTTCGGCTTGGCGACGACACGCTTGACGATCGAGCCGATCTAACTTCGAGATTGCGCTCACTAATTCATCGACACGATCGGGTTCCACCAGCCAGCCCGTTTCGCCATTGCGAACAATTTCTGCGGGACCACCGCGACGATAAGCAATTACGGGCACTCCACAGGCGAGGGCTTCGATCGCCACATTTCCAAAGGCTTCGATCCAGCGAGGGGTCATCAATAGTGCTTGTGATTGTCCTAACCTGTGCTGCAATTCTGAAGTGGGCAGAAATCCGCAATACTCGATCGGCGCATCGGGATAATCTGCACAAATCTGATTCCAATAAGCAGTATCTTGAATCACACCCCAAATCTTCAGCAGAGTGCCGACGATTTGAGCCGCCGCTACGGCATCTTCTAAGCCTTTTTCTGGAGCGATTCGCCCAACCCAAGCGAGTTGATGTTTGGGTTGAGCACAAAACTCATAGAGCGACAAGTCAAAGCCGTTTTGCACATTGCGACACCGATTTGCAAACTCAAAGGTTTCTGCCTGTGCGTGACTGTGAACGGCGATCGTACCCGGAAACTCAAGGGCGACTTGTTCGATAACTTGATCCATTGCGTCGGTGAGCGAACCCATGCTGACGAGATGAGCGATCGGGCGGTCAAAAAATGGGGTCACATAGAACGGCAACCAATCGTAGGCAAAGTTAATTAGCAGATCATAGTCGTGTTGGTTTTGACGCGCATACGCCCACATATTCGCCAGCACTGAGTTTTTGGGTAGCGTGATTGGGTCATCACGTCCTTGAGTTTGGGCGGTGGTTTGGAGTTCTCCAGCGATCGTCACCAGAGATACGCCTTCGAGAACCGAATGGGCGGGGGCGACGATCGTGATCTCATGCCCTCGCTGCTGTAAGGCGTGAGCAATGTTTTTGAGCGTCAATTCAACGCCGCCGCCAAGCCCCGAACCCAAGGCCCCTACCGATGTAGAAAGCAACAATAATTTGAGCGGATGTCTAGATTGCGGCATGAGCGTCAGGATAAAGGATGAGGCGTTGCTGAATCGATCTGTGAAACACAGATTTTACCCTCACCCTAGCCCTCTCCAAAAAGAAGAGGGGACAAGAGCTTTTCCCCACTGCGTGAGGAGGGCATTTCATATCTGCATTCAGCAGCGCCAAGGATGAAACCCTCTCCTATGGTAAGTTCTCTGGGGGACTCACTGAGTTCTTGAAGGTAGACAGATCACCGTTGGAGGGAACCGATCGAATGCGATTAAGTTGCCCTAATGCCCAAATCGCGGTTTCTTGCACGTCTCGATCGGGGTCATCAGAAGCGTTGTGCAATAAATGGCTGATTTGAGAAACTAAATCATACACGCGGGTCAAATCTCGAATCGCATTCTTACGCACATCAGGGCTTTCGTCTTGGAGGGAAATGGCTAGAGCGCGACTGAGCGGTTTTAGCGTCCGGGTGCCAATCTCAGATAGAGCAGAGAGAATTAAACTGCGCTGTTTTGAGTCAGAGTCAAGCATCAAATCAACCATTGGCTGAACGGCGCGAGTGTCTCCCCGTTGCCCCAACTCCCAAATGACTCTTTGCCGCGCGATCGGGTCAGGGCTGCGAAGCTCACGCACCAGCTCGTCAACAATATTGACTTTTGCAAGTCGAGTTGTTTCTGAAACTTTGGGAGACTCCATCTGACTAGATTCGGTCGGTGTGTGTTTAGAGGCTTCTGAAGCGGAAATCGCTTTGAGATGATGACCGTTAGTTAAGGGTGTCTCCTCACTGTCATCTAAACTGGGCTGTGGCGAAGACTTCTCTGCTGTGATCTGAGGTGCGGGCAAGTCTGGCTGCGATCGTCGTCTCAACCCAAAAAAGGTCACACCTGCTGCTGCGGTTACGCCCAAAAGTCCCAAGAGCAAGTCTTTCTGAGAGGGTCTATTGCCCTTGATTATCTGATCGGATTTGGCAGCCGTAGCTTGGGCTAGTTGATTAGAAGGCACGATCGCAGCCGATGCCAAAAGTTGAGAGGTAGGTCGAGAAACCAGACTAAAACAAGCAAAGCTCGCGATGAATAAGCAACCAGAGTAACGAGATATCATAGGCAGACTGAGGGGAGATACTGATAGCGGTATCTTTTCTTGCTAGCTCAATGCTAACCGCCATCTTTAAATTGTCCGCAAAAAAGTTTGATGGATGCTAGAGAAAATATCTTGGGCAGACAAGGGGCTTAAGCCCTTTGTTTAAGAGGATCTTTACCTGCAAGATGTTCAATTTACCTTTACTAAGAATGCGATCGCTTTTGCGAGTTCCACCCGCCATCTCATATTCGCGGCTGTCGTTGCCATATTTTGCACTCACGCCATTCGTCTTGAATGCGTAAATGGCGCAAAACCGTATGTTGCTTTGAAGAAGTTTTTGGAGGGCGACTTGTGATTTTCCGAGCCTAAGTTAGGTCGATAAGTATTTTTACTGAAAAAATTAACCCATTCGTTAGCACAAGGAACCCATTCGTAACTAACGGGTTCTCTGTCGTGGTCAAGGCTGCGGTTTTCACGAGGAACGGTAACCCATTCGTTAGCACAAGCCACCCATTTGTTAGCACAGGGTTAGCGGAGACGACGATCGGGCTAGTTGTGACCAAAACCAGGACGAATCCTGTATCTTTCGGAATCTGACACAAAAGTGGGGAAGAATTAGTTACAACAAAACTGTAATCGTTTGGCGGTGGCTTATGGATGCTTTGACTGGGGCTGCGATCGCTAAAATTGCCTTTGATGAGTTTGTCAAGTCTGGAGCGGGGGAAGTTGCCAAGAAAGCGGTCGGAGGGGCGATCGAGCAGTTGCGATCGATGATTAAGTCGCGATTTAAGGGGAAGAATCCGAAGGCGGAGGAGGCGATCGCCAAAATTGAGACGGAAGGATCACCCGAAGCGCTGAATAAGCTGTCTGTGTATCTCGACGATGAGATGGACGATCCAATATTTGCTCAATCGTTGCAGCAAATTGCAGAACAGATCACAAACATTCAAAATACGGCGGAGCGGCAATATATCAATCACGGACGCGATCAGATTAACATCGACAACATCACAGGCAATCCTAGAATCGGTGGCTCGTAGATGTCGCGACGATATGAGAACGAAGGACGCGATCAGTTTAATTTCGAGAATGTTCAGGGCAATGTCATTCTTGAAAGAGAACAACATGAGAAGCGATCGCGCAGTGAATCCATCTTGCTCAGGGCAGTGGCGGACGAAGTGACTTCTCGCTTGAGTCAATCGCTGCATAATGCGGTGCTGATTAATCTTGACAAGCAGATCCAACCTCAACAGGTGAGAAATCCGCTGAGTGCTGAGATCAAAATTGGTGCGTTGCCGAGTCAGCCGTTGCCGCCGGGGACGGAGATTTTGGAGGTGTTTGAGCGATCGGACATCTCAGGCAGACTTTTGATCTTGGGCGATCCGGGTGCTGGGAAGACGACGACGCTGCTGGATTTGGCAAAGGGATTGGTGGAGAGAGCGATCGCTGATTCTGCAAATCCGATTCCGGTGATCTTTGCGCTGTCGTCGTGGAAAGACCCAAAACAGGAGATGAAAGACTGGCTGATTGCAGAACTCAAGTCAAAGTATGGGGTGCGAATCGACATCGGCAAAAAATGGATCGAAGACAAACAGCTTTTACCGTTATTAGATGGATTGGATGAGGTGAAACCAGAGCATCAAGAATCTTGTGTGAATGCGATTAATCGATTGTTGCAATCAGAGGATCGACCTTCGGATTTGGTGGTGTGTAGTCGTCGAGAAGAGTATGAAACTTATGAAACTCGACTACAACTGAATGGGGCAATTTGCTTACAAGACCTGACTAATGAGCAAATTCAGGGTTATTTGAGGGAAGTGAATCAATCTGAACTCTGGCAAATGGTGCAACCTGATGCAGCATTGTTGGAATTAGTCAGAAAGCCGCTGTTTTTGAGCATTACAGTTTTGTCTTATGGAGCGATCGCTCTAGAACAATGGCAACGATCAACCTCAACAGAACTACGTCTGAAGCTTTTGTTTGATGCCTATTGGGAATCGATGATTATTCGACAACTTGTTGAACCAAGATTGAGCGACCAAGGCGTTCAGAGCCAAACTTACTGGAAGGCTAAGCCACCAAACAGAGCGCAAACGCGACGGTGGTTAGCTTATTTGGCAAAGCAGCTACAACAAGAATCACAGATTGAATTTTTGATTGAGGAAATCCAGCCTCAAGATCTCAGCAAGAAGCTGCATCAATGGCAGTATTGGCTATTACTTTTTTCAATTACTTCTTTGTATACGGGCTTAATTATTACAATCAACTTTCTTCCATACTTTAAAACACCGAGTTCTCTTGGAGCCTCACTTATTCGAGGAATTTTAACATTTGGTTTATTCGGAGGCTTTATTTCGTCAACTGAATCTAAAGCAGATGGCGTACGTCTATTACTTTTTCCTTTTCTTGCTTTCTTCTGTTTATTGTTCAAGCGTAGATTGCCAGAAGAATTTAGAAAATACGTGCCTATCCTGCACGACATCAATCTTTTATTTAAGCTGCGTGTAGCTGTTCCCTCAATTCAAACAGTAATGCAAGACTGCATTGAACCATTAAGAATGCAGTCAATATTATTTTCAAATCTATTTTTCATTCCGCTAGCGCCACTAATTGTTTTGATACACGGTGTACTTATCGTTGCATCTTATTGCTTGAGGCTTAATAGACTGAATAGGATCTTGAGAGTAAACCTCAGAAAAGTTACCCATGTCAGTGTTCTTCTTGTTAAGGAGAACTACGATTCGCTTTATTCACATCATTTATTTTTGATAGGAGGAGCAATTGGATACATAAGGCTTCTCAGGTTGAAGGGTCAGCCATGGCTGAATGTCTTATTTGATTTGGTCGGCTTGTTCATAGCACCCTTGTTCTTCTTCTTACTTTTTCCGCTCCATCTCATTCCATTATTCTTTTCGCAGCAGATTGATAAGATAAACACCCCCAACCAGGGTTTGCACGAAGGCGTTAAAATAGCGCTGTTCGTTGCTGTCCTTCAATCAATTTATCTGTATTTGCTCCTAAATTTCAGGTTGGTAATATTTCCGTGGACTCATGCTGCCTCTGTAATGATCGGCTTCATACTAACCTGGGTATGCTTGCCATTAATCAAACATTTGGCTCTTCGTTTGGTGCTTTGGTACAATCAGTTCTCGCCCTGGGACTATGCCCGCTTCCTCAACTACGCCACAGAGCGCCTCTTTCTCCAGCGAGTCGGCGGTCGCTATCGCTTCATCCACAAACTCTTGCAAGACCACTTTGCCGAGATGGAATTGTAGAATGAATCCTAAAGACAGGAATGCTGCAATGACTCATACAAAAGTCGAAATCGATACAGAACTACCCCTGACCGAACTGGTCGATCGGGCTGTCAGCAGTGAAATCATCACCCTCACTGCCAACGGGCAAGAAAAAGCAGTCCTCCTCAGCATGGCAGCCTTTGAACAGCTAGTCAGCACTCAATCTCACCGTCAACAAAAACTCATGCCGCTAGATGAGTTCCGATCACAATCTCAACAAACCTTTACCCAAGCCGGATACAACACACCGAGCAAAATCATTGACCTCGTGCAGGTCATTAAACAAGAAATTGCCGCAGAGCGATTTCCGGCGTCGTCTCCACCTAAAACTTCTTTATGACCCAGCTTCTCGATCGTGTGTTTCTAGACACGAATGTTTATATTCTTGGAGCGATCGACTCACAAAGTTATGAGGCGCAAGTTCTAGACTGGTTGGGATTTGGCGAAAGTCAGCCAGCGATCGTAGAAGTCATCGTATCTGAGGAACTCACTGATCAAATCTCACGAGTTTCAAAACGAGT
>JBBQYE010000096.1:0-10564 GCA_038208945.1 Leptolyngbyales cyanobacterium | reverse complement strand
CAAGGCGGGGGGCAAAAACCGTTTCAAGACAGATTCGGTGAGATAGGTGTTGAGTTGAGCAACGCGCTGTTCGTTTGCTTTGAGCGCCAAGAGATTGCGGACTTCTGCCAACAACTCTCGATCATTAAACGGCTTTGACAAATAGGCATCTGCGCCCAGTTCAGCCCCTTCGATACGCGTGTCTTCGTCGGCTTTGGCGGTCAGCAATACGATCGGAGTGCCTTTGAGATCATCGTCACGACGAATCATCCGGATCATGTCGAGACCAGACACGATCGGCATCATCAAATCCGTCACGATCAGGTGAGGGCGGCGATTTTGAACTTCTTGGAATCCTTCGGCACCATTGCGGGCTGTCCAGACTTGATAGCCCTGTTTCCGCAAAATGCCTGAGACATACGATCGGATATCGGGGTTATCATCCACGACAAGAATGTGGGATGCATCAGGATCTTGAGTCTTGAATTTTGAGTTTTGAATCGAATCTTCTAATTCAGAATTTAACGGTGAGGATTCAGAATTATCCTGAAGTTCCACTTCTAAATCGGCTAACTCTACCGCCGCACGGCTTGATTGCAGTTCTGCCTGGTCTTCAGTTACCTGCTCTGACGGCAAGTGGGCGTTGCCTGTTTGCAGCCGGATACTAAACGTGGTGCCTTTTCCATGAACCGATTCGACCGTGATCTGTCCGCCGTGGAGTTCAACGAGTTCTTTGACAAGCGCTAGACCTAGCCCCGTACCTTCATAGCTGCGATTCGCCGATCCTTCAGCCTGTCGGAAGCGCTCAAACAAAAACGGAATTTGATCGGGAAGAATGCCGATTCCGGTGTCAATCACTTCTAACAGAGCGTGATCGCCTTCTGGTCGCGCAACGATCGTAATGGTCTTGCCTGCTGTCGTAAACTTCATCGCGTTCGACAACAGGTTATAGAGAACTTTGTCGAATTTCTCTAGATCTAAATAAGTTGCCGGACATGGGCTGAGGTGAGTCGTGACCGTCAGCCCCTTTTTCTCGCAGTAAGGACGGAACGAATCAACGACCTGACTGATTACCTCTTTGAGGTCACACGGGCGGAAGCTAGGCTGCATTCGCCCCGCATCCAGGCGTTGCAGATCGAGAAGCTGATTGACCAACCGCAGCAGACGACGAGAATTTCGCAGCGCGATCGCCGACTCCTCATAGGTCAACCCCTCTTGTTGAGCCGTTGCCGACTCTAGCGGACCCACCATCAGGGTGAGAGGCGTTCTAAACTCGTGAGAGATATTCTGGAAAAACTCGGTTTTTTGACGATCGAGTTGCAGCAGTTGCTCGGCTTGCTGGCGCGTTTTTTGATAGAGCCGCGATTGTTGAACGGCGATCGCGGCTTGGGCTGCCACCGATTGAGCCAGTTGAATCTCCGACGTTTTCCAAAGGCGCTTGTGTTGATTCTGCCGCAGCGAAATGCTGCCAATGATCTTGCCATCTGAAATCAAAGGCACTACCAGCAGAGCACGGGCAGGCGCATAAACGGTTGTTTCTCCAACCTGCATTTCTGGATGTTGAGATAAATCTTCTAAGACGACAGGCTGCTGAGAAGCGAGCAATTGCTTGAGAACGGGGTTGTCTTTAATCGGCACCTCTGACTGAGGCAGCGATCGCTCTAACGTGGACAACTCAGTGATTTTTGAGGCAATTGGGTCGCCCTGCTGCCAGCTGGGATCGTGTAGCCCCACCAGTTGCACAAACTCATCGTCTTCTGTCCAGAGTGACAGAGCGCAGCCATCGACGTGCAGGGCTTGTCCCAATTGCTGAGTGATAGCGGCAAAAATTTCTTGCGGGTCAAGGCTCGATCGGATTGCAGTCGTGATGGTGTTAATCAAAGACTCCCGCTTGGCCAATGCGCGCACTTGCTCATAAGCATAGGCTTGCGAGAGCGCCAGCGCCGCTTGATCTGCCACCATGCTAATCAATTCGACTTCATCTTGCTGCCACTGACGCGATTCTCCACACTGATGCAGCGCCAGCACCGCCATTAATTCTTGCTGACAAATCAACGGCACTATCAAGCTCGATCGGATGTCTGCCGCTCGGTATGCCTGTTGACACTGCAAGTCTTGAGACTGGATCAAAGGGTCGATCGTCGCATCTTGAATCACCTCGACCTGATGAGTGTTCCAAATAGTTTGAAAGAGAGAATCTTGGGGTTTCAATCCAGCCATCTCTTGCCAATAAGCAAATCCTTCATCGGCTAATTGACCCTCTTGAAAGGGGCGCAAAATTCCACAACTGACCTCAAACATACTGCCGACCGTTTCAACGATCGTTTGCAAAATTTGTCGGTAGCTAAGAGCACTCCGAATGGTGTTGGTGACAGCATTGAGAAGCGACTCACGCCTTAGAGTCCGTCGCAACTCTTGAGTTCTGGCTTTGAGAACGCTGTGGGTGTCAGCAGCTTGACGAACGACTCGCTTGAGTTCTTCGTCATCCCACGGCTTAGTAACATATTTAAAGACTTTACCCGCGTTGATCGCTTCGACCAGATCCTCGACATCGGTGTAGCCCGTAAGAATGATCCGAATAATGTCGGGATATTGAGTTGCCGTCAGACTCAGAAACTCAGTGCCGCTCATCATCGGCATTCGCTGATCAGAAATGATCACCGCCACATCGCCTTCTCTTGAGAGAATGTCGAGCGCTGCCGGACCGCTTTCTGCCCGCAGCACTTTAAACTCTCGATGGAACGTCCGGTAGAGCAGATCTAGGTTATCGGGTTCGTCATCGACCACTAAAATCTTCTGCTTGGTTGCGTCACGAGATTTCATGCACCACTCTCCTGCTGCATGACTGGCTGATTGGCAAGATAAGTGATTACTATCACAGCCCAGGCATTAAGCGAGTGCTGCGTCACAATGCAATAAGTTGTATGTCTCTGAACTGGCAACATAATGGTTAGTCTGCCCACAATCGGCTTGGCAATCACTGATAATTGCAACCCCCGAAGAACTGTCTGCACCCAGCCCACAAATTTGAGATTTGGCGCGATCCTTGGCTTCGCGCAGCAAATCGCCCACTCGTCTATTGACGCTAGAGCCACTATTATCAAACTCAAGATTACCCACCAACATGTTATGTATCAACAGTCCAGACAGTTTAAAGCGCCGACGGTAGAATACAGGCTTGAGCCTCCTCGGCGAGGTCAGATGCTGACCATAGAATTCGGGTTTCAGCCTCTGCCTCAAACATTGCCTGGACTATATGATGTACTAAGATTGCCCCTGACCAACAAGGTTCTAACGCTGATTTGTAAAGATTATGTGATCGAGATCGCATAATTTGTTCACTTAGATCACTTTAAGGGCATCAACTCAGTTTTGGCAAATGGTCGACCGAGACCTCGAATCTTCCCCTTGTCTAAAGGCTTGCAAGAAAAGAATCAAATCGCCACTCTTAACCGAGAACTCAAGCGCTAAGATTTGAGCGGTAGAGTCTTTCAACCTGTCTGCCCCGACAAATGTTATGAATCAGCCGATCGCTTCTGAGTCTGCCCTCTCTGCGTTTTTTCGCAACCTTCCTGATACGTTACGTCAGCCCTTTTCGCTGGCATTAATCGGCTCGGTAGGTGCCCATTTATTTTTCTTTCTGTGGCTCCCTCTTTTTACGACTGAAGAGACAAAACCGGAAGTCAAGCGCGTCGTTCGCTTGCTGGATTCGTCGCTCCAGGCTCAAGCCTCTACCTCTATGATCGGGTTGCCGCCGATTCCTAAAACGCCTGACAGTACCGTAAAGATTCCGTTAGGACAAGGACTGCTTCCACCAATTCCGCCCGATGTACCGTTGTATAAATTTCAAGACCCGATCGTGCCGTCTGCACCCCCTATATCTCGGTCTTCTTCACCAACAACCGTCTTTCCCAATCCTTTCCTCTCGCGGGCCTTCAATCCTCCTCCAAGCTCAGTTAGACCCAATCCGACAACGATCCCCAACCCGACTCAAACCCCGCTTACAACTCTTCCTCCACCGTCGGGGGCGACTGACCCAAAGATCCCTCTTCTTCCTTCGGGAGCCGTGCCTCCGACTACAACCCCTCCGGCATCTTCAACGACTCCAGCAGGCATATCTCCGACTCCGACGCGTCCAACAGTGTTTGCAGAAGTTCAGCGGCTGCGAGACAGCATTACCTTTAAGTCTCCGGGCGCAACCCCTAATGAGGTTGCCGCTAACAACATTGTCAGTTATGGCAATTGGTATCAGAAAAACGTGATCGATCGAGGCGTTACTGACAAGAATCTAGCGACACCGACACCGATTCCGGTTTTAGACGTTCCTTATAAATCTCCGTTCAACTTAACTGAGAAGTTTGAGCCAGCCTATATTAATGTCTTGATTGCTCCAGACGGTAAAATTGCTGCTCCTCCAACAGTCATTGGACGGACAGGGTATGGAATATTAGATGACCTTGCGCTCAATGAGGTGTCGCAACGGGTTATCGATGATCAAAAAGCAGGCAAATTAGCGCCTACAGGTGACGACGCAGGTAAATATGTTTTACGAAAATATATAGTGACGTTTAAGGTTTCCCGGGCAGCCTGAATGAACTTTAGACGTATTTCAGAGGAGGGAGGCTGAGCGATCGGGTCTCTCTTGAGCTGAGTGGTCATCAATAAAAATCAGGCGCTCATGAAAAACTCACTTAAGCCTTTAGCAAGTTTCATCGGCATTCTCGGTGTCAGCTTAGGAGTTAGTTTGCCGACTCTCGCCCAACTTCCGCCTGGTCCTTCACGACCCGACCCAAATTCTGACTCTTCGCCCAGAGATCGCGCTACGCCTGTCGCTCCAGGTGGAATGAATAATGAGGTTCCTGGTCGTCCTTCAATTCCTGCTGCACCAGGAGCAATTTCAGTCTCTTCTACGTCATCGTCTGAGACGATCGACACGATCGTCCGTCAAAGTCCTTCATTTGAGCTATTTAACGCTCTGGTGCGGGTTGCTGATCAAAAGGGTATTTTAAGTTCTATTTTGGGAGGCGATAGCGATTACACCGTGTTTGCACCCACTGATCAAGCTTTGGCGACGTTACCTGCTGGCACTTTTAAAGCGCTAGTGCAGCCCGAAAACCGCGACTTGTTGATTAGTATTCTCGAAAATCATGTGGTCAAAGGCAAAGTGTTGTCAACCCAGTTGAGCGGACAAGAGATCCGATCGCTAGATGGCAACCCCTTGCCATCAGGAAGCGCGCCGGGTGGAGTTACGATCGGAAATGCCCCAGTCGTTGCAGCCGATATTCAGGCAAGTAATGGTGTGATTCACGCCATCAATGGCATAATCTTGCCGCCGGATGTGCAATCTCGTTTAGTGAGTTTAACGCCACAACCTGTAGCCCTCAGTGCCCCGGTTCGATAGACGTGCGGGTGAAAGGTTCCTCAACTTGTCTGATGCGATCAGTTTGTCTCATTGCGATCGCACTATCTTTGTCAGGAGTTAGCCAGTCTAGCTCCTGATTTTTCTTTAAATCTGCCGTGACCCCAGAAATCTGGGAACCCTGAAGTTTTGCGGCTAAAAGGGGTGTGGACGTGAATCTAACAAGCGGCGTAATTTTGAGTTTGGCTTACATTCTAGGGTTGCTTTCTACAGGCTTTACTTGGGGTGGAATCGTTGTCTTAATGGTGGGATGTGGGGCATCGATCGCGCTTCCTAAACTCTGGAAAGGTAAATTTAGCTCCAGAATTTGGATCGCGGCGGGAGTCATCGGTTTAGCTGCAAGTCTCTATTTTCAGATGCGAGTGCCGCAGCCAGGAACCCACGATATTAGCCGTCTGTTAGAGAATGCAACCCAAAAGCAAGAGGTCACGGTGTCGGGACAGGTCACCGAAACCCCTCGCCTAAATCGCAGTGGAAAAGCCCAAATCTGGCTAGAGGTCAGTCGCGTCGATCGAGCCACTCAATCTGAGACGATCGCACCTGACCAAGTGCGCGGAAAACTGTATGTGACGGTGCCTTTGCTGCAAGCAACTGGAGTGACTCAAGGGCAGGAAATCGCGATCGCAGGAGTTCTCTACAAGCCAAAACCTGCGTCTAATCCCGGTGGGTTTGACTTTCAGAAATATTTGGCGCGAGACGGCTGTTTTACAGGGCTACGAGGACGCACGATCGAAGGGTTGCATCCCAACGATCGCTGGGGTTGGTGGATGATTCGGCAGAAGATAATCCGATCGCAAATCGACTGGCTCGGTAGCCCAGAAGGACAACTCGTTAGCTCAATGGTGTTAGGAAGTCGCGTTGTCGATTTGCCGTTTGATATCAAAGATCAGTTTACAAGAGTTGGATTATCTCATGCCCTAGCCGCATCAGGATTTCAAGTATCGCTGATTTTAAGTGTCGTCTTAGCGTTATTAAATCGGTTCTCAACCACAGTTCAAGTGATCGCCGGGGCGACAGCCCTTCTCATATTTTTAGGATTAACGGGGCTGGAGCCATCTGTTTTAAGAGCCGTGATCATGGGATTTGGGTTGCTAATCGGACTTGCGAATAAACGCAGCGTTAAGCCGTTAGGAGGACTATTACTCGCTGCAATCATCTTGCTAATCATCAATCCAATGTGGATTTGGGATTTGGGATTTCAGCTAAGTTTTCTAGCCACGATGGGACTGCAAGTCACATCACCGTCCTTAGTCAAGTCACTGGACTGGTTGCCTAGCGTCTTTACGTCTATGATCGCGGTTCCGATCGCAGCTTACATTTGGACGTTGCCGCTTCAGTTATATTCATTTGGAGTGCTATCTCCTTACAGCATTCCAGTCAATGTAATAGTGACTCCCTTAATTTCTATCATTAGCATTGGCGGAGTGATTAGCGCTTCTCTGGCGTTGATTTCTCCGATCGCAGGCAGCGCTTCAGCTTGGTTGCTGCATTACCCAACTTATGCAATGTTGGCGATTATTGATTTCTTTTACAAACTACCCGGAAACTCGATCGCCGTTGGCACGATTTCTGCATTCCTCATGATCATTCTCTACGGGCTGATCTGTCTTCCTTGGCTACGACCCAAACTGCAACCTTATTCGTGGGCGATCGGACTAGCTGCTGTCGCGTTGGTCTTTATTCCTGCGGGATATGTCAAAGCAAATTCGCTGCAAATCACCTTGCTAGCAACGCTACGAGATCCCATTTTAGTCATTCAAGATCATGGGCGAATTGCATTAGTCAACAGTGGTGATGAATCAACGGCGAGTTCAACCATCTTGCCGTTTCTGCAAAAAGAGGGTGTGAACCAGATCGATTGGGCGATCGCAACTCTCTCAAACGAGACGACAAACGCGGGTTGGTATGCCCTACTCGATCAAATTCCTGCCAAATCTTTTTATCAACTGGCAAATTTGAATACGGCTGAAAATGCCACGATCGCACAAACTGTTCAGACTCATCAAGGGCGTTATCTACCGTTCTCGATCGGGCAAACCATGAAGATGCACTCGACTTCAGTGGCACTGGTAAACAGCAAACCTGAAATGGTGCAGTTTCAAATCGGCGAGCAGAATTGGCTCTGGCTAAAAGATGTTCCTAAAAAGCAGCAGACAGAATTGCTCTCAAATCCAGCGTTGCAAAACAATCAGGTGCTGTGGTGGTCAGGCAAAGCCATTCAGCCCGAAATGCTCGATCAACTGAAGCCAAATGTGGCGATCGCTTACTCCAATCAAGTCGATCCTGAAACCGTAGCTCAACTTGAGAAACGTGGAGTTCAGTTCTATTCTCTGGGTCGCGATGGGGCAGTGCGCTGGACTCCGCAGACAAAATTTGAAAAGACTTTAGGATCAGATGAGAAAGATGCTTTGTCAATATAGTATAGTTAATGGTCGGAGAGTTGTGACTAACCATCAAGCTCTCTTGGAGAGGTGGCAGAGCGGTTGAATGCGGCGCACTCGAAATGCGCTTTGGGGCAACTCAACGGGGGTTCGAATCCCCCCCTCTCCGTTGAATTAGACGAGGCTACGATCGCACCTCCCCAGCCACCTCAAACGAGTGGGTGTCACCGTGACTTAGATAATGCACACGGCTCTCTAAACTAGCCTCACGAACTGCTTGCACAAAATCTTCTAGCAGCGAACAGAAAACCATATAGTCAACTCCTACCTAAAGCAGGAGAATCAAGTTTCAGGAAGAAATTGCAGCGATTTTTCGTGTCTAAACGTTAAATTTCACTGTAGTTAGATGAATCAAGATGACTATCCGCTAGCCTGTTAAAGGTTAATTTGCTAGATGTGATTAGGAGGTAGGTGTGATGCGACAAAAAACGGTTGCGATCGGCATAATTTTTGGATTAGCGATCGTGGTGTTATCTCCATTCATTTCATCCGCCCAATCCCCAAGCACCCCTAGCCTTCCTCAGTTGACGTTGCCTCAATTGACGGCTCCCCAAATCGCCGCTAACACCGAGCTTGCGAGAGGAGATGTCAAACTAGACGGGCGGACATTGTTTACGATCGCCGCTCCTGCAACTCGCAACCCACAAGGCAGCACACCGATCGCGTCTCGCGTGCAAAACATCGAGACCAACCTAAATCGTCTCGTCGATCGTAGTTTTGACCCCAATCAATTGCAAGTGACAACGGCGATCGATTCAGCGAGTAATCTGCCTGTCATCTCCGTTAACGACCAATATTTAATGACCGTAACGACTTTAGACGCTCAACTGCAAGGGCAAGAACCCAGCAGCTATGCAAAAGAACTCACGCCAACCATTCGTAATGCGTTGATTGAAGCAAAACAAGAACGGCAATCTGACTTCTTGGTGCGTCAGGGAGTGCAAGCAGTAGCAATTTTATTTGGCATATTCTTGACGAGTTGGATTCTCTCTCAGTGGCAGCGGCGGTTAACTCATCAGCAAAAGCAAACTCAAGCAGAGATTCCAGCCGATCCTGTCGTGTCGCCCAACACCGCAGAGTCGGCTAAAATTGCCACAAGTCAGATCGTCCAGCAGCAAATGGTTAAGCGCCAACAGCGTAACCTGGGAGAGGCACAAAGGAGGCTTTTGCAACTCACCCAAGTCGGAATCTGGGGAGTCGGCATCCTGGCTATTTTGGGGTTATTTCCCTATACTCGCTGGCTGCAACCGATCGTCTTCTCAACTCCGCTCAAAACTTTGGGCATTGCGATCGTCACTTATCTCGTCATTCGTCTCACTGATGTGGCAATCGATCGCGTCTTTAGCGCCTTGAGCGATGGAGAGTTTATTAGCCCTCAAGCGTCACAAAGAATTGCTTTACGAGTTTCTACATTTTCCGGCGTAGTTAAAAGTCTATCGGCTCTCACGTTCATTAGTATTGCCATTATCGCAATCCTTTCAGTCACAGGAATTGAAGTGGTTCCATTATTAGCAGGTGCTGGAATCATTGGTTTAGGCATTTCTCTCGCATCTCAAAACTTGATTAAAGATGTGATTAACGGGTTTCTCATTCTCTTAGAAGATCAATATGCGGTCGGTGATGTGATTCAGGTTGGCACCGTGTCTGGATTAGTTGAAAACATGAATTTGCGAATCACTCAACTGCGAAACGCTGAGGGGCGATTGATTACGATTCCCAATAGCTCGATCGCGATCGTAGAAAACCTCTCTAAAGATTGGTCACGTGTAGATCTGGCGATCGTCGTTTCCTATGACGCTAACCTCGATCAGGCGATTCACCTGATCAAACAAGTTGGGCACGAAATGGATCAATCTCCCGATTGGCAGTCAAAAATTATCGAGCCTCCAGAAATGCTCGGAGTCGATGACTTAAACAATGCGGGTGTGACCATTCGTGTTTGGATTAAGACACAACCGTTGCAGCAATGGAACGTGGGGCGAGAGTTTCGACGACGATTAAAGCTGGCAATGGATGAGCAAGGCATCGCGATCGGGATTCCTCAACAGTCATTTTCGCTGAGAAGTGCAGCCGACGATCGGGCGTTTGATAGTGGCAATCACCCCTCAGAGCAAGTGAATAATCTAGGGAGCAGAGAGCCTCGAAGGTGAAGATGCTAGAAGCCACAAAGAGTAAGCAGGGCAATGTTTCGAGTTGGGTTATGAAGCGATCAGCTATGCTTGAGAGCATAGTGACTAGGACGGAGTTCCTCAATGCATCAAGCGCTGAAAGCAATTTATCGTAATGGTGCATTCATCCTTCAAACAGATTTTGAATTGCCCGAAGGAACTGAGGTCGAGTTGTTGATTCAATCTCCCCAAGTCGCGTCGTCGCCGATTCCTGATGTAGAAACTAAACAACAGTTTCTCAAATCGCTAGTTGAGCGAATGCAGCAAAATCCGATTCCACTCAATGCTCCTCGATTCACGCGAGAAATGCTGCATGAACGCTGTTGATACTAACATTCTGATCTATGTTAATGATCCCCGTGATCCAGTCAAACAAGAAATCGCAGCTTCTCTAATCCCCACGTTGACAGAAGGCATTTTACTATGGCAAGTTGCGTGTGAGTATTTAGCAGCTAGTCGCAAACTAGAATCGCTAGGATATGTCAGAACTCAAGCTTATCAATACGTCCGTGACTTACAGCGAGTCTGGTACACTGCGCTTCCAACATGGAGTATTC
>JBBQYE010000095.1:0-10716 GCA_038208945.1 Leptolyngbyales cyanobacterium | reverse complement strand
GACAGTTCTAGACATCGACCTTGATATTGTTCGGGATGCTGAAAGCAAAAATGGAGCACTTGAGAACGAGTTTGTTGAAGGAGTAATGGCATCAACTTGACGGCGGGCTAACCCTTCCAAAGCGGCACCTATTAGAAGGTCATTCTGATGAAATAATATTCACTGTATTGTCGCAAGTCCAGAGTTTCAGGTGTCGCCATGGTTTATTCGACTAAGACTCCTGTTGGTGTAGCGATCGTAGGCACAGGCTTCGGTCAAAAGGTTCACATTCCGGGGTTTCAAGAGCATCCGCGCACTCAAATTGTGGCAGTCTATCATCGTGATTTAGAGAAAGCACGCGCGATCGCTCAAGCTCACAATATTCCCTACGCTTGCCAAACGTTAGAAGAAATTGTTTTGCTATCTGATGTGCAGGCGGTTAGCATCTCGACTCCGCCGTTTTTGCACTATGAGATGGCAAAGACGGTGCTCGAAGCTGGGAAACATTTGCTGTTAGAAAAACCAACTGCATTATCGGTGTCAGAAGCACAACACCTACAAGAGATGGCGGTGCAAAGGAGCGCGATCTCGACCATGAATTTTGAGTTTCGCTTTATCCCGGCGTGGCAGCGATTGGCGGAATTAATTTCAGAAGGCTATGTCGGACGAAAACGCTTGATTAAAATTGACTGGTTGGTGTCGAGTCGTGCTGATGCCTCACGCCCCTGGAATTGGTATGCCCAGAAAGATCACGGCGGCGGTGCATTGGGCGCGATCGGGTCTCACGCCTTTGACTACGTCGCCTGGTTGTTTGGCTCTATTGATCGCCTATGCGCACGTCTACACATTTCAGTTCCAGAGCGACCTGATTTCAATTCTGGACAGTTGAAGCTTGTTGATGCCGATGACACTTGCCTGATAATGCTTGAGTTAGCGGATGGGACTCCGTGTCAGATTTGCTTAAGTGCAGCGACCTATCAAGGGCGCGGGCATTGGGTCGAAGTGTATGGCGATCGGGGCACGCTGATTCTCGGCAGTGACAATCAAAAAGACTATGTGCATGGCTTCAAGTTGTCGGGTAGTCAGCATGAGGAGCCGTTGGCGGAGCTAGAGATTCCTAAACGTCTTGCGTTTTCTCAAGTCTACGCTGACGGCAGAATTGCGCCTTTTATTCGGGTGGTGGATCAGTTTGTGTTGAGTCTCGATCGTCGCGAGTCTCTGCCGCCCTCGCTGCAAGAAGGGATTTATTCGCAGCTCTTAATGGATTTGGCGCACGAGTCAAACGAGACCGGAACCTGGGTAAATGTTCCTAAGCGATAAAAATAGCAAGTATCATTTCGACCAGAAGAGCAAGTACCATTTTGACCAGAAGTGTGATCCTTGGAAGATGTTAGTGGGTGAACATGTACTAAGGCTAGATTCTTCACGAAACATAATTATCAGCAATACTCCGGCTCGTTTCTCTGGGTAATTTGTAGAGCGTGACAGATGTGCTGGGAGCAGGAATTAAGACAAATGCGTTTATGTAATCACTCAGGCTTAAGTCTTGGGAAGACTTTCTAGAAGTGGTTGATCTCGCTGATGAAACTAGACCTCTTATTATGCCATTAACGATTTAATGCTGTTTGAAGGATTGATTAGAGTCAACGATCGAAGAATGCCCTGATCGACTGCTTCAAATATTCAAGCTGAAAATACTCAAATAAGCGATCGCCCGAATCGGCTCTGACTAATCCTAAAATCACCTCTGGTAGAGCAGATCTACTTGGAAATACTAAATAGCGTGGCTCCCATCTAGGCTGAAATTTCTCTTTGAATTGGTGCAACCCTTTGAAGTTATAAAACTGGTTGAGGTGATTGAATAAATAGTTCAAGGCTTTCTCAACTCTGCGGGCACTTGGCTTTGCACCAACGCCTGCTAAGGGCGAAAGACTGAGGTTAAAACTGTCGTAGTCTGCCTCTTTAAAATGCTGAAACATTGAGACAAACAGAAAATCCATTGTGCCTTTCTCGGCATCTAATCGGTGACGCATCAAATCGATCGTGACTTCGCGGCGATTATAGCCAGACAATAAGTTTGCAAAGGCGACAACCTGATTATCTGCATCGTAGACGACCGCGATCAAGCAATCTCGCAGATAGTCTTCATCAAACCAGCCGATCGAAAACTGTTTTTCTGACCCTTGCTTGTCTTTGAGCCATTCATCGCTGACAGGTTTTAACTGCTGAAATAATTCTGGCTGAATAGGCGATTCATAAAGGTTGAAACGGTAGCCTGCTTTGACGGATCGATTCAGCGCGGTGCGGAGATTTTGCGCAGCTTTTCCTTTGAGCGTAAACGTGGTCAGATCGACGATCGCTTCTTCGCCAATTTGAATCTGCTGAAATCCTAGTGTGCAGTAGCGCTCTAACTGATCGGCTGAGGTTTCATAAAATGCAGGAAACCAGTCGTTGAGATCGCAAAATTGACTGAAGGAGAGAATGGCTTCGACTCGATCGTCAGAAGCACCGATAGGATCACCTAGCGCGATCGCCGATCGACCTTTGGCAACATAAGCGATCACACTCTGCCCAGACGGGCTGAAATAGTAAGATTTGTCTTTCAGTAACGATAACCGCGCTAGAGAAGTCTGTCCATATCGGTCAATCAAATCTCTGGCTCGTCTACGCTCAGCGATCGTTGCTGGATCGCCTCTTAGCAACACTGGACGCAATAGCATGAACAACGCGTAGGCTAACGTGGCGGCTCCCACGATGTAAATAGAGTTGATGAAGAATGCACTATACCGAGTCGTAGGTTCTAACCCCGCGTTATCTTCAGTAAAGAAGATTGCCAGCGTTTGCTCGATCGACGCAAGCAAACCAAAGTTAACAGGCTCACCATTAACATTAAATCTGCCGTCGAGAATGTAAAAACCAACCGTTCCGTAAGCCACGGTGAAGATTAACGCTTCAATCAGAACGCGAATGCCTTGAAAGATAGACGGGCGATCGGAGCGAGCCGTAAAGGTCTTCCGCATCACGATTAGTTGGATCAGAGGCACGATCGCCAGTAAACCCTCTTCATAGTCCAGCCCTTTGATAAGGTGACTGGCGATCGTGATGCCCAACAATGCGACTGTGAGCAGCCAAGCCACCCGCTTACGGCGCAGAAGATTGGCTGCCAACGTCAGGAGCAAAAAGCCCGTCAACGCTGCAAAGACGTGTCCACCTGCTCGAATCGGAAACGGGAACAGAGGCATCAGCCACCTGACTCGCCCGGGTAGGCTAGGTGAGACCGCAGACACTACGTTAACTAAACCGACTAAACCTGTCCAGATTGAGACCGTCCATAGGGCGATGCGCGTGCGATGGGTTAGCCCGATCGCGAGGGGCTGTATCTTGCGCTGACCCTTAGCACTCATGGTTTAAAGTCTCCCGGAGAAGATGTAGGCAGGGGTTCTACTGTCTTGGACTGATTGGCTGCCTGCATACTCGGTTTTTCTGGAGAGGTGGCATCAGACTTAGAGTTAGGAAGAGCGGCTTTAAACTGTTTCCCTACAAAGCTCAACGAGTTTGTCAGATGTTTATGCCAATAATTCCAACCTACATTTTTCCCAACGATCCCGTGCCCTCCCGGAAAGACATGGAACTCATTTGGAATCTTCAGCCGATCAAGAGTTTGATGAAATTGCTGAGTAGCTTGTAGATATTTAGCATCCTCTTTCCCGGCATCTAAGTACACCCGCAACTGAGGGCGAGTCTCCAGGGGAACTTGCTGAACGAAGAGTTGTGGACTGTTTGCTGCACCACTGTTGTCAATAAAATAGCCCGTGTGGCTGAAAAAGATGTGAAATTGATCGAGATAGCGCAACCCAATATTTAACGCACCCCATCCGCCCGAAGATGATCCTCCGATCGCCCAAAATTGGGGTTCATTGAGCGATCGATAGCGAGTTTTGATCTCGTTGACCAGATCTGAGCCAATCAAGGTGGCGACTCTGCCATTGTCTCCATCGTAATATTGAGGGTCCCAGAAGGGACTCGTGCCCCGACTGTCGTTGCCGTCTGGTGTGATGACGATCGCAGGGGGAAGCGTGTGCGCTTTGTAGAGGTCATGCAGAACTGAAGTCAGAGCCGCTTTGTCTTCAAAGTCTCGCTCACTGCCGTGCCCGCCGTGCAGCAGCACGATCACGGGATAGCGCTGATTTGGGTTTTTGTTATAACCAGGAGGTAAGACGACCCCATAGCGTCGCTGACCCATCGCGTCACTGTTAAAATTCTGCACTCGAAAAACAAGTCCGGTTTCCGGTTCGGCTTGAGGAGGGTCGATTTGCGGTGCCCCTGCTACAAAGACATACCAATAACCTCCGGCTGCTAAAGCTGTGAGACCCAGTGCGCCGAGGACTATTAGGGTGCGAAAGAGGTTTTTGGAACGCTTCATGCAGAAAGTTTATAGGCAGTGAGAAAGTTCACCTATCTAGATTGACATAATCACCGCGCTAAAACGATGGTGATTCCTGACGTTTCACTGAAGTTTGCCACCGGAAGTCGTCCTACAGCCCCGATCGCGGCTCTTGTGACTCTTGATTAGCGTCTGATAGATGGAATTCCACCTATCCAATGGAAGTATTGCCTACTTAAGATTTTGACGCGCTCCTCAGTGGGGCAGGCTACAGCAATCGCATCAAAGTTTGGTGGAGTCATCCGATAGTTGCCAGAGCCGAAGCTGTTTATAGCCCAGATGGAGCGATCGCAATCACGGCTTATCACATGCCTAAGACTTCACGCCGATCGCTCTAGAATTTTGGGTTCGTGGAATCCGTTCACCTACAGGGTTTGCAATCGTCCAAGTTAAAACACGCCCTAAATCCGTCTACCGAGAATCACTAAATCTTGGTCTCCTTTATCAAACTTGGCGACTCTGGGCAAATACCCCCACCGCTCAAAGTCAAACTGCTGAAATAGCTTAAGGCTAGGATGATTGTCGGCAAAGATGAATCCTAACAAAGTAGCTAATTTGAGAGATGGAGCCGTCTCGATCGATCGCTCCAAAAGTTTTCGTCCAATCCCCATGCGCTGATGATTTGGGTGAACGTAAAGACTCAACTCAGCCGTGCTTTGATAGGCAGGTCGGCCATAAAACGGCTGAAATCCGAGCCATCCAGCGACAGTGCCGTTGATATCGATTACCCAAAGCGGATGGCGGCTAGAGGTGTGAGCCTGAAACCAGGCGAGACGACTCTCGATCGTCACAGGCGCAAAATCTGCGGTGACCACCTGGCAGGGAATTGCTGCGTTGTAAATGGTGACGATCGAGGGCAAATCAGCTTCAACAGCGTCGCGAATCATGATGATTTTGAAGAATCAATTGCGAATCAGCTTAATCCAGAATTGCAACTCTCAAGGTTACTCCTGGACTTGACTAGAGATCCACTGCAAATAGGGCTGAGATCCGGCGACGATCGGCAGTACGATGATCTCTGGCACATCATAGGAATGAAGTTCTCGAATCTTGGCTTCTAGTTCGCTAAATCGCGATCGTTCAGATTTGATTAGCAGTTGCCACTCTTCGTCTCGATGAATCGTTCCTTGCCAGGTGTAAATTGAAAACACTGGCAGCAGATTTACACAAGCTGCGAGTTTTGCCTGAATGAGGGACTCTGCGATCGCGTCTGCCTCCTGCCGCGAACCCGCCGTCACCAGCATGATTCCATAACGTTCGGTCTCTTCGGTCATAAGGCTTAAACTAGAATCACTCTCTATTATTTTCGAGCCTCATGTTCAAAAAAATCGCCCTCACCCTGATTTGGGTCGGATTTGTTAGCTATGCTTTTTTGCTTGCGCCGCCCGATAGTCCCAACACGATCAACCTGATTAAAAATCTGTCTACCGGAAATATTCAAGGCGTTAATCCTTTAATCGTGGCGCTGTTTAACATTATGGGTGTGTTTCCCATAATCTATAGTTGCGTGATGTATCTAGACGGCAAAGGACAAAAACTTCCTGCATGGCTATTTTCGGCAGCATCGTTTGCAGTGGGGGCGTTTGCGATTCTGCCCTACCTGATTTTTCGCAAACCTAATCCGACGTTTCCAGGACAAAAAAACTGGTTTCTCAAACTGTTAGACTCTCGCTGGACTGGGGCGATTATTGCGCTCGGAGCGATCGCGTTGGTTGTCTACGGCGTGACTCAAGGCGATTGGAGTGACTTTGTGCAGCAGTGGCAAACCAGCCGATTTATTCATGTGATGAGTTTAGATTTTTGTTTACTATGTGTCCTCTTTCCGACGTTATTAGGAGATGACATGGCGCGGAGAGGATTGACTGACAAACGAGTTTTTTGGGCGGTTTCTTTGGTGCCTTTGTTTGGGGCGATCGCCTATCTCGCACTGCGTCCTCCCGTGATTGAGCAGTTGAGAACAGAAGCCATTCGTCAACAACCCGCATCGGTTTGAAGATGAAGAAACAAAGCGATTGGATGCGTCCCCCAACTAATCTGAGGCTGCAAAATGACGAGGTTCATGTGTGGAGATCGACCCTTGATTTGCCAACCGAATCTATCGAACGTTTTGCAATACTTCTATCATCAGATGAGCAAATTCGCGCCGATCGCTTTCGGTTTGTCCAACATCGCCAGCGATTTATTGCCGGACGCGGCATTCTGCGATCGCTTCTCGGTCGCTATCTGCAAATCGAACCCGATCGAGTGCAGTTTCTCTACAGCGAAAAAGGTAAACCGTTTCTTGCAGATCAATCTTTGCAGTTCAACGTCGCCCATTCTCAAGGATTAGCACTCTATTCAGTTGCCCTCGATCGTCCGGTTGGCGTTGATTTAGAACAGATTAGAGCGATCGCAGATCTAGACTCTTTAACTCAGCGTTTTTTCACGTCGAACGAATACGCCGCGATCACAGCTTTACCGATAAATCAACAGTCTCGTACCTTTTTTCGTTACTGGGCTTGCAAAGAAGCCTATCTCAAAGCGACAGGCGACGGACTCGCGAAGCTGCAAGAGTTAGAAATTTCTCTGAGTTCAAAACAAGCGTGTTTAAAAAAGATTCCTCAAGGAAACATTGCAGATTGGCACCTTCGAGAATTAGACCTTGAAGAAGACTTTGTTGGGGCGATCGTCACCTCAAATCAACATCTCAATCTCACTTGCTGGCAACTCTAACTGAAGACCTACTTCGCAAGATATAGAGCGCAAAAGACTAGAAGAAAACTATCCCACAAGAGCAAGATGTCTTAGTTAAAACGATCGTTAAACAATATACCAGGTTTGATCTGAGCGTAATTACATCTCCACTCTTGGGAGTTGCACGACAAGTGCTATCGAATTTAATTTATCTACCCCATACAACCAGGGAGTTTTATTAGTAGGCTCTTTTGCTGATTGGAAAGAAATACCCATGAAGAAAGGGAAAGATGGTTGTTTTAGAGTCAACGTTGACCTAAAAGATGTGACTTATCAATACAAGTTTTGAGTGCAGTCAAAAAGCTGGTTTTTTGAGCCAGATCAATGAGTCGATGTCACCTATCCTTACGCAACCGATGCCGTCAACTATCTGACCAATCACGACCACAATCATGTGATGGCAGAACTGGGCGATCGTGGCATTCTCGGTGAAGAAGCCTTTCGTCAGATCAAGCTCGGCATCTCGCTGTTAATGACGGCGGTGGGCATCCCGATGCTGTGGATGGGCGAAGAATTTGGCGAATATCACTACAAAACTCAAGACCAATCCAAGATTGACTGGACATTGTTGAGCCGCGACTTAAACAAAAATCTCTACGGTTATTACAAGGGTTTGATTGCTCTGCGCGAACACAATCACGCGCTTTACACTGGGCAAATTGCCTTCTTCCACGAAAACCCTGACTCAAAAGTGTTGGCATACATTCGCTGGAACGGTGAAGGCTCTCGTGTCGTGGTGGTTGCTAATTTCTCAGATCAGTTTTTAGGAGGTTACAGCGTTCCTGACTTTCCTGAAGACGGCATCTGGCACGAGTGGACGGGTAACTATGACGTGCAGGTGGGCGATCGTCACCTGATGACTGATTTAGGACCACACAAAGCCAAAGTGTTTGTGTGGCAATAGCTGCATTAAGTGCTGACGTTTGTGGCTGGGCTGAAACGGGCGATCGAGTCGTCATTCTCAATTTCTCAGAGCAGCCCTACGAGAATTACTCGATTTCTTCGTTTCCGGCAGATGGCAATTGGCGATCGTGGACGGGTGAGCAATTTGAAGCAAAAGATCATCAATTAGCGATCGATCTTCCCAGTTTTGGGGCGCTCATCCTGACCCAAGAATGACGTTAAAAACGTTCTCAATTGAGCGACAATGGAACGTCGATCGCTACGAATCACTTGCTATGTCCCTAGATGCTGGTTTCACCGCTCAACTTCGGCAATCTGCCGATCGCTTGTTTTACCTGATCGACCAGTTTGCTCAGGCAAAAATTCTGATTGTTGGCGATTTGACCCTAGATGAATTCATGACGGGACAGGTTGAGCGGGTGTCTCGTGAAGCTCCGGTATTGATTTTGCGGCACGAAACGACGCGGCAGGTTCCAGGAGGTGGAGCCAATGCGGTCTATAATTTTGCTCAATTGGGAGCCACAGTGAAAGCAGTCGGTCTGTTGGGTAAGGACCAGCAGGGGCAAACCATCCAGCAGATCTTTCTAGACGCAGGAATTGACACGCAGGGCATTTTTCTTGATCCCAATCGTCCCACTATCACCAAAACGCGCATCTCTGGACACGCCCGTCAGTCCGTCACTCAGCAGATTGTGAGAATCGATCGCAAGTCTGATGATCTGCCGTCGATCGACCTTCAGCAGCAGCTTGCAGACTACATTTATCAGCAGGCTAAAACGGTGGATGCGATCGTCTGCTCTGACTATGGCGATGGCACTCTTACGCAGCCTGTGATTGATGCAGTGCTGACTCATCCTCTCGCCATCGTTGACGCTCAGGTTGGACTCGATCGCTACCAAAAAGCGACGCTCTTTACGCCTAATCTGCCCGAAGCAGAACTCGCAGTTGGCTACAAAATCACCAATGCTGCCACCCTCTCTCAAGCGGGAAGGGACTTATTAAATCTGACCCAGGCACAGCAATTTTTGATTACGCGAGGCGATCAGGGAATGACCTTGTTCGATCGAGACGGCACTGAACAGCATATTCCCGCGTTCAATCGCACCGATGTCTATGATGTTACAGGTGCAGGTGATACCGTCGTCGCTGCCCTCACCCTCGGTCTCGCTGCCGGAGCCACCTTCTGGGAAGCCGCCGTTTTAGGTAATCTCGCCGCCAGCATCGTGGTTCGTCAATTTGGCACAACCACGACTAACCCTAACGAGATGAAAGCGGCTCTAGAAGCGCTGCTCGATGAATGGTCTGACCCCAAATCGACCAATGAGTTCGACAGATGACGGATTCACCCGACGCTGTAGAAACGTTTCGGTGAAACGTCTTGCCGATTTTGCCACGACATACAATCTGCCACATTCAAAAGTGAAATTGGCACAACAGTTAAATCCAGACAAAAAAGCGGCTCCGATTCATCAGAGCCGCCTTCAAGCAAAAATCAACGAATTTTCTAGCGCACAACACCTTGAGCCACAGCAGAGTTAATCGGCTTCATCAAATACAACCGCAGCAGTTGCCACGCATTTGATGCGTAGAGAGGCAGCTTCTGGAAGATTTGCAGCACTTTAGGCGTTTTAGACGTGGAGATCGCTGCCAAATCGCGGTTGTTTTGCACACAGACATCCAGGCGTTGATAAAACTCTGGGCTGTCTACATTCAACATCACCGGAAACACTCGCCCTGCGGTTTCATTCGTCTTCTGAATCACATAGGTCTCATATTCACGAGCATCAATCCCCAACACTTCATAGAAGCCAGGTTCTTGAGTGTCTCGGATATACATCGTGCCAAAGACCGCCAATAGGAAGAACCGACACCAAAGCCGCGCTTTCCAGGTGTTGAGATATTGCGGTTGCGCCTTCATGATCGCGTCGAAAAAGTCGCCGTGGCGATTCTCATCCTGACACCAGTTTTCAAAAAAGCGGAAGATCGGATAGATCCGCTTGTCAGGGTTGGCTTGAAGATGACGATAAATTCTAATGTAGCGCCAGTAGCCAATTTTCTCGGAGAGATAAGTCGCGTAGAAAATAAATTCTGGCTTAAAGAAGGTGTATTTGCGGCTCTTGGTCAAGAACCCTAAATCGAGCGACAGATTAAAGTCTGACATCGCTTTGTTGAGAAAGCCAGCATGACGGGCTTCGTCACGAGCCATCAGCCCAAAGCATTCTGCCAGCAACGGGCTTTTGTCTTTTAGCTTACGGCTGAGTTCTTTATAGAGCAGAAAGCCAGAAAACTCAGAGGTGCAAGACCGCTCTAAAAATTCTACAAACTGCTTTCGGACATCCCAATCCATGTTGTCCCACGATTGGTCAAACTCGGCATCGCGCACAAAGTGATGGCGATTATAGTCAGCCCGAAACTCTTCGAGAATCGCTCTCAGTTCATCTTCGTTGGGCGAGATATCCATCTTCGCCATTGCGTCAAAGTCTGTGGTGTAAAACTTTGGCGAGAGGATGGTTTCCTTGGCTGGAACTTTAATTCCAGGGCGGAGTTCTTCAAAGCCAGGTCTCTTAAGGGAATCTACCATGATGATAATTGCTCTTGGTCTAACTTCTGCGGCTACAGGGTGGGCGTTGATGCAACATCTCAATACGCCGATCGCG
>JBBQYE010000094.1:0-10860 GCA_038208945.1 Leptolyngbyales cyanobacterium | reverse complement strand
TAGCCGATCACGGGTTCGCAGTCGATCACGTTTTCCCCGTCAAGGGTGACGATCAATCGCATCACTCCGTGCATTGAGGGATGGTGCGGACCCATGTTGAGAATCATGGGTTCGGTTTTGGTTTCGAGCATTGCCATAGATGTTCAGCCTCTCCCTTAGAGATTTTGGAATAGCCCTACTTCAGTCTCGGATGATAATTATGTATATCGTTGCTCACTTGATGTTCGCCTTCTTAATTATAGAGAGCGCTGGCTGCAAACGTTGACGAGGATAGATTTTGCTGGCAATGAAGTTTTTGCAGAAAATCAATAGAGGTGAGTCGATGTTAGACCAAACCGATGCTTCTAAGATGAGAGAGACGGACAAGCTCAACGATGAACACAGATGGTACAAGCACTCCAAAAAACGCTGACTCTAGAAGAATTTCTAAAACTGCCAGAGACAAAGCCTGCTAATGAATTTGTGAAGGGTCAAATTATTCAAAAGCCAATGCCGCAAGGAAAGCACAGCAAACTTCAGGAAGAGTTTGTCAGCGCTGTGAATACGATCGCCAAACCCCAAAAAATTGCCTATGCGTTTCCAGAGCTACGATGCACGTTTGGGGAGCGATCGACCGTTCCTGATATCGCGGTGTTTACCTGGGAGAGAATTCCGCTTGATGAAAATGGGGATATTGCGAACGTGTTTGGTGTGGCTCCTGACTGGACAATCGAGATTCTCTCTCCCGATCAGAGTCCCACTAAAGTAACGAGAAATATTTTGCACTGTCTCAGCCACGGATGCCGCGCAGGTTGGCTGATTGACCCTGATGCCCGATCGATTCTGGTGTATCCATCGGGGCAACAGCCGATATTCTTTGAGGAATCTGATGAAAAATTGCCCGTTCCCGACATGGTGAAGGATTTAGAGTTAAGAGTGAGCGACGTGTTTGGATGGCTGAAAGTATGACTTCTGGGTTGGATGATTCTGATTTGGCGATCGCGCCTGAGTTTTTGCACATTCCAGTGCTGCATCGGGAGGTGATCGAAGGGTTGGCAATTCGTCCTGACGGTCACTATTTAGATGCAACCGTGGGCGGAGGTGGACATACATCGCTCATCTTAGCGGCGGCAGATGGGGTGCGGGTGACTGCTCTCGATCAGGATGATCAGGCGATCGCCGCTGCCACCCAAAAACTAGCGGAATTTGGCGACCGAGTCACGTTTCAGCACAGCAATTTTGCCAGTTTCAATCCAGGAGAAACAAAGTTTGACGGCATTCTGGCAGATTTGGGCGTGAGTTCTGCTCAGTTTGATATTGCCGATCGGGGCTTTAGTTTTCGTCACGAGGCTCCGCTAGATATGCGAATGGATCGCGGGCAATCACTCACCGCTGCCGAGATCATCAACCACTGGGATGAAACCAAACTCGCCAATATTTTCTACACCTATGGCGAGGAACGGCTTTCGCGACGCATTGCCCGACGCATTGTAGAGCGGCGACCCTTACAGACGACAACCGAATTGGCAGAGACGATCGCGCATTCAGTGCCCCGTCAATATCGCTACGGGCGCATTCACCCCGCAACTCGTGTCTTTCAAGCACTTCGCATCGCCGTTAATCAAGAACTCACGGTGTTAGAAACGTTTGTCAATCAGGCTCCGCAGTGGCTCAAACCCGATGGCAGACTTGCGATGATTAGTTTTCACAGTTTAGAAGATCGAATTGTGAAACACCGATTAAAGGAGTCACCATTATTGCGAGTGCTGACCAAAAAACCGATCATTGCTCAAGAAGACGAGTTAAAAGAAAATCCTAGAGCACGATCGGCAAAACTCAGAATTGCAGAACGATTAGAGGATTAGGCAGTGTTTTGAAACTCTGGTCTTCGTTGCTGTCCCGCCTTGAACTGAAGTTTGGGCTAGTAGTGGTAAGTCCGTTTTAACGGACTGAACGCAAATTAAGTCAAATCTTCAGCCCGTTTCAACGGACTTTCCCTTGTTAGCTCGAACTTCAGTTCAGAGCGAGGCAGAATTGTAGCGAGAAAGTGTTAAACCACGCTCTAGAGAACGATCGTTTTAATCAATTTTCTGCCGCTCTACCCGTCTGGGCAACTCGACTCGAAAAGTTGAACCTTCTCCTAGCTGGCTCTCGACGCGAACCGTGCCGCCCATCATTTGCACCAGCCATTTTGTAATTGCTAATCCCAACCCCGTGCCTGCGTGACGACGAGTGGTTGATTGATCGAGTTGGTGAAACTCATCAAAAATGCGCGTCAGATCCTCTGAAGCGATGCCAATTCCGGTATCGCGGACTGAAATCACAAGCCGATCGTCCGCTAACCCCCACACTTCGACCTCGACAGTGCCAAAATCTGTAAACTTAATCGCGTTCGACAGCAAGTTCACCAAAATTTGTCGAAGTCGAACACTGTCATTGATCACCCAGGAGTCTTCGAGGTGAGACTTCACGTTTAAAAGCAACTGTTTTTGGTCGGCGAGCGATCGTAGCTCTGAGGTCGTCGAAGTGAGTAAATCAGAAAGATTAAAGCGATCGAGTCTTAGCTCTAGCCGTCCGGCTTCGATTCTGGATAGGTCGAGGATGTCGTTGATCAGCGCTAATAGGTTTTTGGCGTTATTGAGAATGCGATCGACCATTTCTAACTGCGCGGGTCGAAGTTGACTTTGCCGCAGCAAGAGCTGAGAGAATCCCATAATGGCGTTCATCGGAGTTCGCAATTCGTGAGACATCGTGGCTAAAAACTGCGACTTTAGCTGGGCTGCCTCAATTAATTTTAGGTTTTGCAGTTGGATCTGCTGCCGCTGATTTTCTAGCGCCTGATTTTGCTGTGCCAAAATTGCGTTTTGCATCTCTAACCGGACTTCTCGCTCTTCAAGCTCGTTGATCAATTGAGCATTATTCAGCGCGATCGCCGCTTGCTCTCCAAACGCGACCAGCATCAGCGAGTCTTCTTCGCCAAAGGCAGTGGCTTCTTCCCAGTTTCCGATCGCTAACACGCCCAACCGCCCTGCTTGAGCCGATTCGATCGTCACCGCACAGAGAGACATCGGAAGACGATCGGGTGAGGAGTCATCCGATTCGCCTGCCTGAATCAGATGGGTCTTGCCAGTGACAAAGACTTGTCTTAACAAGCCATCACCGCGATAGAAGGCTTCGTCAATTGCAAACTCGCCGCGATCGAGTCCAGTCGTTGCCGTCAGTTCTAGCTGTTGAGTTTGAGGATTTTGCAGCACAATTAACCCAAACTCAGCGTTGGGAATGGCATCACAAATCGCATCAATCATGACTTGCAGCAACCCAGGTAAATCGGTCAAGCGCTGATTGAGAAGATCCGTTAACCGCTGTAGCGTTCTTACCTGCTGCTGTTGTTCACCCAGAATCACGATCGCTTTGCGAAGATTGCGCTCGGCTTTTTGAGTGGCTTGATAGAGACGGGCGTTATCAACAGCAAGAGCAGCACGACGGGCGAGATCTTCTGCCAGTGATAAATCGGTCGCTGCGTAGTGTCGTTTTGACACCATCATGGCGAAGGTAATAGCCCCTAAAATTCGCTCTCTGGCAAGGAGCGGCACGATCATCGCAGATTCAAATCCAAATTGTTTGACCCGTTCATGATGATCAGCATCTTGAGTCAAGTCTGTGAGCAAATCATTAGAAATTTGGGGATAAAACCTTGGCTGTCCAGTTTTCAACACGACTGGAATAGCATCCATCGAGTTAAGGTCGATCGGATAGCGTTGTCGATAGTCTTCAAACGCCACTACTTTTCGCGGATCTGCATGATATAAGGCAACTAGCTGCGGCTGTTCGTCTTGCAGCGTGTGAATCATGCACCAATCTGCCAAATATGGAACCGACAGTTGAGCGAGATTTTCTAAAATGGTTGAGGCATTGAGAGAAGACGTTAGGAGCGTGCTGGCGTTTGCCAAAAAACGCTGTGAGTCTTCGGTGCGCTTGCGATCGGTGATATCCAAAAACGCCCCGATGCAGCCTCTTGAATTGCCATATTCATCAAACAAGGGGGCAACTTCTGACACCAGTTTGACCACTTTGCCATTCTGCTGAACGATGTCGAGTTCGATGCCAGAAACCGGAGCGCCCGTTGCCGACGATCGCTGCATGGGAAGCTCTGACGCTGCGAGCTGTCTGCCATCTCGGTAGACTTTATAGGAAAGTTGCTCGGCATCTGGGCGACTTTTAGACGCATTCTCGTTAATCGAAATTCCTAAATGTGCGCTCATAGTCGCGTTAATCTTGATCCGTTCACAATCGACATCTTTGGCGATGCCGATTCCGATCGGAATCACATCCAGCAGTATTTGCAGTTCGGTGACTCGACGTTCTAAATCGCGATTTAGCTGAACAATTTTTTCTTGTGCTTGCTTGCGCTGCGTAATATCGCTCACAATACCCGACATCCGAAAAACCTGACCGTGCTGATCGCGTTGGGCTTTGCCCCGTGAGGTGCAATCGAGATAATTGCCCGACGCGTGTTGCATCCGAAACTCGACATCAAACGGGGTGTCTTGCAGGAGATGCGAGCGCATCACTCCTAGAACTCGCTCTTGATCGTCGGGGTGAATTAGTCGAAAAAACGCGCTTTGAGCGGTGCCGATTTCTTCCCGCGATCGCCCAATGATCTCTAACATACGATCGTTGCAAAAAACCTGATCGTCGCAGATATACCAATCCCAAATGCCATCATTTGAGCCTTCTAAGACGAGTCGATATCGCTCTTCACTCGCCCGGAGTTTTTGCGTTGCCTCAGCAGTTTGGTGCTCGGCTCGATTCACCCGCACCGCGCTCCATAAGCTGCGAGACAAGTTTTCGGGCGACAGCTTGCCTTTAGCCAAATAGTCATTGGCACCTGCCTTCATCAACTCTACGGCAAGCTGCTCATCGCCTTGCCCCGTCAACACGATTAACGCGATCGAAAACTGCCGATCGCGAATCTGCTGCACCAAACTCAGCCCATCTCCATCGGGCAAATGGTAGTCAATCAGCGCACAGTCGAAATCGTCTTGTTCTAGAATGGCGATCGCGGATGCACAGTCTGCTGCCTCTACCGTTTCTCGAAGTTGGACACCCGCATCTTGTAGCGATCGCTGCACAGCTATGCGGTCCGCCACATCATCATCCACAACTAAAATCTTTATAAGGTCTTCCATTACGGCATTTCACACAGCATCCAATATTTACTGAGCGCCACCATTGACTCAAGAAACTTAGAAAACGTCACTGGTTTGAGAGTGTAGCCCGCAACATAAAGTTGATAGGCATCTACTTTATCGCTGTCTTCATTAAAGGCTGTAAGCACAATGACAGGATGGATTTAAGGGTTTCGTCAGCCCTCGTTTCTCACGAAAACTCAATTCCTCCTGTTTGAGGCATATTCAAATCTAACCAGACCAGGCGACGGTAAGAGGGACGACAGGTGGGTTGCCGCGCAGCATCTCTAGTGCCTCAATTTCGCTATCAGCAACAAATAGTGGATCGGGAATGGCGTTCTTTCTAAACGCTCGTTGAACGTTCATCACACCCACTTCGTTATCATCAACTAGAACAATGTTCGACATTTTTCTTTCTAACGCCATAAATGTTGTGATATCTATATATTCACATTTCAGGTTAAGAAATCTATCAACCCATAGTAGGGTTAGATCCTATAGATAGAGGTAGACTCTAGAGAAAATCACAGTCGGCGGATCGCAGTTATGCAGCCCAAACAAAGCGAAGCGCCCTGCCCTTCTGCTGACTCAAGCCAAACCGCTCCTCCCCGACCCTCAAAATTTTTTTAATGGGGCTTTGCGTGGATATATCCGATGTGATCTGAATCGCAAGCATTGGCAGAGTGACTATCGAGTCGTTTCTACCATTCGCGAACCCGAAGCCACGATCAGCACGCTGGCATCGTTTGTCGTCGAAAGTGGTTGACCGGGCGCTCAACGTGCTTAATGAATTAGGGGCGGCTAGATAGCAGATGGACTAGGGCGTGCTTTAAACCGTTCTCGCTGCGACTCTGCCTCGCCCTGAACTGAAGTTCGGCTAGCTTGGGAAAGTCCGTTAAAACGGACTTAGGATCTGACCCGACTCGCGTTCAGTCCGCTTTAACGGACTTGCCACCATCAGCCCGAACTTCAGTTCAGGGCAGGATAGCAACGAAAACCAGTGTTTTAACACACTGCCTAATCTTCTGTCAGAGTTGATCTCGGATTATCATCCGTGATGTCCGAGATCAACAAGCGGCGTTGCTGAATGCAGATAGGAGATGCCCTCCTCACAAAGTGGGGCGAAAGCTTTGTCCTCTCCTAAAAGGAGAAGGGAACTAGAACTCTAGCCCTCTCCCAAAAGGAGAGGGCTAGGGTGAGGGTAAAATCTGTGCTTCATAGATCGATTCAGCAACGCCCAATAAGCTTCTTGCAGAAGTTCAAAGATGCCCTCATCTCCCAATAGAGAAGCCAGATTTCAAAGTTCCTTTCTCACGCGTGGGAGAGCTGTATCTGGGCGGTCAAGAGCAGGACGATCGCTTCTTGGCAGTTCCGTGCCACAATTTTCCCTGAGTGCCCTACGATCGACGTAGCACTTTCCCGTCTTCTCTAGCTGGTGTGGATATGATGAATTTGAATAATTTGATGAATCTTAAAAGGCTGCGGCTGCCTGTGGCGCAAATTGTGACGGCGAGTTTAGTGGCGATCGCGCTGCCGATCGCTCCAGCCAAGGCTTTTTTTAGCAGTGATCGCAGAGATTATGAATCGTGTGCGGCTGATTTGACTCGTGCCAAATTGTCTGCGGCGGAGGCGGCTAATGCGTGTGGTCAAGCGCTCAGACCTGGCGATTTGGGCACCTGCATCAATCGCATCGCCGATGAGAAGGTGTCAGGAGCGGATGCGCTGTTAGTGTGCCGTCAGGTGCGACGACCTGTTGAGGCGGCAAGTTGCGTGGTGGGCATTCGTCGAAACGTGTCAGATACCGCGATCGTCGATGTGTTAGATAGCTGTCGTCGGAGTCTCCTGCCTCAGACCTTCTCAGATTGTGTGGTGGGGCTAAATAGCCAGCTTAAAGTGGGAGGCAAACAAGCGATCGCGTCTTGTTTAGATGCGAGCGATCGTCCTTTTGATCTGCTGCCTACTTTTATTCCATTGGGCAACGAGATTCCAATTCCGATCACTCCCTCCCTGATTCCGACTCCGGTTGTGCCTTCGACTAGTCAGCCTTCGACTCAGACTCAGCCTTCGGGTTCCCGGTAGCTCGTTCTGGCTTTATATTTGGCTCACTCGATCGACTGCACTTCACATTTGCCCATGTTAAATATCTCTCAACTTCTAGCAGAAGAATTGTCTCTGCGTCCCGCTCAGGTTAAAAGTGCGCTGGATTTGTTTGCAGAAGGAGCGACGGTGCCGTTTATTGCGCGATATCGCAAAGAGCGCACGGGAGAAATGGATGAGGTGCAGTTGCGCGATTTGTTTGATCGGTTCACTTACTTAACCGAGTTAGAGGAGCGCAAGAAAAGCATTCTGGAGTCGATCGCGTCTCAAGACAAACTCACCGAGTCGCTCAGGGTGAAGATTGAGACGTGTTTGCAGAAAAACGAGCTAGAAGATCTCTATTTGCCGTTTCGACCTAAGCGACGGACGCGGGCAACGATCGCTAAAGAAAAAGGCTTAGGCGGTTTAGCGGAGTTTATCAAGTCGCTCAATCAACCAAACGTGGCGGCACACTCTTTAGAAGACGAAGCCGCGAAGTTTTTGTCGGAAGAAAAGGGCGTGAAAACCGTTGAAGAAGCGCTGAAAGGGGCGGCGGATATTCTGGCAGAAGAAGTCTCCGAAAAAGCAGAAATTCGAGCGTATTTGCGAGAGTTTTTGCTAGAGACGGGCGTGTTTCGATCGAGCATCAAAAATGACCACGCCGAAGGCTCGACGAAGTATGAAATGTATCGCAAATTTCAGGCAAAAGTCAGCGCGATCGCGTCTCACAACTTACTCGCACTCTATCGAGGTGAGACAGAAGGTATCCTGGATTTCGGTCTAGATTTTGACGAAGATGCCGCTTTAAATTATCTAGAATCCGAGGTTCGCAGCAAAGCAAAATCGGTGCGAGATTTTTATCGATCGATGCTCAAAGATACGTTTAATCGATTGATGAAATCTTCTTTGATTACGGAAGTTCGGGCTGAGAAAAAAACTGAGGCTGACATCGAATCGATCAAAACATTCGAGTCGAATATGCGGGAGTTACTGCTTTCTGCTCCTGCCGGAATGAAGCCAACGTTGGCGCTCGATCCAGGATTTAGAACCGGATGTAAAGTGGCGGTTCTCGATCAAACGGGACAGTTTTTGCAATACCAGGCGATTTTTCCGCACACGGGACAGGGACAGCGAATTCAGGCAATGGCAGCGCTAAAGCAACTGCTTGAGAAACACAAAGTTGAATTAATCGCGATCGGAAATGGAACTGCCGGACGAGAAACCGATGAATTTGTAGCAGAAGTTTTAGCAACGCTAGACCGAAAGCCGATTAAAGTCATGGTGAATGAATCAGGAGCCTCAATTTATTCTGCCAGCGATGTGGCGATCGCAGAGTTTCCCGATCTGGATATCACCGTCCGAGGCGCGATTAGTATTGGTCGGCGATTGCAAGATCCGCTAGCAGAATTAGTCAAGATCGATCCCAAGTCGATCGGAGTTGGGCAATATCAGCACGATGTCGATCAAAAACTGCTCAAAAAGAAGCTAGACGAGACGGTTGAGAGTTGTGTCAACTATGTCGGAGTCGATCTCAATATGGCTTCTAAAGAATTACTGACGTTTGTGTCTGGCATTTCGCCTGCCATTGCTAATAACATTGTGGCGTATCGAAATCAGAACGGAGCGTTTCGAGATCGCAAAGCCCTGCTCAAAGTTGCCAAATTAGGACCTAAAACCTTTGAGCAAGCCGCCGGATTTTTGCGGATTCGGGGAGGTGATAATCCGCTCGATAACACTGCCGTCCACCCTGAAAGCTATGGCGTAGTCAAAGCGATCGCCAAAGATTTCTCGGTGCCGTTGACGCAGACGAGTCAGATTGCCGATCACCTTAAAGCAAATCTTAAAAAGTATGTGACGGATACGATCGGGGAACCCACTCTCCGCGACATCATTGCCGAATTAGAAAAGCCCGGACGTGACCCTCGCGCTGAATTCAAATACGCCACGTTTAAGGACGGCGTGAAAGAAATGTCTGACCTCAAAGTAGGAATGGAATTAGAAGGAGTCGTCACCAACGTCGCTAACTTTGGCGCGTTCGTCGATGTGGGCGTGCATCAAGATGGCTTAGTGCATGTGTCACAACTCGCCGATCGCTTCGTTAGTGATCCCAAACAAATTGTCAAAGTCGGACAGGTTGTCAACGTTCGAGTCTTAGAAGTGAATCAGGGATTAAAGCGAATTAGTCTATCGATGAAGTCCGGCGATCGAGAAAATATTCAACCGACTCACAAACCGGAATCACAACCGATTCGCAAACCGGAATCGCAATCGACTTCTAAACAAACGATTCAACCAAAACAAACTCCTTCTGAATCTAAATCGCCAACGTTAGACGATTTGAAATCAAAGTTTGGTAAGAAACGCTAACGAAAAGGGATTGGCGACTTAAATTCTGCTTCCCTGTTCACGATAGATTGAGGGTTTGCTGAAGGGCGCTTTTAAGTTGGGGCTGGAACTCTCTTGGAAGCGTCCCAATTTGTCTTTTGAAAGTTGATTGATGGGCAGTCGCAATTTTGTCAGCCCGAAGTAGAGACGCTTTAGCTAAACCAGTTTGAGCAAAATTCGGATCGGGTACGTCGATTAAAATCCACGTCTTAGCCATCTCACCTGGGGGAATTTTAGAAAAAATACCCAGAATAATGATGTCTTGTCTGTGGGTGGCTAAAACAAGAGCGGGTCTGACTTTTGTCGAAGTGAGGTCAGAGAAAGGAAAGTGGACGAGCCAGATTTCGCCGGGGTTAGGGTTCGGCACTGTAGATGTCCTCTTCTGGGTCGTTCCATTCTTGGAAACCGCTTTCGGCGATTTGCATCATCTCGGTTGAGTAGAGCCGTTCTTGGATGTCAGTCATCAGGGTGAGGAGGTCTTGCGGCGACAGTTGAAAGACAAGCTGTTTAACCTCTTCAATGCTGGGTTGGGCTTTGGTTTGGGGCATATTGTCTCGCTGCTAGGTGGCTAGAGATGGTGCTACTTCATTTTATCTGGGTTGGAGGAGCCGCGCGATCGTCAAAAGGCTATTCCCCTTGGCGAGAATTTCTCAAGTGTAGAATTGAAACCATACAGTTTCTCCACGCTGAAAGCCACGGTGCCTGACGAACCCCAGAAGTTGCCCGAAGCGAAATCGAGCAGGTCAGCCTCACCTATTTGGAACCAACAGATCGCGGAAATGATTTTCAAGGCGATCTATAGCAGTGCTTTTATACGTCGATGTTCAAGACCAGTTCAAGGGCTTGACTAATTGATCGCATTATCGCTTCATCAGTAAACCCTAATTGCCGAACTAACCTTTGCTGTGATACTGATCGCACTTGAAAGGTATCAGCAGCAGAAGTTTTTGTCAGTTGATTTTGGGGGGAAGGGTCAAGACGCACCATCCAAGGAACTTCGGAGAAGGCTTCATTCCAACCTGTAACGGGGACGATTATTTTTAGACGCAGAGTGCCAATATTATCGTTATTCACAACAATGGCAGGGCGGATTTTGCTAATTTCGTCACCGAGGGTTGGGTTAGCGTTGTAGAGCCAGATTTCTCCTCTACGCATAGTTCTGATAGTCCTGAAATTCTTCAGGATCTTCGTCAGTCCACTGTGGGAGTTCGCTTTCGGCTTGATAGAAGGG
>JBBQYE010000093.1:0-10905 GCA_038208945.1 Leptolyngbyales cyanobacterium | reverse complement strand
TGTAGCTGAGAAAAAGGGTGCCGACCTTAAACCCTTTGAATACGATCCGGGCGTTTTGGGAGGCGAAGAAGTCGAAATTAAGATCGAATACTGTGGGATCTGCCACAGTGATTTGAGTATGCTCAACAACGATTGGGGCATCTCGCAATATCCGTTAGTCGCTGGGCACGAAGTCGTCGGCACGATCGCCAGTGTTGGCAACTCAGTCAAAACACTCAAAGTTGGGCAGCGAGTCGGCTTAGGCTGGAACTCTCGATCCTGCATGACCTGTGAATGGTGTATGTCGGGCAATCATAATCTTTGCTTGACCGCAGAAGGTACGATCGTCGGTCGTTATGGTGGGTTTGCTGATGCAATTCGTGCTCACTCGGCGTGGGTTTTACCATTACCCGAAGCAATCGATCCGGCGACTGCGGGACCGTTGTTTTGTGGAGGCATTACGGTTTTCAATCCGCTCGTGCAATTTGACGTGAAGCCTACCGATCGGGTCGGAGTCATCGGTATTGGTGGATTGGGTCACCTGGCGTTGCAATTTCTTCACGCTTGGGGGTGTGATGTCACCGCGTTTTCGACTAGCTCTGATAAAGAAGCTGAAGCGAGAGAACTAGGTGCGGGTCATTTTGTGAACTCTCGTGATGCTACGGCGCTAAAGTCAGTCGAAAACTCGTTTGATTTGATTCTCTCGACGGTGAATGCCGACCTCGACTGGAACTCTTACATCGCGTGTTTGCGTCCTAAAGGGCGACTGCACTTTGTGGGGGTGGTGCCCAACCCGATCAGTGCCCATGTCACCTCGTTGATGCCCGGTCAAAAGTCGATTTCTGCCAGTCCCCTCGGTAGCCCTGCAACGATGAATCAAATGCTCGATTTTGCTGCCCGACACACGATTGAACCCATCACCGAAATGTTTGCCTTTGACCAGATCAACGAGGCGTTAGAACGGCTGCATAGTGGCAAGGCACGCTATCGAATTGTATTAAAACATTAGGACGAATCCTACAGATGTCGGTTGCAGTCCGGCTCTGAGACAAGTTTGGGTTGATGATGCACCTAAGGTAAGGGGTGTATCAGAGCAAGATACACCCTTCATCAAGAGATTCAAGCTACTTCGCAGGGTTAAGTGCCAGCACCGCTTCAAATTGACTCGTCGCTTTGTCGGTTGGAGTAGTCGTGCCACCAAACCCCTTAATCGAATTTAGAATCGCAGTGGTTTCTGGGTTCATGGCTGATTTTTGAGAAACTGACGTGACTCTGTTAATCAAAGTCATGGTTTTCTCCACATTCACGTAAAAGTAGCCAATATTTTGCTTAGGTAGAGAAGCCGTTACCGCCTTAAAACTATCACTGGCTTCTAAAGAAGGATTAGTTTGACTGGACAGCGTAGTCACAAGCTGATCACCCATTGCAATAAATACAGTGTTGTTGTCTAGCCAACCGTGACCCAAAAGAGCACCTTGAGGCGTTTTCCATTCAGTCACTTTTTTGCCGTTGACATCACGCTCAACGATCGCCAGAGATTGACTCTTTGCGATCATGTCCAGCTTACTCAACGTTGCGTCGGCGGTTTTACGATCGCTCGTGTTAAACACCATTGCCCCTCCAAATCCAAGCTGCCCCAGGATGCCTTGACTGAGCGGCATCATACCGATCGCAAACTCGCCGTTCATCCAGCTAAAGATCTCTTTATCGAGATCAAGACCGATCATTTGGCTGCCACCTCGCATCGCGTCAACCACTTGCTTTGCCTGTGGGCTGTCTTTGGCTTGTGCTGCCATCTGGCTCCAATAAGAGTCAAGATTAGCGCCAGACACGAACGCAAACGTGTCAGTTGGAAACTGAGCAACTACTTTGCCAGGGGAAGTCTTATAGTCGATCGCGGTTTTTGGGTCAACCATCACCGCCCCTTTGAGGCGTAATCCGACATCATCAATGCTGACAGTGCCGACCACAGATTTGACTCGCTTTAGCTGCTCTAAAGTCGAGGTGTCCATCGGGGTGGTAGACTTGCTGCTCATAGCTTGCACCATTCCAGCATAGTCAGGCAGATAAAAGCGGGCAACAGGGGCATCTCCGTTGTCTGTTTGAGACGATTGCGGCGTGGCTTCTAGCTTGGTTGCAAAAGAGGGGCTGCCTTGAAGAGTCTCGATCGACTGCTCGATCGCTGTTTTGTTAGACGACAGCATCAGATAGGACTCTTTTAGCACTGCCGTGTAGATGGGCTTCTTGCTTTTTTCCCCCACGAGTTGATTGATTTTAACCCCTTTATAATCCGTCTCAGTGTTTTTGACCTTTGCACCGCTCTTAAACTTGTTAGCAAAGCTCAGAGCACTTGTCTTATCTTTAATAGCGATCGCCATCACCACATCTGGCTCTTTAACATTGGCGCTGGGCATGACTGCCACCATCAGGTTGCCCACCCAGGGCTTCAGGTCTTTGTCTGCATCAACGCTCGTTTCGGTCAGCATTTTTTGCTGAAATTCTTGAAGGCTTTTCTCGACTGCCCGACGTGCTTCTGGGGTGCCAAACTGCTTTAGCTTTGCCCAATTTTTTTCATCTGTAGAAACAAAGGCTGCCATATAAGCCTGGTTAGGAATGACTTTAGCGATTCCTAAAGGGGTTGCACTGTCGCCTGTTTCCCCGTTGAAATAAAGGTATCCTGCCACGCCTCCTGCAAGGGCAGTCGCAGCCACAGCAGGCAGAATCAACTTTTTTACAGACATTTAAGTTCCTCAACGTTCTAACAATGATTACGGCTGAATTTAACTTCACCCTGACACTTAGCAAATTCGGACAAATGGATCACGAAAGTGAACGATCGTAGAGTTCCCTACAAGTCTGGAGTTAGCACAGAAGGTTTTTTGAGTCCGTGAGGTGATGGATGTCTCGCTTTCGGCGCTTGGTGCGAGATTACGAGCGATTACCAGAAACCTGAATGGGCTTTCACCTGATTGCGTTTGTCCTGTTGATGGTCAGACCAAATCGATCAATGAATGCAACAGATGATGGATTTACCCGATACTGTAAAGACGCTTCGGTGAAACGTCTTGCCGATTTTGCCATCACACAGAATCTGTCCCATTCAAAAATCAAATGAGTATTAGACAGTAGGTGAGTATCGGATTCAAAAGTGCAGAATATTCTCTAGCACGATCGCATACTCCGAAGGGTAGATTGAGCAATTTTATAATTTAGTTCGATCGATAGATTCTCTAATTTGTCTTTAGAAATATATTTTTGAAGTTCGCGACGATCGTAAATTCAAACACATTATTACTCTCAAACTATGCCTGACATTGTTGATACTGCGATGAGCGCGGGAACCTTTAGCACTTTAGTGACCGCTATTACAGCGGCTGGTCTTGATACTGCACTCAAGAGTCCGGGTCCGTTTACGGTGTTTGCGCCCTCCGATGACGCTTTTTCTAAGCTGCCATCAGGAACGGTTGAATCGCTGCTAGAAGATCTTCCAACGCTAAGAAAGATATTGGAATATCACGTTGTTTCTGGAAAAGTGATGGCATCAGATGTCGTCAAGATGAATAGTGCAACGACCACTCAAGGAGAAGATGTCAAGATTGATGCTTCTAATGGCAGCGTCAAAATCAATAATGCATTAGTCACCATGCCAGATGTTGAAGCTGACAATGGAGTGATTCATGTGATCGACTCTGTTTTATTGCCGGGGTCAATCAGTCTTTAAGCGTCATTGAGATCGCTAGCAGACTACCTATCCCATCTGCTAGCGATCGAGGGTTCCAATGCACCCAATAACCCCTGGAAATCTTATTCAGGGATCTTTTCTTTGACGTATGCAACGGCGATCGGAGTAATTTTCTGCTCTATTTGAGTCATAACATCGCGGTCAAATTCTGTCCAAACTCGCGGCTGACCGAAGACACAGGGTTGCAGAATTCCCCACGTCATGCCGCCTTGGCGTAGGTGCGCATGAACTAAAGCTCTGTGCCCAAAAGACTTTTGCTCAAACTCTAAGTTGACGACTGTTGGATCAGCGGTTTCGACATCTTCGACATAGATTGACGGCTTTGCGTCTAGTGCCGCTGCAAAAAGCGGGTCTTCTTTGGACAAAGACTCTGGTTCTATTTTTAGCTCCTTGCTGGTGACATCGGGAACCGCTGGGTTTCGTCGCCAACAGTAAGGCGTATGTCCCACATTTGTATCAGGATCTCGCAAGTAGAGGAAGCAGCGATCGCACTGCAACACTTCACACAACACGGGCAACAAGGCAGAAAAGACAGCATCCGGGTCGCTGGTACTAATCAAAACATTTTCTAGCGCTTCAGGTAGGTTTTGCATTGAGTTTAAGAGTGGATTTTGGGACACAAATTGAGGAGTTAAAGCCCGTTAGACAAACAATAGGGTTTAATTGCTCAAAGCAGGCTCCTCAAACGGACGGATAATCGCAGGGGCAGGGGTGACTTCTGGTTGAAAAATCGCTTGCAGGGCTTGTTCTAACGTTTGAGCCATCACAATTCGATTTTCGTAGGCGACCACGACACGGACAAGGGTTGGTAAACTATTTTGGGTCGCTTCTAGATAAATCGGTTCTACATACAGCAATGATTGCTCGATCGGCACAATCAGCAAATTTCCTTGAATGGCTCTTGATCCTTGCCGATTCCACAGCGAGATTTGTTGTGAAATCACGGGGTCTTGGTTGATGCGTGCCTCAATTTGCTCAGTGCCATAGATTAGCCGTTCTTTGGGGAAGGTATAGAGCAACAAGCGACCATAATTTTCACCGTCCGATCGAGCCGCTAACCAAGCGATTAAATTAGTGCGCTCTCGTGGCGTGTAGGGCAATAGCAAAACAAACTCTTCAAACGGGACGGTAGGAAGACTGGTAATTAAGTAGTATGGCTCAACCGGACGGGATTCTGCCCCATAGACTTCGTTGGGGATCTGCCACTGATCTTCACGATTATAAAACACTTGAGGATCAGTCATGTGATAGGTCATTAATCGCTCAGACTGAATGTTAAAAAAGTCAGTTGGGTAACGAATATGATCACGCAGCGCGTCTGGCATCGCTGTTAGAGGCTTTAATAAGGTTGGAAAAATTGTAGACCACGTTTTAATAATCGGATCGCTGGCATCGGCTATATAAAAGTTAGTAGTGCCATCATACGCATCGATCACAACTTTTACAGAATTGCGAATGTAATTGATATCGCCATTTGCTGGCTCTGAATAGGGATAATGATTGCTAGTCGTGTAGGCATCAACGATCCAGTAAAGATAGTTTTGATTGGCTGGAAACTGACCTTTGTTATTCCTGTTTGCGTCTACCGCCACCAAATATGGATCGCGATCGTAGCGGAGAAATGGCGCGATCGCCCGAATCCGCTGATTAATATTGCGACGAAATAAGACCTTTGTTTCTGGTTGAAATTCCCGTGTTAGAAAGATTCTCCAATCTTTTAAGTAGAAGCTAAACAATGCCCGTTGCCACCATGAGCCGATCGAGATTCCACCTTGCCCATCGTAAGAGTTATAAACATTGTCACTGCCACTCGGATAATCTAACTCTCGCTGTCGCGTTCCGGTCATTACATAGTTATCTGTGATCTCACCGTAGTAAATTCGAGGTCGCCCGATCGGAATTCCCGATCGAATCGCCTCACTGGATGTCACGAGCGCTCCGCCATTGGTGTCGCCAATATCTTTGACAAAATATTCTGGTAAGCCACCCGCCCCGACCGTATTCACCGGACTCACCGTAAACCCATATCCATGCGTGTAAATCAGATGACGATTGATCCAAGTTTGTGCCTGTTGAGGCACTGCATTCACATCCATCTCCCGTGCGGCGATAAACACCTGTCGGCGTTCTGTCTCAGATTGAGCAGATGACGAGGGCTGATTCGGTGCATTCGGTCTGCGAGTTGCCACTTCAGTTGGCAGGGCATAGCGATCGATATTGGCATCATAAAAGCGATAGTAGAGGCGGATTTGCTGAAGTTGACGATTGGTCGCGAGGAGGGGTCGCTGATCCCACAGGCGGATGTTGCGAATGGTCAGGTCATTGGCTCGAATATCGGCTTCGGTGAGTTGCCCTTGAGGATTGAAGGTTTGCGAATCGATCGCTTCTAGCCCGAATGCCTGCCGAGTCAATGCGATCGTGCGTTGAATATAAGGTCGCTCTCGCACCAATTCATTCGGCTGAACGATCAAATACTGAACTGCTTCCGGCAAAGCAACTCCGACTATAGACAACCCACTAAACAGCCACAGCGCAATCACAGCCCAGCGACGGTGCTTTGATCTGGGTTGCCAAAAGACAGAGTGCCAGAGTAAGTAAAGCGCGATCGCCAAAGCGCTAAGGCTCAGAACAATGTAGGCAGGTAGTTTTGCTTTAACATCGGTATAGCTCGCTCCATAGATTACCCCGTTTGTAGAATAGAGCAGTTGATAACAACTCAGCCAATTGCTAAACGCGATCGCGCCCATCAAACCTGCGCTGACTCGATATAAGTGACGTTGCTGTTGGGGTGAGAATCCTAAAAACCGCCCCTGACTCAGGCTATTGCCCGATAGCAGATAGGTCAAGAGCACAGACACGAAACCGTAGAGAGAAAGCCCGATACTTAAAAACGCAGTCAGTTCTGCAATGGGAAGCGCAAAGATATAAAAGCTAATATCACGATTGAATAACGGTTCTGTTGCATTAAAAGGAGTGGAATGAAAATACTGTAAGACGGTTGCCCAATGCTGAGAGGCAATGAACCCAAATAAAATGCTCAACACGATCGCGATCGCAGCAAGTAAAAATCGAGGATAAACCAGCAATGCAATCAATGCAGCAAAAGCAATTCCTAAATACCAAGGAGCATTTATTTGCTGAATGATTTGCCAAAGAGCGATCGTATCGAACGTTGAAGTTGATAGACGATTCGCCTCTGCTTGCCAGTAGCTGAACGCGATTTGGCTATAGTGCGCCAGCATCAAGCCAATTAATAGGCTCAGTCCCGCTGCAATCGGTAGGAGAGTCTTAAGCCTAAACGGAATGGCTGAGTGAATCGGTTTTTCGATATCCTCGATCGGCTCAGAATAGTTGTGTCGGTGAGCCAGCCTTAAGTTTGTGAAAAAGTATCCGATCGCCAGGGCAGTTACTCCCGACCACAAAATGCCTTGAGTGGTCAGCCGCAGCAAAAACACTGATAAATAGCCCACTTCTTGAAACCAAAAAGCCTCGGCTCCCAGATGAGCAACCCCATCTAATAGAACCCATCCTCCCAGGCAGAATATTAGAAATCGTAAGCGGTGTTTTCGCAGCACAAAATTTAGGGGGCAACGCGAATGGTTGAGTTGGGCAGATTTAACGTCTTACCAACCATACACACCAACACCCCGCTATAGATAGAGCTTTAGGGCGTGTTTTGAACCTTTCTCGCTGCGATGCTGCCTAGCCCGAACTTTAGTTCAGGGCAGGATAGCAACGAAGACTAAAGGTTTAGAACACGCCCTAGTCTTAGTGAGGTGGGTTTATTAAGGTGTAACTTCTCACCCTAGCCCTCTCCCCAAGGAGAGGGAACAAGACTCTAACTCCCTTCTCCTTGGCGAGGGCTTGCCCCACTCCGTGAGGAGGGCAGAAGATGCTCACAAGTCTTGCAGGTTATTTAGTCCCCGATCCTTAGTGAAGTAGAAGCCGAGTTTCTCTAGTCTGTGCGAGCTGACACATCGCCCGTCTGCGATCGTGGTGAAGTCTCAAACAGGATGGTTCTCTCGTTACTCACAGCCTGCTGAATCTAGGAGTCGTGCTAATTTAAGTTTCTCCATCATTCAACAGAGATAAATTGATGTCGGCACATAATTCTATAGAAGTTACCGCTATCCCTATAGGTAGAATAAATGAGTGTACGAAAACTTACATGACCTGAGTCTGTCACGAAATATGACCCTCGATAAGAATAAATTCGTGCAAGATAGCCTAAACAGACAACCGACAGAAATCAAATGTAGGTATTGTGATTCAACCCGTTGCGTTCCATTGATCAACTGGGCATTCTAGCAACGATCTCCTCAAAGATTTAGGACAATTAAACCTGATCGCTGGCAATTTTTTCTCTGCTCTGCCTAGCGATTTGTCGGAGAAAGCTTTGAGCCTGACTGTTGAGTTTTGACCGTTTTTCTTAGACTTTGCTAGATAAAGAAGATGATTCCAGCCCCACCATCGCCTGACGAAGCCGCTAGACTTCAATCGCTCTTTCGATACAAGATTTTAGATACTCCAACCGAAGGAGCGTTTGATGACATCACGCATCTAGCGGCTCACATTTGCCAAACACCGATCGCTCTAGTCAGTTTGATAGATTCTGAGCGGCAGTGGTTTAAGTCAAAAGTGGGGCTGGCAGCAACCCAAACTCCGCGTAAAGTGGCATTTTGCGCCCACGCCATTTTGCAGTCAGAGCCGCTGATCGTGCCGAATGCTTTGGCAGATGAACGGTTTGTTGATAATCCTCTCGTGACGGGTGAGCCTCACATTCGGTTTTATGCAGGCGTGCCCTTAACCACCTCCGAGGGCTATGCCCTGGGGACGCTCTGTGTACTCGATCGCGTGCCTCGATCGCTGACTCACGAGCAGATCCAAGCTCTCAAAGTGCTGGCGCATCAAATTGTTCGGCAAATTGAGCTACGTCACACTCTCAGAGATTTGCAGCTTGTTCAGACAGCACGTAAACAAAAATGGGAGAAAAGTCGGCATTTTTTCGCTAAAGTCGCGAGCGGGTTTGTGTTAGCCTCCGCAATTTTGGTGATCGTCGGAGTGGTGTCTCAGCAGAGCCATTCCCAAGTTCTTCAAGGCACCGTGTTAGAGGCACAGTCTCAACAGATACTTTTAGATCTCACAGAAATCCTCTCTTCTCTAGCAGATGCAGAAACTGGACAACGGGGCTATTTAATCACAGGCAAAGAGCAGTATTTAGGCTCTTATTACACGGGGGTTCAACAGATCAGTCAGGAACTCAAGGATTTACGATCGCAGGCGTTTGCCAATTCTCAACAACAGCGTCAACTTGATGCGCTTGAAGTTCTGATCAAAAGTCGGCTAGGTGAACTCAATCAAACCCTTGAGGTGCGGCGAGTGCAGGGGTTTGACGCAGCCGCCCAGATTGTTGGCACTGATGATGGCAATGAAGTCATGGTTAAGATTCGCTCTGTGATTGGCGAAATGCAGACTCAAGAGAATGCTGCACTAAGAGCGCGATCGACGACCACGATCGTCAGTGTTCAGAGAGCGACCGTGATTTCTTTTTTAGGCATTAGCTTAAATTTTATTATTTTGGCGCGGGTCTATTTTGCTATTTACCGCGAAATTCTCAATCGTAAGCGCATCGAAGACACGCTAGAGCAAGAGCGCGATTTTATTGCAGCAACCTTAGACACGATCGGAGCCTTGGTCGTTGTTCTCGATGCTCAAGGAAGAATCATTCGCTTTAACCTCACGTGTGAGCAAGTCACCGGCTACTCATTTGAGGAAGTCAGAAACAAACCCTTCTGGGACATATTTTTAACTGATAAAGAAGTTGAGCCAGTTAAAGCAGTCTTTGCCAGTTTGCAATCTGGACATTTTCCAGTCAGCTATGAAAATTGTTGGCTCACGAGACAGGGCGATCGGCGGTTAATTGCCTGGTCTAACACAGCGCTCACCAACTCAGAAGGCATCGTTGAATATGTGATTGCCAGTGGAATTGATATCACAGAACGTCGTCAAGCTGAGGCAGATCTTAAAGGCTCGGAGGCAGAGCTACGCGCACTCTTTGCCGCACTGACCGATGTGGTTTTAGTCAGAGATGCAGACGGGCGGTGTATCAAAATTGCTCCAACCAACCCCGTTAATCTCTACAAATCTTCTGATGACATGATAGGCAAAACCCTGCATGATGTGCTGCCACCCGCGCAAGCTGACATTATCTTGAGCCACATTCAAGGGGCTTTAAGCACTCAGCAAACCCTAAATTGTGAATATAATCTGACGATCGAGGAGCGAGAAGTCTATTTCTCGGCAAACATTTCTCCCCTGTCTCAAGATTCAGTAGTGTTGGTCGCGCGAGATATCACCCAACTCAAGCGGACTGAACAGCGTCGAGGCATCCAATATAAGATTGCTCGTGCCTTAGCAGAATCTTCTACGCTCAATGAAGCAACCTCTAGAGTTCTCCAAGTGCTGTGTCAAACCTTAGGGTGGGAGTTGGGCGAGTTTTGGAGCATTGATGCTCAAGCAAATCTCCTTCGACTTGGAAAAGTCTGGATGACCCCTTTGACCCCTCCAACCAACTTTGAAGCGCTATCTCGGCAAATCACGTTTGCCCCCGGTGTAGGGTTGCCGGGGCGAGTCTGGGAAACCAACAAACCTGTCTGGCTAACCGATCTCATGCAGGATGTAACCTTTTTACAATCAGCCTCTGCCCCCACAGCAGGGTTCAATCAAGCGGTTGGGTTTCCTGTTTCAAACAATCATCATGTTTTGGGTGTCTTTACCTTCTTTGGTCATAAGGTTCGCCAATCTGATCAAGACTTGCTAGAGATGACGACTGATCTGGGTCGGCAAATGGGTCAATTTATAGAGAAAAAACAAGCCGGAGAAGAAGTGCGGCGGCAAAGTCAGCGAGCGCAACTGTGCTCTGACGTAATTCTGCGAATTCGGCAATCTCTCAATCTTCAAGAGATTCTCAACACAACCGTCGAAGAAGTCCGTCAGTTTCTCAAAGCAGATCGAGTGGTGCTTTATCAGTTTGACTCAGACTGGAACGGCACCATCGCAGTCGAATCGGTTGGAGCAAATTGGACTTCTGCTTTAAACGCAAAAATTGATGACAATTGCTTTCAGCATGGGTACAAGCAGAGATATGAGGACGGTCGGACGCGAACGATCGACGACGTTTTGCA
>JBBQYE010000092.1:0-10914 GCA_038208945.1 Leptolyngbyales cyanobacterium | reverse complement strand
CGGAGACAATTTATCTTAGAACTCTTGCAGCGAGAGAAGAAGGTGCTGTCTTCAGACCTGAGTACAGTCCTTAAAGTTTCTGAAGATACGATTCGGCGCGACCTGCGAGAGTTGGCAGAATCAGGTCTGTTGCAGCGCGTTCATGGGGGCGCACTCCTCACCTCTCCAGCGATCGCTAGCTATACCGATCGTCAGAAACAAGCGCCTAAAGAAAAAGAAGCGATCGCCCGCACCGCCGCAAAGTTAGTGCGTCCGGGACAGGTTGTGATTTTAGATGGGGGAACTACGACACTGCAAGTTGCTCGTCACTTGCCATTGGATCTGCACGCCACGATCGTGACTAACAGCCCGCCGATCGCGATCGCCCTTGCCGATCATCCCCACATTGAGGTGGTGATGCTGGGCGGACAGCTTTATAAAAAGGCACTGGTGAACGTCGGCGCTGCAACGGTCGAGGCATTACGAATGATTCGAGCAGATCTTTGTCTGCTGGGCGTTTGCAGTCTGCATCCAGATATAGGAATCAGCATCACAAACTTAAACGAGGCTCATGTAAAACGAGCTATGATCGCGAGAGCCGCCGAAGTGGTCGGGTTAGTGACTGCTGCAAAGTTAGATACGGCAGCTTCTTATGTTGTGGAATCGATTCAGGCGCTCACTTACCTAGTCACTGCGCCAACTGTGACAGATGAAATGCTAATTGCCTACAAAAGCTTGGGGCTAACGGTCATCCGGAATGAGTTTTCCTAGTCGATCGAGCGCATTCCTAACCATTAACTTAGCCGTTCTACAACATACGATCGCTCATGAAAAAACGAACATTTTTATTCTCAGGAACTGCGATTGCTGGAATGGTTTTGTTATCCTATTATCCATTCAGAAAAGCACAAGGAATGAAGGCAACCAGCCGTCTCTTTGAAATCACTAAACCTGAAGAAGAGTGGCGCAAACTTCTAACGCCAGAACAATTCACTGTATTGCGACAACAGGGAACCGAACGAGCGCGAACTAGCCCACTTGATAAGCAATACGGCAAGGGCACGTATTGTTGTGCGGGGTGTGACTTACCTCTTTTTACTTCAAAAACAAAGTTTGATAGCGGCACAGGATGGCCCAGTTTCTATGCACCGATCGAGGGAGCGATCGAGACGACCTCCGACCGTTCGCTCTTAATAGCTCGCACTGAAGTTCATTGTCGTCGTTGTGGTGGGCATTTAGGACACGTATTTGACGATGGTCCTAAACCTACAGGCGATCGCTATTGTATGAATGGTGTGGCATTGAAGTTTGTTTCGGGATGAGCAACTAGGAGACGAAAGATTTGCTGAATCCGGCTTTTTAGGCAGCGGTCGTAAATGGGTTGAGGGTTACTGAGCGACAGATTAAACTTCCTGCACGAATACTTCGCCCTCACCCTAAAGAGCTACTGTGTATACACAAGTCCTCGTAGATTCGTTTGAGTCGGCTTACGCCCCCTGAATCCCCCAAAATTGGGGGACTTTGAATCAGATAAATGGCTTGACCTCTAAAACCTCGTTTCATCTCAAAGTCCCCCAGAATAGGGGGTTTAGGGGGCGAGGGTCTCAGCGATGACTGATAGACTTCGCGAAGGAAATCTATTGTTAAGCAACTTGAAAACCTGTGAGAGGGTGCTACTCACTACTACTGCCCAAACTTTTTAGCTCAATGATGAGTCCCAACAGCTTTAGTTTTAACCAATGCGATTTTTGTCAAACACAGATATTTTGAGCCATAATGCTAACAAATTCATATCGTTAAGAATTGTTCACGTTTATTGCCCAAAGCAGGTTACCCATGCTTGATACCAGCCAGTGCCCGACCAACCTTTCAACGCTTTATTGGACGAGCTTTAGTTGGCAGATTTTCAATGGGCTGACGAACCCGGCACTCGTGCTTCCAATCCTGTTTATCTTGATCGCCCTACCGTGGGCAATCAAATCGATTCGCCACAAACGTCGATGGAGCGCAGGGGCAGCCGGACTGTTATTCACTTATCTGCTAGCGCTCTCTCCCCAAGCGATCGCAGTAGGTAATCAAGTTTTGGTTCAAAACTTACCGCAAGATGACGGCACCTCAGCCGACGCGATCGTGGTGTTGGGACGAGGTGCAGAATTACGACAAGATCGGGTGAATGTAGCGGCTCAGTTGTGGAAGGCTCAACGTGCCCCGCTCATTTTTGCAAGCGGGATGGGCGACGGGGAAGAAATTGCTCAACGGCTGCAAGAGCAGAGTATTCCTCAACGTGCGATCGACCAAGAATCCTGTTCACGCACTACTGGAGAGAATGCTCTATTCACTGCCTCAAAACTTCACCCTCGGCACGTTCGGCGAATTATATTAGTTACCGATCCGCCTCATATGCTGCGCTCTGCTCTGACGTTTCAAGGTCAGGGGTTTGATGTAATTTCTCACCCAAATCCTTTCCCTAAACAATTGAGTGAGAAGAAGAGAGGGTTTTTGGTGTTTAGAGAATATCTCGGACTGGTCAGTTACAAGCTACAGGGACGATTTGACGCTAAAAATACGCCTTCCGCCGATCATGCCTAGAACTCGCCTTACTACTAAGCGAAGGCAATAATGGCTGCTCGTCCTTCAATACGTCAGTAACATGAAGGCTACGATCGTCACTCAGGCAAGAACTAATGCAAAAATAGTTGCCTTATCTAACGTCTTGCTAAACACGCTAACAGACACAGTTAAGCAAATAGCAAGCACCAAAAAGCATACGCTGCATTCTGCCAACCGTGAGCGACTAGGGGATTGTTATCACTGGTTTGAGAGTGGTAGGGATTGACGCATCTTCTGAGGTGGCTGCGATGAGGGTAAATGCTGAACTCTGCGAAATGCAATAGATCGAATTTAGCAGAACAAGGGATATTTTGACTTTATCTTTCTATTGGAGCGACTCTAAACAAAGTTGACGAAAGTGATCCCCGCGCTGCTCAAAGTTTGGATATTGGTCAAAACTCGCACAGGCAGGAGATAACAGAACAACTTGGGCAGACCGCTGTTTTGCCAAGTCGGTCGATCGCTGTACGGCTCGTTCCATCGTCTCCACAATTTCATAGTGAGTGTAACCAATCTGATCTAACCGTTGGGCAAAGGTTTCTGCTGCACTTCCAATCAGCAACACCGCCGCCGCTTTTTCTTGAATCACCTTCAGCCAAGCTGCATCTTCGCCCATCTTGGCTTCACCGCCTGCAATCAAAATCGCTGGACTGTTGACCGCCGATAACCCGACTTCTGCCGCATCATAATTGGTGTCTTTGCTGTCGTTAATAAAGTCAACGCCTTGCCAAGTGCAAATGTGCTCTAACCGATGAGGCACACCGGGGAAATGGGCGATCGCGTCCCCAATGGCGGCTTTCTCAATGCCTGCAAGATGGGCGGCAGCAACTGCCATCAAAAGGTTTTGCTGATTGTGAGATCCGGGCATCCGCAGAGTGTTGACCTCAACGATCGGGACATTCTGAACGATCGCCCAGCCATCTTCAATATAAGCGCCTAATTCAGGATTTCCGACTAGCTGTGATCGCCCTTTGACACTGGTCCAGCAGGCATTTGCAGCAACGGGATCGGATTGCTTGACCCCTAGATTCCTCAAAAAGGGATCATCGCCGTTAAAAATCTGCTGTCCAGACTGATGCAGGAGATGAGCTTTGATGTTGAAGTAATTCTCTAATGTTTTGTGGCGGCTAAGATGATCTGGGGTAAAGGTCGTCCAAACGCCGATTTGAGGGGCGACGGTCGGTGCAGCTTCGATCTGATAGCTGCTAAACTCAGCGATCGCCCAATCAGGTTGAGGTTCTAACATCGCCGCTTCACAGGCAGCATAGCCGATGTTACCAAAGGCAGGAGCATGAAAGCCAGCGGTTTGAAGGATAGCAGCAATCAGCGCAGTTGTCGTGGTTTTACCGTTTGTACCTGTGATGCCAATCCACGGACAGGACTGTAGATTTTTCCACGCTAATTCCATTTCTCCGATCGTTTCGATTCCCATACCTCTCGCTTTCACTAAAGCAGAAGCATCCCACGGCACACCAGGACTAACCACGATTAACTCTGGTGTTGTCAATTCTGGATCAAAAGAGTCTCCGATCGTGACGTAAATTCCTTCAGCACTGAGTTGGTTTTTTTGTTGTTGCAGACTATCAGACGTGCCTCGATCGCTAATCGTAACCTCCCACCCGTTGCGCTTGAGTAATCGAGCCGCCGCGTTCCCTGATTTTCCGAGTCCGATTACATAAGCGTGAGGCATAGTCTGATTGCAATCAATAATTTTGCATTCTTTATCGTACTGCTTAACGGTTCCTACAATCACTCAATTGTGACATGATGAACTCCAGCAAATGAGAAGTCCCGCTAGAATGAGAAAACTACCATATCCAACCTCAAGACAAGAAGCTCGGTGCTTCATCCTTTGTCAAAATCTCACGACTCTGTACCGTCCAATTTATCTTGTCAGATTGGATGAGCGGGCAGGAGATGTTTGCATCTTGGCAGGGGAAGAAATAGAAATTATCATCACCCGTGACGGGGAATGGAGTTTTGAAAATGAAGCTTGATTTTAATGCTATGACGCGGAAGGAACTCAGAGCTTATATTCTTGAGCATCGAGATGATGCGGAAGCGATTAGTGTAATTGTTGAAAAAATTAAAGCAGACCCCAATACCCACTGGTATAGACCTGAAGACACCGATCGCTTTCCCGAAATTTATGCAGAGCATCAAAAACGTCGAGAAGAGGCTAAGAGAAGTCAGGAAAACGAACCTTAAATCTCCCTTTAGCTTTTGACGATCGCTCCAAAGTCTGCTAAAACGCGGGCATGATTTCGCAACACACCCAGTAAGTTAAGACGATTTTGCTTGATTGCCGAATCAGAGTCCATCACCAAAACACTATCTTCACCGTCAAAAAACTTGCTAACCGCAGGCGCAATCTGACTCAGTGACTCAACAAGTTTAGGGTAGTCTTGTTGCCCTTGCTGAGATAAGGTGACTAACGCATCATAAAACGTCTGCTCTGAGGCTTTTTGGAATCGATCGGGCTGCACTACTTCGACAGGGTTCAGTTGTTGGGTATCCAGAGTTCCTTGCGCGGCAAGACGAGAGGCACGATTCACCGTTTCGTAGATTGTGGCAAGTCTGCCATCGTCGCGAATGACTTGCAGGAATTGAGCACGATCACGCACATCTAATAAATTCCTCAACGATCGCTCTGCATATTCTGGATCATTCTCGCCAACTACAGCATTAACAAGATCATAGTCAACTCTCCGATCTTCTCGTAGCAGAGTGTGAATACGCTGTAAGAAGAAATCTTTTAACTGTTGCAGCAATTCTGAAGCAGAAACTTTTAATACATGAGCATGATTGATAGAGAAATTACTAACAACCTGTTCCAAAAGTTGATAGAGATCGATAGTAAGATTCGCTGACCAAGCGATATTGACAACCGCATTTGCAGCCCGACGCAACGCAAACGGATCAGACGAGCCAGACGGAATCATGCCTAACCCAAAGATGCTGACGAGTGTATCGAGACGATCGCTCAACCCCACCACTTGACCTGTGAGCGTCTGCGGTAGAGTATCTCCGGCACCGCGAGGTAAATAATGCTCAAAAATAGCCGTAGCAACTGCTTCGGGTTCTTGGCTGCTGAGCGCATATTTCTGACCCATTACGCCTTGCAGCTCAGGAAACTCACCGACCATTTGCGTCACCAGATCCGCTTTACATAACAAAGCAGCCCGCTGGATGTGCGCGTTTAGCTCACCGACGATCTGAAGCTGATCCGCAATTTGGTTGGCGATCGTCCCGATGCGATCGACTTTGCCCCGCACCGATCCCAAATCAGCTTGAAAAGTGACGGTTTCGAGTTTGGGGAGATAGCGATCGAGCGGGACTTTGCGATCGGCATCAAAAAAGAATTTGCCGTCTGACAGACGCGCTCGAATCACACGCTCGTTTCCGGCAGCAATGATGGCAGACTTAGCAGGATCGCCATTTGAGGCAGTGATGAAATAAGACAATAGTTCGCTAGAATCCTGACTTTTGCGAACTGGAAAGTAGCGCTGATGGCTCTCCATTTCAGTCGTGATTACTTCTGAAGGCAGTTCTAAAAATTCAGCATCAAACCTACCCACTACAGCAGACGGATATTCCACTAGGTTTGTGACTTCACGAAGCAGATCAGGCGAGATAGTGGCAACTCCTCCAATCTTGGCGGCGGCGGCTTCTACTTGCTGCTGAATCGTGGCTTGTCGCTGGTCAGGGTCAACTTCAACAAACGCATTCCTTAACGTTGAAACATACAAATCTGCGTTAGTAATCGAAACGGTATCGGGATGCAAGACGCGATGTCCGTGGGAAACTCGATCGCTTTCATAGTGAATGGAATGACTGACGATCGAGATTGGCAACACGACTTGATCTAACAACGCGACTAACCATCGAATCGGGCGAGAAAACTTTAACTCACCATCGCCCCAACGCATCAGGCGTTTGCCCTCTAGTCCGGTGATCCATGAGGGCACCAATTCAGTCAAAATCTCAGAAATTGGGCGACCCTTGATCACCTTGCAGACAAACACAAAATCGCCTTTCTCAGTCGGACGAATCTCTAGCGCTTCGACCGAAACGCCTTGCTTTTGAGCGAATCCTGCGGCTGCTTTCGTAGGCTTGCCCTCTTTAAAAGCCGCTTGAGCAGGCGGACCTTTAACCTCTTCTTCTTGATCAGCCTGCTGAAGGGGTAAGCCTTTGATTAAGACAGCAAGACGGCGAGGAGTGCCATAATAAGCGATCGAGTCTGGAGTCAAATAGTGGTCAGCCAGAATTTTGGGAATGCGCGATCGCCACTGCGCCAACGCTTCATCGACAAAGCTTGCGGGGAGTTCTTCTGTGCCAACTTCTAATAAAAACGATGCCATGAGTTTGAGTCGCTAGAGGCAAAACGGAGAGTCAGTTCCTCAGTTTACCGTGTTGGCTGGAATCTTGACCGATTGCACTCGCCCATTCGTGGAGACGATCGCGCAAAGCTCTGAGTCGGAAAATTCTGGCTCTAACTTAGCAGACTCATTTTTAACATTAACGTGTTTGAGCCGAAAGTTACCTGATGTTTTTTCATTAAATAAGACCCAAAGCGGATATTCCCAGTCATCGTCTCCAGAAATTAACCCAATCGTATGACAATGATCTCGATCGACAACTGTATCTACAATTTTGCGATAGGTAATATCTAAATATTTAAGAGAACCACTAAAGTAAATTTGTTGACGCGGCAATAACAAGATTGATTCTGACTGCTGAGAGGTTAAATAAGATGACCAATTTGGCAATGAGGTGAGGGGATGACGAATCGGAGTTAAGGCATATAAGATAGCGACGATACCAATAACACCTAACAACTTTATGGATAGTTTTTTGTATTTGACACTCAGATTGCGAATAAAATAATAGCTAATGATTGGAGTTTGCACCATAAATAGGGGCAATAACAGCCGATTTCCCCAAGGCTGCCATTTTAACAAATAGCAATATAGTAGATAATCAGTGGCGATCGCGCTTGACAGAAGCAACAAATATCCTATTCTTTGATCCCTTCGACGAAAACACACATTTAGCAGATATAAGACCGAAATCACTCCCAAAATTAAATGAATCGGATTTGCAACGGTATCCTCCATTGGAAACAGCAGATTGAGCGGAGAAGTCTTTTCGGTATCAAACAAAATAACAGGATCGCCAAACGTTAAAGCTGGTTTATTGACATCAACCTCAAGAATATGCTCGTGGATAGAAATAGTAATTTGTCTCAGCCCAGGTAGCGGCAGATTCAGTGATAGATTCTTCAAGAAAACCGAGAGAAGCTCAGGCAAGCTGTGTAAATTACTTCTAGTTCCGGTATCGATTCCAAGGAACTGTCCCAATGTTTGAGCATTTCTCACCCAATTCCAAATAGGGAGAGTTAGACTGCCGAGTCCTACGATCGAGCAAATTCCAATCATATTCAAAAAAGATTTCCATCCACCGAGATTTTGTGAAAAGCTTTTTCTAAAAACAAGAAGCCCAAACGCTAAAAATAGAGGAATGCTGAAGATAATGGCGGTTGGTTTCGTCACCAACGCTAAACTGAGTGAACCAGTGGTCCAGAAAAGATTTGATTTGAAGTTCGTTAACAAGAAATAGGTAAAACTAACCAGCCAGAAGCTAGTCACTAAGTCTACTTGCGTCGTTGTTGATTGAGCGATCGCCATTGGAATGCTGGCACTCAGCAGCAAGCTAATCCATTGTGCTTGTTCTCCGACCAGCCGTTTTGTAATCAGCGAAACCCCAAAGATGCTTCCAACAAACGCTAACCACTGAACACAATTTGCAAAGCGATCGCTCCCTGCAAGAATTTGTAGATGAGTAACGACATAGGCTGCGCCTGGAAGAAAAGAAATTTGACGTAAATTGTGAGTTGGATAATGAGCAACCGTTCGATTTTGAATCCAATGCATCACGCGAGGCATATGATAAGTCATCGAATCCCAATTATTAGGAGGTGCAATCAAAGCCGTCAGTAAGCTAATTGAAGCGATCGCGATCGTAAAGAAAATAGAGAGTTGACTAGCACGATCAAGGGTTTCAAGATTGAACTTAAAGCTTCTACTATTCGATAACCTACAATTACGATTCCATAAAACTGAACAACTCATTAGAGAAATAATGAGCCAGAGCGAAGCAACATGAGTAAAATCTAGCGATCGAGACAGGCTCAAAAATTCTGTTGAGAAAACAATCAGGCAGCTATGAACAATACACGCCTTGATGAAAGCCAGTCTAAATTGGCTCTCTTTGAGATAGAGACTCCCGATCGTCGATAAAAATGAAGCGAAAATTAGAACGATCGCCATAGTTCAAAAACTAACCTTGAGTCACCGTCACCGGAATGTCTTTTGGTTTAGCACCTTTTTCATCAAACCAACCCACTCCTTCCTGCACCATCGTCAACCGAAGAATATAATCTCCGGGACGATCGGGCGCTTTGATAGTTGCATTGATGCCAACATTGTTCCAGATATTGTAGAAAAGATTGTGGTCATAGAAGACACTCCAGGGAATTCGAGTCTGTTCACCTTGATACACCTCAAATTCGCCTTTAGAGTTGAGCCATCGGTAAGAGAAAGTGACAGGATTATTAGCCCTAATGATAGAAGCTTTAAAGTTTGTTGCCCAAATAAAGTTACTGTGGTTTTGAGCGATCGCAAACACGTTAAATATTTTTCCGGCTGGAACTAATTTCGGAACCCGGACATCACTAAATTTTTGGGAGAAAATCTGCTCTTTAGGAGCAATGTTTACTTGTAGATCATAGGAGTGATCCGCGTCTTTAGTAAATTCTTTTGCACTCGTTAAGCTTAGTACCAAGTGATAGGTTCCCAAGTTGGTAGGCAGAGTAATAAATCCACTAGCTTGGGTTAGCTCACCCTGATGCGGAGAACTCAAAACATAGAGCCGTCCCTCTTTAACGATCGCTCCCTCACTATTATAAAACTGGGTTTTGACTAGCATTGTGCCTGCTCCAAGTCCTCGCTCATAGCTCAACCACTGAGAAGCACCCGTATTTTGCAAATCTACTTGAATTAGGACAGAAGCACCAGAAGCACTAGAAAGTAGGGTTAGTGGAGTCTGCTGATCAGCAAGTCGCACCTGTTTAATTTTTCCATCCAACCCTTCGATATAGGATGGAGAAGCCACGGGAGAACGGTTCAATCTATGAAGTAATGTTCTCGTACTGCGCTCGATCGGGCTATCTCTAAAACTCCACAATCGCCCCATTCCAATCTTTGTCTTCATATCTATGATTTCAGGGATTGTGAACCAGTTACTATCACCTGTTGCCAAAGTAAATGCTCCTACGATTTCAACAGAAGTTGAGAATATCATTAGCGTTAGAAAGCAAACAAATCCGCTACTAAATAATCTTTTCTTGCCTTCAGAGACTTTTTTTACGTGAGTCGTTAGAGGATAGCCAATCAAAAAGCAGAAGACAGACAAGGTGTCAACCATAAATCTACAACCATATGTCCAGCCACCCCACCAAACTGAAAAGAAACAGTAGTTTAGAAAAAGAACCCCACCTGCGATCGTCAGGCACAGCAAAAGTTTTTCGTCTCGCTCCGACCGCCGCTTAAACACCTGAAAAGCTCCAGGAATTGCGAATAGCATTACAGGTGAGAAAACAAAAAAGCCGTGGCTGGGGCTGACCAAAAGCCCTAAAAACGATCGCACAAATTGATCAGCCGTAAATGAATAAAGATTAGTTTGAGTAGAATAGCCACCTAACAAAAAATTGCCGAAATAATAAAAATTCCAGCCTACGCTCAATAAAACTGAAGGCAACCCTAAACATAGAAAAACCGATTCGCGGCGGTGGGTCACTATAACGTAGATGATTGCAGCAATTGCAAAGAGCACATCTGTTGGACGAATGCTAACAATCAGTCCGCAGCAAATCCCGGTCAAAAATAAGAGAAATTTTCTATCCTTACCTTGACTTCGGTTCGCTTTCAACAAACAAAGAAGAATACTACAAACTACCAAGTTTGCAGCGCTTTGTTGCCACAACGCTTGAGAACCTGTGACCCAAATCTGTGTTGCAAATGCGTAGACGAACGTGAGAATCAAGCAAATAGATTTATTAAACTTAAGATTGGTGGAAATATAGAAAATAACAACTGAGATCGACGTGATCAAAGTTGCAGCTAGCTTCTCAAAAAATAATCGAGTAGGTTCAAAAATCGCTTTAGTGATGTCTGGAGAAGCCACACCAATATGTATTAAGGCATCGTGAGTAAGGCTATTGAGCCAAATAATAATAGAAAAAATAACATAGAAGGGAAACGTCAC
>JBBQYE010000091.1:0-10936 GCA_038208945.1 Leptolyngbyales cyanobacterium | reverse complement strand
TTGGCTGGAACTTTAATTCCAGGGCGGAGTTCTTCAAAGCCAGGTCTCTTAAGGGAATCTACCATGATGATAATTGCTCTTGGTCTAACTTCTGCGGCTACAGGGTGGGCGTTGATGCAACATCTCAATACGCCGATCGCGTCACACGGATACAGGAACGCAGTCTGGATACACTTCCTAGTCTACCAAGCTAGGAGGTGAGCAAAAAAGCGCTTTTTGTTAAGAGTTGCAACAAGGAGGCAGATTTGGGCAGTCTGCGATCGCAAAATCCCAAAAATTTGTCTCATCGGCTCCTATATTAAGAGCAAAGTTTCTATGATGAGGGACAAGAGCCTTCTAAAAACGCGTGAAGATATGAACAAAGTTGGCACCGCTTACGTTCTCTGGTTGGGCGGATTAGTCGGACTGTCAGGGCTTCATCGCCTCTACAACGGCAAGATCTGGACGGGTTTGCTTTGGCTGTGTAGCGGTGGATTGTTCGGAGTGGGGCATTTGATTGACCTAGTTCTTATTCCCAAAATGGTTGAGGCGCACAATGTCAAGCTTTCTAATCGCCTAAATGCCTCAACGTCAGGAATAACACCCAACGAGATTGAAATTCATCGTGTAGTCGAGCCATTGAGCTTACAGACTTATCGAAATCAGGCGATCGTTGACCTGCTAAAAGCCGCAGAAGCAAGAGGCGGCAAGCTTTCGGTAACGCAAGGCGTGATCGCGACAGGTCTGAGCTTCTTCCAGGTTGAGAAAATGCTGCAAGAAGTGCTGAGAACTGGCTATGCGGAAATTGACAACGACCCAGAAACAGGCGTTGTCGTGTATGAATTTAAAGAGATGTAGACCTGTGAGAACAGGAAAGGACATTTCACAGAACGTCCCTTCACATCATCCGAATAAGACGGCTAATTTCTCGCCAGCCACTTTTGACCATCCAGACGTTGAACGGCACCAAAGACTAAAAGATCTAGGGTGACTTTACGCTCGTCGATCAAAAAAGATTCCAACGTGCTGGGTTTGCCACTGCTTTCGGCGCACGAGAACCCCTTTAAACCATTAATATTCTCATCGAAGAAATAGATATTGAACTGTCGAGGCTGTCTAGACGTTTTCCACTGACCGACGATTTGCCACGACTCATTCGACTCATATCCCTTGAGGGGAATTTTCTTCTTCGCAAACGCGAGGTCAAGGTCGGTTACGCCCATCTTCGCAAGTCCTTGTTTGAGAGCAGGCAGATAGTCTTGCTGGACAAACTCAGTAAAGGGCTTATCTTCTAGAGCAGGCGCTTTTTCTTTCTTAGCTTTGGCTGGCTTGACTGCTTCTTCACTAAGAGTTGTTTCTTCGTTGGTTCCTGCCTTCGGCTTCGCCGCATTCGGGTTGTCTTCGGCGTTGACAGCAGTTGGATCAGGCGCGTTGGCAGTCGGAATGCTGGTTGTTTCGGGAGACGAGGTGCTGGGTGCGTTGTCTTCTGCCACATCGGGAGCTTGCTTTTCAACCGTGCTAGGGGCGACTTCGCCAGCGTCGTTGTGGTTGGTTAGGTCTGCCATAGCTCAAGTAACTCCTTTTGTGAGTAGGTCGATCGTAAGTGAAACTGATGTTCAATCTCTGAGTTCATAATAAACGATGAATGCCAGACAGACTATGGCATTTAGCATAAATTGTGCATCAAAATTGAGATTAGAAACCATCGATAAAGACCATTAGCGCTTTGAGGCACATCAATATGGATCAGCGATCGCCAGCCGTCAAACTCAACGTTCTGCCTGAAGGAAATGGATTCCCGATTTTGTGTCTGCACGGGCATCCCGGAGCGGGACGAAGTTTGTCGGTGTTTACGCGCCACTTGTCTAAGCGATTTCAGACGATCGCGCCTGACCTGCGCGGCTATGGAGACAGCCTGACGCAGCAAGATTTCTTGATGATCGATCACTTAACTGATTTGGAAGCGGTGCTCGATCGATACAATATCTCTCGCTGTCTCGTTCTAGGTTGGTCGTTGGGCGGAATTCTAGCCGTCGAGTTAGCGCTGAAATTCCCAGAACGGGTGAGCGGATTAATTTTGGTGGCGACTTCAGCGCGTCCGTGGGGCGATCATCCGCCAATTAGCTTGCAGGACAATATCTATACCGGAATTGCAGCGATTCTGAATCGATTACAACCTGGATGGCAGTGGAATATTGACACCTTTGGGAAGCGATCGCTGTTTCGCCATTTAGTGCAAACCCACACGCCTGCAACCTACGAATATTTGGCAAACGAGGCGATGATTGCCTACTTAAAAACATCGGGATTTGCCACCCGATCGCTGAATGTCGCCCTTCAGCAAGGTTACAATCGCCTGTCTGACCTCAATAGAATTCAGTGTCCTTCTCTAGTGTTAGCGGGAGAAAAAGATCGCCACATCACGGCTGCATCAAGTCGAGAAATGGTGCGATCGCTGCAAAATTGCGAATTCCATTGCTACCCAGATACGGCTCATTTGCTGCCGTGGGAGATTCCTGATCAGATCTTGGGAGATATCGATCGCTGGTTAGTCAACCATCCCGAAGTCGTTCAAACTCTATAAAAAAAGAGGGGCAAGTTTAGTCAACTTATCCCTCCTTACTTTAAAGCCGACTACTCAGAATCCTTGAGTTCGGGGTCTTGTAGGTACCTTGACCCATTTTTTCTTCGTAGGTCGTTAAATTGGTTCCCTCTTGTTTTTCAATCACATCGTTTTCTTTAAAGCACTCATATTAATGGTGCTTGCCCAGCGCTGTCGATAGATCTCATAGAGTGCCATTCCCGCCGCTACCGATGCGTTTAAGCTCGGCGTATTGCCTTGAAGAGGAATGGACACCAAGACATCACAGCTTTTCTGCATCGTCAGGCTGAGTCCTTCGCCCTCTGCCCCAATAACCAAAACAGATGCTTTCGCAAAATCGACGGTGTGAATGGGTTGGCTGGACTCAGTCGCCGTGCCATAGATCCAGAAGCCCGCTTCTTTTAGCTCTTCTAAAGCGCGAGTCAAGTTAATCACTCGTGCCACGGTGAAGTTTTCGATCGCGCCTGCTGCCACTTTCATCACAGTAGAAGTGACTCCGACGGCTCGACGCTGAGGAATCACGAGTCCTTGTGCACCCAGTGCTTCAGCCGTGCGGATGATGGCTCCTAAATTGTGGGGATCGGTGATGCTGTCTGCAACCACAATCACGGGATGCTCAGAGGCGGCTTTTGCTTTCTCAATCAGTTCGCCCATCTCTACATATTCGTAGGGCGCAGTTTGAGCGGCAACCCCTTGATGATTTCCGCGACTGGTGATTTGGTCGAGGCGATTGGGTTCGACTTCATCAATGACGGTGCCGTTGGCTTTTGCCTCGGTCAGCAGCGTGTGAAAGCGAGGATCGTATCGGAGACGAGGCGTGATCCAAACGCGGTTGAGAGAACGATCGCCCTGAAGTGCTGCCAAAACGGTGTGCCGCCCGTAGATCAGATCGGTGCTATCTTCTTCGTCGTCGGGAACCTGGGGGTCAAATTGATCGGCTCCATGGAACGATCGCTTGACTTCGCCGCCATACGAAGCTGGTTTTGCCGCCCCATAGGAAGACCATTTTGCAGGTCTATCCGATTGCCTATTGTCGGGTCTGGAGTCCGATCGTCTTGGCTCACGAGATTTGTAGCTAGAAGGTCTAGAATCGTCCGATCGAGCGTCTGTTCGTCTAGGTTCGCGAGATTTGAAGTTAGGTCTAGAGTCACCTGATCGGCTGTCTGCCTGTCTGGGTTCACGAGATTTGAAATCAGGTCTAGAATCGTCCGATCGGCTGTCTGTCCGTCTCGGCTCACGAGATTTAAAATCAGGTCTAGAGTCGCGAGGTTTAAAATCAGATCTGGATTCACGAGGCTTGAAGTCAGATCTGACTTCACGAGGTTTGAAGTCTGAGCGTCTCGGTTCACCTGATCGCAGCTTTGGTTTTGCAGAATTGCTCTCGCGAGGTTTGTAGCCGCCTTCAGAGCGAGTATCGGGCCGATCGGAGCCTCTATCATTAAATTCGCGACGCTGATAGCCACCTTCAGAGCGACCATTTTCGCTGCGAGATGGTCGTTCGGGCTTGAATTTCCCGTTTCGTTCAAATTTCTTGGCGGGGCGGTCTTGTCCCCGATCGTGGTCTGAGTCAGGCTTTGCATAAGCGTGACCCTTTCGTCCGACGATGATGCGCTTGCCTTTGAGTTTGGGTTTACCCGCAGAGTCTCTGCTTGATCGATCCTGATTGTCAGAATCGCGTTTATTAATAGACATAGATTTAACTTCCTGACAAATTTCGGTGATCGATCGAGCAATGGTTCAACCCTAAAAGGCGTTATCCATTTGCTTCGGGGGGCGCGACAAACTCTAAAAGGCTAAACAATTCTAATAGACGGGGCGAGTCAGTCAGGTAAAGATAGCCGATGAGCGTTTCTAAACTGGTGGCTTGCTGGTAAATCTGGGGATCAACGCGCTTGTGACGGTTGGGTGCCGCATTGCGACCGCGCTTGAGAATCGCGTGTTCATCGTGGGTTAGGTAGGGTTCGAGCGATCGTAAATGGTTCGCTTGACTTTCTGCCCGCACCTGAGCGACAACCTGCTGGTGATAATTCTCTAAGCGCACTGGCGGAAATAGGTAGCAGCGTCGAACGTGAAGCTCATAAACTGCGTCTCCTATATATGCCAGCGCCGCAGGAGAAAGACGCTGAACCTGAGCAAATGAGAGTGTTTCGGGTCGGTGCCTATCAAGCCTCAAATCAGCTAGACTGCTCTCTAAAATATCTGAAACTCCTGACTCATTTGGGATCACACGCTCATCTCACCTTGCCAATGGCACTTTGTGATCGTGACATCGACCTTAGACTGATCCTAACAAACTCATTTTAAAGCTGAGGACTAAGGCTGCAAATCGATGAGGAGTCTATCATGACACAAAAAGATAGCTATCCAGAGTTGCTGGATAGCGGATCAATGAAAGACTACTTCTTTAAGCTGCCTTGATGTTTTCGATCGCTACCTCGACAGAGGTTTGCAGCGCCAAGAATTTCTCTAAGCGGACTAGCTTAACCGTCTGAGTCACACGAGGGTTAGTCACGATTTGTAATGTTCCAGTGGCAGTCTGAGCTTTTTTGGCAACTTGTACCAAAGCACCTAGACCCGAACTGTCAATGAAATCGATCGTCGAGAGATCTAAAATGACGTTTTTAGGTCCATCTTCAACGCATTTTGTGAGCACCTTACGGAAGGTTGGCTCTGAGAATGCATCCAGCAGACCTGTGAGGCGAAATATTTGATAATTATCCCTAACTTCGCGAGTGCCTCTCAAGCTTACGGTTAGGTTCAGTGGCTCAGGAATAGAACCCTCCTAGCTCCAAAATCCAAGAATTTGAGGTTTCAGTATACACTCTTCTGAGAAACATTTACCACTCTTTTCAAGGAGGTGATTTCTCATCCCTCCCGATGTTGTCTCATCGCTGTCACAAACTGCTCAAACAGGTAGTCTGCGTCGTGAGGTCCGGGGCTGGCTTCGGGGTGATATTGCACCGAAAACATGGGTAGAGTCTTGTGGCGCAGTCCCGCGATCGTGCGATCGTTCAGATTTAAGTGGGTGACTTCGATCGTGGCATCAGGCAGCGACTCGGCGGAGAGCGCAAAGCCGTGGTTTTGGCTGGTGATTTCAATGCGATCGCTCAATCCCGCAGGCTGGTTTAACCCCCGATGCCCAAATTTGAGCTTGAATGTTTCTGCCCCTAGCGAGAGTCCTAAAATTTGGTGCCCCATGCAGATGCCGAATACAGGCTTTTGCGAGGCTAGCAGGGCTTTTGTTGTTTCGATGCCGTCAAGATTGGCAGCGGGATCGCCCGGTCCATTCGAGAGAAAAATTCCGTCTGGGTTGTGTTTGAGAATCTCTTCAGGAGACGTGTCAGAGGGGACAACCACGACGCGACATCCATAGCTGGCAAGCCGACGCAGAATGTTGCGCTTGATGCCAAAGTCAAGTGCTACCACTGTAAACACGTCTTTACCCGGTTGGGCAGTCGGGCTAAACTCCCAGTCAGCAGCCGTGACCTCAGACCATTCGTAGATATCCGAGGTTGTGACTTCTTTAACGAGGTTTAATCCTGCCATGCTAGGAGCATCTTGCACCCGCTCTAACAACTCGCTGGAGTCGAGAATTTCAGTCGAGATTGCCCCATTCATCGCCCCCGTCGATCGAATCCTGCGAGTGAGAGAACGAGTGTCAATACCATAGATGCCGATGACGCTGTGCTGCTTAAGGTAGTCCGACAGTGATTGAGTCGATCGCCAGTTGCTAGGACGATCGCAGACGTTTCGAGCGATCACGCCGCGCACATGAGGCACTGCCGATTCATCGTCGTCTGGGTTGACCCCAGTGTTGCCGAGTTCGGGATAGGTGAAGGTGACGATCTGCCCTCGATAGCTGGGATCAGTCAAGACTTCTTGATAGCCTGTCATGCCTGTGTTAAAGACGACTTCTCCGATCGTGGTTCCAGACGCACCAAACGAAAAACCTTGATAAACCGTGCCATCTGCCAGCACGAGCAAAGCGGGTTGAGCAACGGAGAGAGACATAGGGGAGAGAGTGAAAAAATGATCTTTGGCATTATCGCACGAGTCTTTTAGGTTGTGCTGTTCTTAACTCACTTTTGTCAAGCTTCTCTGAGATCGGAGATAGTGGATGGATTGCCCCGATCGTGAGGGAATACTAAGTCTGGGGGAGCGACGACCTTACTCATTATCTTTTGCCGAATTCATGCTGAAATTATCCCGGTCTGGCATTTCTTTGTGGTTGGTTGCAGGCGTGTTATCTCTCAATAGCTTGGCGTGTAGTCGCGCAAACAGTCTCAGTCAGAGCACTTCAGCACCGCCCAAGTCTTCACCTGTAGCTGCCGCCAGTCCTGCTGCAAAATCGGTGAAAGCACCACAGAGCGAAGCGTATCAGTTAGCGATCGACAAAGCTCAAAGCGCGAAAAGCATGAGCCAATCGGTTCAGTCAGCAGACGATTGGAAACTCGTAGCCAGTCGATGGCAACAAGCGATCGCGCTTCTAAAACAGGTTCCTAAAGCTGACCCTAACAAAAAGTTTGCCAATCAAAAACTCGCCGAATATCAGCGCAGTCTTGCCCTCGCACAAAGTCGAGCCGATCAGACGGGGCGCGATCGCGGGGAAACTCTAGAGTCTAAAATCGTGGTTGATGCGCCCCTTACAGATGCGATGAGAGAGGCAAATGCGTCTGGTGTGGGAGATGGCGGCAGCAGCTATCGCGCTCGAATTAAGTATCGCCAGAGTCGTATCCCAGTGATTGACGTATTGTTTAACGGCAGTCGTCAGTTTGACATGATGGTAGACACGGGGGCATCGGGCACCATGATCACACCCGACATGGCGCAAGCTCTGGGCGCAAAAATTGTCGGCTCGACCACTGGGATGACTCCTGCTGGGCAAACTGAATTCGCCGTAGGGATGATCAAATCTATTCGGGTTGGCACTCGTGTCATTCGCGACGTGCCAGTCACAATCGGACCCGTCCGGCTCTTAGGTCACGATTTCTTTGGAAGCTGTGACCTCACAATCAAGCAAGAAACGATCGAGTTTCAGCAGTGCTCAGGCTGACACGAATCTCTAGCGAAGAAATTTCACCAATCGCTCTAACGTTTCCCACGCGGCACCTGAGGTCAAGACTTCCTTCGCGATCGCAATTCCGGCTGAATGATCAGACGTAACTTCTCCGACTTGCAGAGCGAGAGCGGCGTTAAGGGCGACGACATCCTGCTGTGCTTGGGTGCCTTTGCCTTGAAGCACGGCTTGCAAAATCTCAGCATTGGTTTGCACATCTCCACCACGCAAGGCTGAGATCGGGGCAGGGGTGAGTCCGAGGGCTTGGGGGTCGATCGTCGCTAATTGAACCTGCTGATCAGACAGAATGGCTAAATCGGTCAGGTCGCCTAACCCAGCTTCGTCCAAGCGTTCTCGACCGTGGAGCACGATCGCACGTTTGGTGCCCAGAGCGTTGAGTGCCTGAGCGATCGGTTCTAGCAGACTTGAATCAAACACGCCAATCACTTGCCCACTCGGTCGGAGCGGATTGACCAACGGACCTAATAAATTAAACACCGTCCGCACTTTGAGCAACTGTCGCGTGGGCGCTACGGCTTTTAGAGCAGGATGCCAGCCTGGAGCAAACAGGAACGTAATGCCTACAGCTTCGACTGCCGATCGGATTTTTTCGACCGGAGCACCTAAATTAATTCCTAGCGCTTCTAGGACATCGGCGGACCCCACTCGACTGGATGACGATCGGTTCCCGTGTTTTGCCACCCGAACTCCCGCCGCCGCCGCAACAAAGGCAACTGCGGTTGAAATGTTAAAGGTAGATGCCCCATCTCCCCCAGTGCCACAGGTGTCAATCAACGGCGTGACAGAAATCGCAGATGGAGGCGCTTGCTGCTGCAAGACTCGTGCCATGCCAGCCAGCTCTGCCGCAGACACATTTTTTGCCTGTAGAGCAATCAGCAGCGCCCCTGACAGCACTGGAGGAATGGCATCGGTTAGCCAGCCGTGCATAAGATCTGCCGCTTGCTCTTGAGACAGTGACTGACGATTTAATAGCTGCTGTAGTAGACCCGACCACAAGCCGCTACTGTCTCTAAGCTCTTTATCAGCAGCATCTGCACCCGATATCACACGAGTTGAAGAAGATTGAGTCATAGCCTCACGGGTTAGAGATCGAATTCAAATCGGTGCCATCTTAGAGGCAAACTTAGGTCTGTCTGTAGATGACAAATTATATTTAAACCATATGTTTCATATTCTTTCATCATTTTCACAAGTTCTATAAAAGCAATGGTTCGGACAATTTTTGACAAGAAAGCTACCCATCTATTAGGGTGCAAATATAAACAAAGCACCGGATGGATAACGATGGAAGCCATTGTACAGAGCCTACTGACCAAAGTGGGCGTTTTCGCAAACCGCAAGTGACGTTTTTGGTGAGCAACCCAAGGTTGACCTCTACACGAAGGTCGTTTGGTCAATGGCGCTCAAACGTCCGATCCGCTTGGCGTATCTGCTCACCCATCAACCTTCCCAGCGCCCTCGATTTGTGGTGCTGTTCACAACCGATGTCCAGCAAACGGCCCAAGACTTGTACCGACTCTACCAACTGAGGTTTCAAATCGAATTTATCTTCAGAGATGCCAAGCAATTCACGGGGCTGCAAGACTGCCAAGCGCGGGACGTAGCGAAGCTGGACTTTCATCTCCATGCTCCCTCACCGCCCTCAACCTTGCCAGAGTCGAGGCTCAACAACACGACCCTGGCGACTCGCCCTTTGTGCTCTCCATGAATACCGTCAAACGTCGGGCGCTCACCGCTCATCTGCTCGACCGCTTTATTACCGAGTTAGACTTGGAGACGACTCCGATTAAATCTCATCCCAACTATCAATCCCTACTTATCCTACGGCTCTATCGCTGCCTAAAATTGCCTGAACCATTGTATTATGATTCCTGATAAAACTGCTACTTCATATACTTAAATAAGCTCAGAACTATGCGTTTAGAAAGACGTGAATAGAAATGTTTTGGATCAGCTAGTCCAAACCATTACCTTGTAGCCGCTTGAGGCATCTGCTTAAACTCAATCAAAATTATCAATGGAGTCTTATTCAATCGATCCCAATAACTGGGTAGGAATCATATTGCGGTTGGGTTTAGCGCTTATGGTGGGCGGTGCGATCGGGTGGAACCGCCAGCAGCACCACAAACCAGCAGGCTTGAGAACTCATATGCTAGTAAGCCTTGGAGCCGCACTGTTTGTCTTAATTCCCTTACACGCTAGCGTTCATTCGGGCGATGCAGCCAGCCGCGCGATTCAAGGAGTCGCTACCGGAGTCGGCTTTTTAGGAGCCGGGGAAATCTTACATCAGTCGCGTTCCGATAGCTCTAACCCCAAAGTTAAAGGACTCACCTCTGCCGCCGCGACTTGGGTGACGGCTGCTCTAGGAATCGCCTCAGGGTGTGGCTGGTGGCAGCTTGCCGTCTCAGGAACCGTTATGACCTTAATCACCCTCGGATTAATCAAAATGTTAGAAAACAGCCCATTTATCCGCCTAGACGACGAAGACAACTAAACCTTGCTACAAAGCGCTAATCTCTGACCCATGACTTATGATTGGACATGAAAATTTCCCTCACAGCGTTCTAGCGCCCAATTCTTTCTCTCAGCAGCAGATTTAAGAGGAGAATGAGGTCGTCCTAGGGTACGTTAAAAGGCTAGATATGGGTCAAGAGATTTCTACGAGTCACCGATTTGGGATGGGACAATCTCGCTTTGAGGCGTGGGTCGATCGCGGCTGGATTTTAGGACTGTTGATTGCAGCAATGGTGCTATTTGGGGTGAATCTCGGAGACTTGCCTCTCAGAGATTGGGATGAAGGCATCGTCGCTCAAGTGGCTCGTGAAATGTGGCGATCGCACTTTCTGTCTGAGACTTGGCTCTATCCCAAAGACCTGAGCGGAAATCCCTATTTTAACAAACCACCTCTAATGCACTGGTTAGTGGCATTGACCTACTCGATCGGGGGGGTGAGCGAGTTGACCTCTCGGCTACCGGGGGCGATGCTCACCGCTTGTTCTGTCCCCCTTCTCTATTGGGTCGGGCGAGAAGTCTTTTTTCACCGCGCGGCAGCGATTTTTTCGGCACTGGTATATCTTACCTGGTTGCCCGTAGCGAGGCAGGGACGCATGGCGATGCTTGACGGAGCCGTGCTGTGTTTCTTTTTGCTGATGATGGCGTGTTTGCTGCGATCGCGGCGAGATTTGCGCTGGGGCTTAGGGGTCGGCATTGGGTTTGGGCTAATCTGCCTGACTAAAGGCATCTTGGGGATATTGCTGGCAGCGATCGGGGGGCTGTTT
>JBBQYE010000090.1:0-10992 GCA_038208945.1 Leptolyngbyales cyanobacterium | reverse complement strand
AAAGCCGATCGCTGAGGCATTTGCCGCCGATCTCAACGCGGTAGGAATTCGCGCCTCCCTCAAAACAAAAGACTGGACGGCTTATCTCGCCGATCGCATCAAACCTCCTGGCTATCAGTCTTTTATGATGGGCTGGACGGGTGACTATGGCGATCCAGACACATTTTACTATCCTCACTTTGGGACGGGTGGCACCAAAGATATTGGAAATTGGAAGAACGATCGCATTCTGCAAGCATTAGATCAAGCGAGACTGACTGCTGACCAAGCCGCCCGATCACAGCTCTACGCAGAAGTAGACGAAGTTTTGCATCGAGAAGTCGTGCGGCTGCCGATCGTGCACTCTAAACCCCTGCTCGTTTCTCGCAAATCGATCGACGGTTGGCTCCCTAGCCCGTTAGGAACAGAACCCTTTGAAGCGATTTCTAAACAATGACAGCAATTCTTATTAAGTAGATAGAGCAATCAAAATCAATTTGTGTGGATAGGTTTCGACTCCGCTCAACCCGCGGAGAATTTTGGCGTTGAGCGGAGCTGAAACGCGTCTTCCGTTGACCCCATTACCGACTGATGAGATTCAAGATATTCCTTTCGATTAAATAAACCTAGTCGCTGGAAAGATGTAAAAAATGAAGTAGAACTCGTACTCTGCACAGAGTATAGATTAATACATCTCCTCGGAATAACGAATCATGGCTCTTCATAAGATTAAAGATTTTGACCCCGATTATCGTAGCCATTTTGATGGCGATGACATAATTGGGCTTGACCTCTATACTGGAAACGACAAAATCGGTTCAGTTGAAGATGCGTTAGTTGACGATGAAGGTCAGTTTCGCTATCTCGTAGTCAACACAGGCGTTTGGGTTCTAGGCAAAAAAGTTTTGCTTCCGATCGGAGGTGCCCGCATTGACTATGTTGCTCGTCGTGTTTACGCCAAAAGCCTCAGCAAAGCCCAAGTAGAAAACCTGCCTGAGTTTACGCAAGATGCCACGATCGACTATGACCACGAAGAGCAAGTCAGAGGGATTTATCGCCCTTCTATGCCGAATATAGATGCTGGCTATGATCGCGATACCTATAGCTATGACAAAGAGCCTGCACTCTACAACGTAAACGAGCAAGACCATCAGAGTCTCCGTCTTTATCAAGAGCGACTGATCGCTAGCAAGACTCGCCAAAAAACGGGAGAAGTGGCGATCGGAAAGCACGTCGAGACCGAAACGGCGCGGGTGTCTGTTCCGATCGACAAAGAGCGCGTGGTCATTCAGCGAACTGCTGGCAACACTGGAGCGGTGATTCCGGCAAGTGAAGCCAACTTTCAAGAGGGAGAAGTAGCGCGGATTGAAGTCTACGAAGAAATTCCTAATATTCAGAAAGAAGCCTTTGTGCGCGAAGAAGTGCGCGTCACAAAAGTTGTCGATCACGATACCGTTACGGCTGAAGAGCAGGTGCGTCGAGAAGAGCTAGATGTCGATACGGAAGGTCGTCCTGTCGTTGAGAAAAAGCTGAACTAGACATTCATAGCCCTAAGCCCCGTTGCTTCGACAGAAATACAGCGTCCTAATGCAGTTTCGTAGTGCCATCTCATCAAATGTGTATCTAGATCCCCGGTTGAAGAAATCGGGGATTTTGTTTGGTTGCCTTTCCAAGTTCTTAACTTTTTTCGGGTAGGTTGACACCACATCTAAACTTAGATAGACGATGAACACAATCCTGAAAAAAGCAGCAAGTGACTTCACAATCACCACGCCAAGTCTGTTGAATTGACACATCAAGGGTGTAGATAATTCAATATTACTTTGGTGTAGCAGCCAATTTTCTAAAACCCTCATCCCATGGGGTGATTACCCCCAGCGTCAGGAGCGCCATCTATGAAAAAGACGTTATTTCTCAGTCCCCCCTCGTTTAATGGATTTGATGGAGGTGCCGGGTCGAGATATCAAGCAAAGCGCGAGATTACCTCGTTTTGGTATCCAACCTGGTTAGCACAGCCTGCCGCACTCGTGCCAGGAAGTAAGCTCGTCGATGCCCCACCGCATGGTCAGACTGTCGAAGATGTGCTGAAGATCGCTAAAGATTATGAGTTAGTGATCATGCACACCAGCACGCCCTCGCTGGCAAACGATGTCAAATGTGCTGAAGCGCTCAAAGCCCAAAATCCAGCGGTAGAAGTAGGTTTGATTGGTGCTCACGTCGCGGTTTTACCTGAACAAACGCTGCGTGACAACCCAGTCATTGATTTCGTCTGTCGTCACGAATTTGACTATACCTGCAAAGATCTCGCAGCAGGCGACCCGTGGGATCAAATCAAAGGCTTGAGCTATCGAGACCCCGACGGAAATCTGTGCCGCACGCCCGATCGAGACTTGATTCACGATTGGGATGTGATGCCCAGTGTTCTCCCCGTCTATGCCCGTGACTTAGACATTGAGAAATATTTCATTGGATATTTGCTGCATCCCTACATCTCGTTTTATACAGGACGCGGCTGTCCGGCAAAGTGTAGCTTTTGTCTGTGGCCTCAAACGATCGGAGGACACCAATATCGAACCAAAAGCCCAGAAGCAGTGGGGCGCGAACTGACAGAAGCGAAGGCGATTTTTGGCGATCGGATTCGTGAATATATGTTCGATGACGACACCTTTACGATCGACAAACCGCGCGCGATCGCCATCAGCGAACATATGAAGCGGCTAAAACTCACCTGGAGCTGCAACGCTCGTGCCAATCTCGATTACGACACGCTGAAGCAACTGCGTGATAATGGGCTGCGGCTGCTGCTCGTCGGCTTTGAGTCGGGCAATCAACAGATTCTCAACAACATCAACAAGGGCATTAAATTAGAGGCGGCTCGGCAGTTTATGAAACACTGTCGCGATTTGGGGATCACGGTTCACGGGACGTTTATCATCGGGTTGCCGATCGAAACTCGCGAAACCATCGAAGAAACGATTCGATTTGCCTGTGAGATTAGTCCCCACACGATTCAAGTCTCGATCGCGGCTCCTTATCCCGGCACCGAACTCTATCAGCAGGCAATCGCAAACGGCTGGTTTAGCGATCAGGCACTCGTCGCCAATTCTGGCATTCAGACCTCGACGCTGCACTACCCCGATTTGTCGAGTGCCGAGATCGAGGATGCCGTTGAGCAGATGTATCGTCGGTTCTACTTCCGACCCAAAGCGATTGTGCCGATCGTGCGCGAAATGTTGGGCGATCGACAAATGCTGATGCGCCGACTGCGAGAAGGGGGAGAATTCTTTTCTTATTTAAAAGATCGTCGCACCCAAGCGGCTACTAGATAACTCTCGCTCAGAGAATTGCTCCCACTCAATAATCACGACTATCAAACGGTAGAATCTCGGTGCGTAAGTATGTTGTTCTTTGTCTGTTGGTGGTTTTTCAGGTCTTGGGTGATGTCTGGTTAAGCCGAGGAATGCGGCAGATTGGGGCAGTGAGTGTTTCAAATCCTGCTGCACTGCTGACGATCGGAGCGCAAGTATTAACGAATCCCTGGATTGTGCTGGGCATCGCTTTTTTGGTGGGCGCACTGTTGCTTTATCTAGCTGCGATTTCGCGGCTGGATCTGAGCTATGTGCTGCCAATGACCGCCTTTAAGTATGTGCTATCTGCTTGCTTTGCCGGGTTGATTCTCGGTGAAAGCATTTCGCAACTTCGCTGGGTGGGCACTGCTCTAGTATCAAGTGGAGTGTTGCTGGTGGCGTTGGGCGAAGCCGCCGCTGAGATTAAGAAGCGCAGAAAAGACCGCCAATTTTCTGGCTTGTTGCTTGCGCCACTCTCGTTTTCTCTGTCTGCCTCCAAAGTAGGAGCGACGATTTTGCAAAGCAACGCCCTGACCGGAATCGTGATCATGGCTCTCGCTGCGTCTATGGGTGATATTTTGCTGACGGCTGGCATGAAACAGGTGGGTGAGGTGACAACGGTGAACGCGCGATCGCTGATGCAGCTTGCCCGTCGAGCGATGACAAATCCTTTTATAGGCTTAGGGGTTGCATGTATGGCGGCTGACTTTTTCTTGTTCATTGCGCTGTTAAGTAAGGCTGATCTGAGCTTAATCATGCCCATGACCGCCTTGAGCTATCCTTTCAGCGTTGTAGGGAGCCACTATGTTCTCAAAGAGCGGCTAACAAGTGGGCGAATTGCTGGCACTGGGCTGATTGGCATTGGTGTCGCGTTCATCCTGGTGAATGCAGCCCCATAGCTAATCCCATTAATTTATCTAAGAGAAAGCTTCATCAATCATGACACGTTTTAATTTACTGTCTGTCACGTTAGAATTTGATTCTGGAGTCTGGTTTGCATCTCATTTTCTGCTGTTGCTCCCATCGTTTTTTTGCATTACTGCCATTGGCTATTACAGCTATGCGATTTATGCAGCGCACACATTTTTTTCTCAGACTGAACGGATTGATCCTAACTTTCATCCCCCGGTTAGCATTCTAAAACCCGTGTGCGGCTGCGATCGAGATGCCTATAAAAATCTTTCCTCTTTCTGTTGCCAAGACTATCCCAACTATCAAGTTATCTTTGCAGTGCAAGATTGGGCTGACTCTAGCATTGAGGTGATTAAGCAAATTATTCGCGATTTTCCGACGATCGACCTTCAGCTTGTGGTCAGCGATCGCGCGATCGGGTCAAACTGCAAAGTTAGTAATCTTGGCAATGCTATGACCAACGCCAGTCACGAGATCATTTTGATGGCAGATAGTGATGTGTATGTTGAACCCAACTATTTGCAGCAGGTGATTCAACCCCTAAATAATCCTCAAGTCGGAGTCGTAACCTGTCTCTATCGATCGCTCACAGATCGATGGTTAACCCATTTAGAAGCGTTGAGTTCAGCAACAGAGTTTCATCCGGGGGTTTTAGTCAGCAACCAGTTAGAGGGAATCAAGTTTGCGATGGGTCAAACGATCGTGATTCGTCGCTCAGTGCTAGAAGAAATTGGCGGGTTTGGAGCGATCGCTAACTATTTAGCCGATGACTTTCAGTTGGGTTATCTACCTGCTCAGATTGGCTATGATGTCGTGCTTTCTCATCACATTGTTGACCATGTGATTGCAACCAGCACTCTGATGGGTTCTTTGCAGCGTCAACTGCGCTGGATGGTGGGAATTCGAGTCTCGCGCCCTTGGGGATATTTGGGCTTAATATTTACTTACGGCACGGTGGCGAGTCTATTATTCTTGCTGATCACAGCCGGATCAGTTTGGGGTTGGATCGTTTTAGGAATTACGTGGACAACTCGATTAGCGATGGCGTGGTTTATTGGAGTCAAAAGCATTCGCGATCCGATTGCGAAACGCTTCCTTTGGTTTGTGCCCTTGCGTGATCTGATCAGTTTTGCTTTGTGGTGTTATGGATTCTTAGGCGACACGATTCGATGGCGCGATCGCCAGTTCAAATTGACGCGAACAGGCAAACTGGTTCCCTATCCACCCGATTTGTCAGAAGAAATAAAGTCAGCCATCAGTTAAAGGACAAACCATTGAAATCTCATCGGGCAGTGCCCCGTCAACTAATTATCAACGGCGATGATTTTGGGTTCTCGTCTGGAGTTAATCAAGCCATTATTGAAGCACACGAACAAGGCGTTTTGACCAGCACTAGCTTGATGGTGACGGGCGATGCGTTTGAAGAAGCCGTGACGCTGGCAAAGGCACATCCGACACTCGCAGTCGGGCTACATCTCGTCTTAGCCTGCGGACGATCGGTGTTGCCACCAAACCAAATTCCTCACCTGGTTGACGCTCACGGCAATTTCTCAAATCAGCCAGAGAAAGCGGGTATCTACTACCACTTCAGCACGGCTGCACGGCGAGAAATTCCGCTTGAGATTCGGGCGCAATTGGAAAAATTTCGTCAAACTGGACTGCCGCTTTCCCATGTGGATGGGCACGTCCATGTTCACATTCAGCCCGTGGTGTTAAATTATCTGGTCAACTTGTCGGATGAGTTTAACATTCGATCGATGCGGTTGCCCCTTGAAGATCTGTCTGCCACTCTTAGAGCCGATCGCTCTGATCTGCCTATAAAACTGCTGCTGTCGATCGTCTATGCTGGGCTACGGCGCTATGGAGAATCTGTGCTGCGGTCACGCAATATTCAATTTGTCGATCGCGTGTATGGCTTGTTCAACAGCGGTCGAATGACTGAAGACTATTTGCTCAAGCTGATTCCTCACATTCAGTCAAATTGGGTAGAAATCTATTCTCACCCAGCCGCCGCAATTGCGGGAGAACCCGCCAACGAATCGTATGGGTTAGGTGAGGCAGAACGCGATGCGCTGATTAGCGATCGAGTGCGGACTATGATTCACGATCAAGGCTTTGAGTTAGCCAATTATTCTCAATTAGGAGCGGTTGTCCGTTAATGCTATCAGTCCTTCATTTAGTCGAATTTGGTGACTACGCCCGATTCATTCCCTTGTTATTTTGCCTCGTTGCGATTTTTTATTACTGCCTTGCCGCTTATTCCGCGATCGCGTTCTTATCTCAATCCACACCGATAGATCTTGAGTTTCATCCGCCGATCAGCATTCTCAAACCTCTATGCGGGTTGGATTGTCATACCTACGAAAATCTCGCCTCATTTTGCCGTCAAGACTATCCCGACTACCAAATCATCTTTGGAGTGCAAGATCCAAACGATCCCGTCGTGGCAGTGGTGAAGCAGATTATGCAAGACTTTCCTGCGATCGAGATGCAGTTAGTGATCAGCGATCGGGCGATTGGAACCAATCTGAAAATTAGCAATTTGGCAAATGCTGCGATCGAAGCTGACCACGCAATTTTGCTGATCTCAGATAGCGATATTCGGGTGGAATCAGATTATCTGATCAATGTGGTGCAACCGTTGTGCAATCCCTCAGTCGGTGTAGTGACGTGTATGTATCGTTCACAGGTTCAAGGATGGACGGCTGCGTTTGAAGCATTAGGAATTTCAACCGAGTTAGCCCCGACTACATTGGTGTCTCGAACTCTGTCAGGCATGAATTTTGGCATCGGTGCCACGATCGCGATTCGTCGCTCTGTGTTAGACGCGATCGGAGGATTTCAAGCAGTCGCAAACTATCTCCATGATGACTTTCACCTGGGACGAATGCCCTTTGATGCAGGCTATCAAGTGGTGCTGTCTCACTACGTCGTCAACCACGGATTAGACACCAACCGCGGTTCTGATTTAATTCAACATCAAACTCGCTGGAATCGGGGCATTCGGGTCTGCCAACCTTGGGGATATGCAGGGCAAGTCTTCACTTTTGGAACGGTGACAAGCCTGTTGTTTTTGCTGACCACACAAGCCTCTCAGCTAGGCTGGATCGCACTGAGCGTCACCTGGCTTTTTAGACTAATAATGGCTTGGATGGTGGGAGTAACCGTCTTAAACGATCCCACGGTCAAAAAACTGTTTTGGCTGGTGCCGTTGAGCGATCTGATGCGATTTGCGCTCTGGTGCTATGGGTTTGTGGGCGATCGCATTGAGTGGCGAGGGCGACACCTCAAGCTGACCAAAGAGGGTAAGCTTATCGACCTCAGTTCTCGACCGACGGCTGAAGTGAACCTTGCCTAAGGCGGTTATGTCATCAGAAAAATTCTCAATGAGAAGGTCTCTAAAGTGCGCTGTCCTGCCTGAGTTCTAAAACGGAGAGAGAGGGATTCGAACCCTCGTTAAGTTGCCCTAAACAGCATTTCCAGTGCTGCGCCTTCAACCACTCGGCCATCTCTCCAAAGCTGTGTTGTGTTCTCAATCACAGAATTTCTATCCTACCAGAATTGTTTCATACTGGAAAGAGAGCGAAAGAACTTTGGCGAATTTATGACCCAGTTTCACACCATCCGTGTTTATAACCGTCAAAAAGACACCTATCACTCGTTTCAGGTGCCCGACGATCGCTACATTCTCCACAGCGCCGAACACCAGGGCGTTGAGCTACCGTTCTCGTGCCGCAACGGGGCGTGTACGACGTGTGCGGTTCGAGTCAAAGCGGGGGAACTCTATCAGCCAGAGGCAGTTGGGCTGTCAGTCGAGTTACAGCGACAAGGCTATGCCCTGCTGTGCGTGAGCTATGCCCGATCGGACTTAGAAGTCGAAACCCAAGATGAAGACGAAGTGTATGAGCTTCAGTTTGGTCGCTATTTTGGCAAAGGCAGAGTCAAACGGGGGTTGCCACTCGACGAAGAGTAGAAAACGAAGCGGGACGGTGAAGTGTGAAAATTTGGAGAAAACGTGTCCCGTTCTGGATCGTGCCTGTTGTTCTTTGTTTGTTAGTTAGCTGTCAGCGTGTAAATTCTCCTCAAGGGGACGCGATCGCCGTTCAACGCGTTTTGAGCGGTCAAGAATTTGAGCTGCAAGGCATCCCCGGGGAGCCAGACATCACCGAACGAGTTCGACTTGCCGGAATTACGGCACCAAACCTGACTCAAAAACCTTGGGGAAGTGCGGCTAAAGTCCGGTTAGAGGAGATGATTCTCAATCAATCTGTGGTGCTGGAGTCCGATCGCACTCCCCGCACAAAGCAAGGACAGCGATCGGTTTACGCTCGGCTAAATGGAGTTCTGCTCAATGAACGGCTAGTTGCAGAAGGACACGCGATCGCGGTTTCCAATCCGCCAAAGTCTGCTTACGAACTGCGGTTAAGTCGCGCCCAAGATCGCGCTCGAATTTTAGGACTAGGCATCTGGAATCCCCAAGATCCAATGCGGCAACCTCCGGGAGAAGTTAGCGATCGAGAGTAGACAAACACTTCGATCGAGCCTGGGCAGATGCTAAACTTTCTTCGTTTCCACTGCTTAAATTCATGTCTCACACGCCTCAACAACTCCAAATCTTTTTAGACATTGCGACTGAGGCAGTGTTAGCAGCCGGAGCCATTCTGCAAACTCACTGGGGCAAGCTCGAAGATATTCAAGAAAAAGGTCGCCCAGGGGATTTGGTCACTGAGGCAGACAAAGCCGCCGAAGCCGTCGTTCTAGACGTGTTGCGTCGTCATGTGCCAGATCACCCCATTTTGGCAGAAGAATCGGGACAGTTTGGTCGCCCCGATAGTGAGTATTTGTGGGCGATCGATCCCCTGGATGGCACGACCAATTACGCCCATCAGTATCCCTTTTTTGCTGTCTCAGTCGGGTTACTGATTGACGGCATTCCGCAAGTAGGAGCCGTATTTAATCCGATTCAGCAAGAGCTTTTTAGAGCCGCAAAAGGGTTAGGGGCGACGTGTAATCGGCGATCGATTCGGGTGTCGCAAACTGACGAATTAAGTAAAAGCTTACTCGTCACGGGGTTTGCCTACGATCGCCACCAAACCCTCGATACTAATTACGCAGAATTTTCTCATCTGACTCATCTGACTCAAGGCGTTCGTCGTGATGGATCTGCCGCCCTAGACCTTGCCTATGTTGCCTGCGGACGGTTTGACGGCTATTGGGAGCGAGGCTTATCAATGTGGGATATGGCAGCCGGGATCGTACTCGTCGAAGAAGCAGGAGGCAGCGTCACCGCCTACGATCGTACTCCCTTTAACCTCGCATCTGGGCGAATTTTAGCCACAAATTCCAAGATTCACCACCCATTGAGTCATGAGTTAATGCAGGCAAAACGGACAGATCCTATAGAATAAGCGGATACTAATTGAAAGACTTCTTGAATTGCAGCGATCGTTCTTAAAAACGGGTCGTTAAAACCACATCACTTACCCAGATAGACAGCGCACATGAGTTTTCAAATTGAACGAGGTCTGTTCATGTTGGACTTCTCCGACTATCACTCGGTCATCGGGGTGTCGGTCGAAGCAGACATTAAAGAAATTCGCAAGAATTATTTGAAAATCGCCCGTCGCCTGCATCCAGATAGCAGTGTTTTAACGAGCGAGAGCGATCGTCATCTGGCAGGTCAATTTCTCTCAAAAATGGTCAACCCCGCCTGGGAAAAGCTTTCTCAAGAGCGCACTCGCGTTGATCATGCAGTCTTGCTCAAGCTCAAAGGGCAAGGAGCCATGCGGCATCAAACCCACACTCAAGTGTTAGGAAGTCTGGCAAAACAGTTGTTGACTGCCAACAATCTTGATTATTTTTATCGAACTGCACTGCAAGATCTTGCCGATCGCCAATACCAGCAGCTTGACCAAATTTTAGAATTGACCGCGCAGATTAGTGAACTTAATCTAGTCTATCTGGCGAGAAAAGAAGGCAAAGGCGAGGGCACGATTGGAGAACCCAAAAAACCGCTTTACACGACTGCAACTCCAACTTCTACGGCGGAGGCTCCCAGTCCGCTTGCGGCGACTCCTCCCTCCGCCCAAGAACAGCGAGATTCGCTCCTCGAACAATACTATCGTCGGGCAGAAGGATTTATGAAGAAGGGGAATCATGCTCAAGCGACGTTAGAACTGAGAGATGCGTTGCAAATTGATCCCAATCACTGCCGTTGTCATAGTCTGATGGGAATGGTGTATTTGCAACAAAAACAAGGGACGATGGCAAAAATCCACTTCAATAAGGCGTTGGCAATGAATCCAGACGACCCAACCGCCCTAGAAGGAAAAAAATATCTAGAGCAACAGACCAACAAAGCAGCCTCCCAAGCGACTACAGGCAGCAAGCCCGATCGCAACAAACCAGAGGGCACTGGCGGGCTGTTTGGCGGTTTATTTAGTGGAAAGAAAAAATAATGGTTTATCAACCTCCAGCAGGTGCCAGAGATTTATTGCCTTTGGATGTCACGCAAAAACGCTGGATCGAAGAGCGGCTCCAGCAAGTCTTTCATCGCTGGGGCTATCACCGCATCATCACCTCAACGCTAGAACGGCTCGACACGTTGATGGCAGGTGGCGCAATTCAGCGATCGACCGTCATTCAACTCAACAATTTGGATGATGAAGTTTTAGGGCTGCGTCCCGAACTGACGGCTTCGATCGCTCGCACGGCGGTGACTCGTATGGCTGGCGCAACCTATCCTCAGCGGCTC
>JBBQYE010000089.1:0-11137 GCA_038208945.1 Leptolyngbyales cyanobacterium | reverse complement strand
GATGGAACGAGCGCACCAACTGGCGAGGCATCCAGGGCTGGGAAACCGTCGAAAACATTCCGCCTGCGCTGAAGAAGCAATTAAAACTTAGAAACGTAAAATGAGCAGCACATCAAACCAACTTGAGATTCTATTGTCTCCGGCACAGCAAAGCAGAGATGACACAACAGCATGATCGATCGTGAACTGACTCTCGACTCAAGACACCTTGCCAAACACCTGCCCAACGCCCCACAAATGCAAAAGCTCCTACGAGAAGGCAGCGTCCATCTCTTCCACGATCGCGCCACCCTCGAAACCGTCGCCGCAGCCATTTTACAGCACGGCGAATTTACAGGAACCCTGCGCGGACACGATCGCTACGGACTCTACTTCACCGTTCGCGATCGACGCAATGCAGACAGCAACTAAACGTCTGTATACTCAAGCTAGAACTTCTCAAACGAGTGAGACTTCGAGCAATGTCTAAAATTTTAACTTGGGAGCAAATGACCCAAAGATTTCAAGGAGAGTGGCTCCTCATCGTCGAAGCCGAACTTGATGAACAGATGGGAATCATCCAAGGTCAAGTCTTAGCCCATTGCTCAAATCAAGACGATATCTACAACGCACTTCCGCTTAGAAAAGGACGCTCAGCCTCGATCGAATACGTGGGCGAAATGCCAGAAGGTCTTGCATTCATTCTATGAGTTCACGAGTCATCTACCCACTTCAGAGATCGGGGAACCTGCTATTTCTAAGAGCAAGCGTCAGCGGAACGAACAATGGCTCAATCAGAGTTCGCCTCCTAATTGATACAGGCTCCAGCTACACCACTCTCCCGCTCAAAGTTTTAGAAGATTTAGGCTATATCCCAAGCACCGCTACAACCCAGGTTTCAATCATGACGGCTGGAGGAATGAATCGCGCACCAAGCCTCTCAGTTTCAGCTTTTAACTGTCTGGGTCAAACCTTCAATGACTACTCGATCGTCGCACTCACTCTACCTTTTAGTCCATTGATGAGTGGGCTACTGGGAATGGATATCCTCTCTCAGATCGGTGCAATTCTCGACATTCAAAAGGCAGAAATCACTCTAATGCGTTCATAGTGGAATCTGCAAATGCGATCAGTCTAGCTCATAACATTTGGCAAGACTGGCTCCGCATCTGCTGCAACCGCTTCCGCCACCACTCCACCCTCAACGACCCCCACAACCCCGCCGCCGTCGAAGTCTGCGAAATCTGCCGCAAGCACGTCTGGAACCGCGAAGAGTAAGAATTCTAGATTGACTTACGCATCCGAGTCATATTCAACGCAGATCGCCAGACCTGCTAACAATTCTTTAAGTCGATCGATTTCAATCCTTCCAATCCGGTTCACAAAGCGTTCAGTCGAAACACTCCGAACCTGTAAAACATTGCCAGCAGAATCAAGATCGAGTCCATTCTCTGGTGTTGCAGGAACCTTGACCATAAAAGGACGGGTGTTGAACTTGTCTTGCCAAGTTGCGATCGGAATCACAATTCGCATCAAGATCGACCCATAAAGATTCGAGCTAATCACCACCGCAGGACGAGTTTTCTGGATTTCTTGTCCTCTGGTCGGATTGAGATTAACCAGCCAAATTTCACCCCGCTTTGCGATCGGCAAAACTAATCCTCCCAATCTTCCGTATCCAATACTGAGAATTCAGTCAGTTCTGGATCAGTTTGAAAATCTTCCGCCATTGCCACAACGTAAGGCGCAAGCAATCGATCGCGATCGCAAATCGGCAGCTTCGCGATCTGTTGCAGCGAAAGGGGCAGCGGTTCAAGCGGGGAACGGTTGCTAGACAGCGATCGGGCAAAGTTCAGAACAGCTTCCTGTTGAGAGAGAGGCAGCGATCTAACCGTTTCCAGTAACGTTTGCTCAAGGGTTGCCGGATCTGCCATGCGTTGTATTCCTCAATCCTCATTCCACTGTATCAGCCAAGACTCGCTCCATCAAACGCTATCATCCCAGCTAGAAGCCATCATGATTGCCGCCGCCAAACCACCCTACAACGTCAGATATTCAGCGAGGGACTCATGCAAACGATCGCCTCCTCATCCCCAGACAAAGCAGAGATGCAACAACAGCATGATCGATCGTGAACTGACTCTCGACTCAAGACATCTTGCCAAACACCTGCCCAACACCCCACAAATGCAAAAGCTCCTACGAGAAGGCAGCGTCCATCTCTTCCACGATCGCGCCACCCTCGAAACCGTCGCCGCAGCCATTTTACAGCACGGCGAATTTACAGGAACCCTGCGCGGACACGATCGCTACGGACTATACTTCACAGAACCTATTGGCTATCGACTCGATGCAGACGGCAACCAAACCCCGCTCTATTATGGAGAAATGAAGATCAAAGGAGACAAGTATCATGTTATCCCCCGCACTCGCCCTAGCCGATAACTGGGACTTCACAGAACTCTGGATCGATCCAACCGCCTCTCCCCCCTACGTTCTGATCCTGCTCTGCGGCGAACAGGAGAACTGTAGCATCTACGATCCAGCCAAAAACTATCAAGTTGTCTTTACTGGATCTTCCTACCAAGCCGCAAAACTCTGGCTCCTCGAAGATGAATACGAGCGAGTTGAAGGACAACTCAAAGCCGAAAAAGTTGCCTAACCCCACCTTGCTGCAAACCAGAATATATTTAAGCACCTGTTCAGGGTTCACCGCGATCGCTTCCGCCACCACTCCACCCTCAACGACCCACACAACCCCGCCGCAGTGGAAGCCTGCGAAGTCTGCCGCAAGCACGTCTGGAACCGAGAAGAGTAAGAATTCTAGATTGACTTACGCATCCGAGTCGTATTCAACGCAGATCGCCAGACCTGCTAACAATTCTTTAAGTCGATCGATTTCAATCCTTATTTAAAGCATCTCGATCGCGCTGTCGAGCAATTTCGATCCCAACTTCTATAAGCCATATCCCTCCAGACATATTCCTCCTTATAACTTGTGGAGGATGTTAGAAGCCCCTTAACTCAGCCATTCTGACTACAAGCGTTGTTTTACACAATTACCAGGCTTGGCTGACGCAATGGTTTGATTGTGGAAGTTTGGCGATGGAGAGGAAATTTCTATGTTTCAACTTTCAAAGATTACTTGGGAACTCAGTCAGATCCCCTGGCTGATGCAGGTTCCCGTCGATCGGGGACTCAACACTCCCGAACAGGCATCATTAGTATTTTCAGGTCCAAGATTTTTCGTAGCGCTAATCTCAGGATTGGTATTAGCGTTTGCGTTTCAAATCCTGTTAACAAACCTGTCCGTTGCGGCAGGTATTTCTTATTTAGGGCGTTCTTCTAATTCTGACCATGATGACTCTCATGAATCAGGCAGTGTTGGCGGAACAGTTCGCAAAATTGAGTTTGCAGTGGGCTTATGGACACTGGTTACCGTGACCATTGCGCTGTTTGTCGCATGTTTGCTAGCAGTCAAGTTAAGTCTGCTGTCTAGTGCTGCATTAGGCGCGATCGTCGGTCTAGTGATTTGGGGCGCTTATTTTGTCCTGCTGGTCTGGTTTAGCTCAACCACCGTTGGCTCTCTCGTTGGCTCATTGGTAAACAGCGCTACGTCCGGCTTTCAAGCGATTTTGGGCACTGCAACGGCGGCGGTCGGCGCGAAAGCGATCAACCAACAAGTGGTGTCTACGGCTGAAGCGGCGGCGGCAGCAGTTCGGCGCGAGTTGGGCAACGCGATCGATCCAACTCACATCCGCGACTCGATCGAAGACTATCTCGAAAAAGTGCGTCCGCCTCAGTTGGACATGAAACACATTCGCGGCGAGTTTGAGAAGCTGGTCAATGACCCAGAACTGCACTCGATCGCCGGGAGCACATCTCCCACTGAAGTGATGGAGCGTTTGCGGCACATCGATCGCAACACCTTCTTAAATCTGATTAGCAATCGCACTGATCTCTCTAAACAAGATGCCAGTCGATTGGTTGATCAGTTGGAATCGGTTTGGCAGAAAACTCTGAGTCAGTTTCAGCAACGCAAAGACCCCAATGCCGAACTGATGGACTATTTGAAAACGGTTCAGTCGGGTGCGGTCAACACTAATGAGTTGAATGCAAAGCTCGATCGTCTGACCGAAGAAGTTCGTCGCCAAGGGCAAGCGGTGCAAACCCCTCAGCAGTCTGGAATGGCTGCGATGGGTCAGCCTCCCCAGCAAGGTCAGCCCAGCATGATCGACCAAGCGATGCAGTTTGGCTTTGCGACGCTCATGAACACTGTCATGGGACGCACTGACCTCTCTGATATCGATGTCGAAAAGATTTTAGGACAATTCAAAACTGCGAAAGACAAGGTAACTCAAGGCGCAAAGCAAGTCGGGAGTCAAATCTCTGACAAGACTTCCGGCTTCAGCCCAGTGAAAGCAGATGTCGAAAACTATCTGCTCAACACCTACTCTTGGCATCTAAATCGGGAGACGCTAGAAACTGAGTTTAGAGACGTTCTCTACGACCCTGAAGCAAATCCAGCTTTGGTACGTCGTCAGCTAGAGCAGCTAAATCGCGGCGACTTTGTAGCCCTGATGAATCAGCGCGGCGATCTGCCTGCTGCCAGAGTTGCAGAGGTTGCAGACCAGCTAGAGACGATTCGGACTGCTATTTTAGGCTCGGTGCAAACGGCTGATGAGCAAGGTCAGTCTCAAGATCTGCGGAGTCGCCTTGAGAACTATCTGCGATCGACCGACAAATCCGAACTCAACCCCGATGGAATTGAGCAAGAACTGTCTCTGCTGATGCATGACCCTGAAGCGGGCTTTGATGCTTTACAGAGCCGTTTAGGTCAATTCGATCGAGATACGATTGTGCAGCTATTGGCGCAGCGCCCTGATATGTCTCAAGAAGAAGCCGATCGCATCGTCAGCCAAGTTGAAGGCGTGCGCGATCGCGTTCTCAACTCAGCAAAGACGACTCAAGATCGCGTCAAATCTGAAGCCGATGCCCTGCGGATCAGAGTCGAGTCTTATCTGCAAAATACCAACAAAGATGAACTCAATCCTGACGGCATCAAGCGCGATTTCAAACTGCTGTTAGACGATCCGCAAGCGGGCACGTCTGCGTTGCGCGGTCGGTTGAGTCAGTTCGATCGAGACACGCTCGTGCAGCTACTGGGTCAACGCAAAGACATGACTCCTGAAGAAGCCGATCGAGTGGTCAGTCAGCTTGAAGACGTGCGGCATAACATTCTTCACGCGCCGCAAATCGCAGCAGGTAAGGCAAAAGAACAGGTTGATCAGGTCACCACTAAAGTCTCAGACTATCTGCGAAACACCAACCTGCAAGAACTCGACCCCGATGGCATCAAGCAAGACTTAAACACGCTCTTGCACGACCCCAAAGCAGGAGCCTATGCTCTGGGATCACGGCTTTCTCAGGTCGATCGAGAGACGCTGGTTAAACTTCTCAGCCAACGTCAAGACTTGAGCGAAGAGCAAGTAAACCAAATCATCGATCAAGTTCAAGGATCGCTTCGCAGCATTGCCCGTGCGCCTCGTCGTTTAGCTGCCCGGACTCAACAGCGTGTCATGGACTTTGAATCGACCCTAGAAGGCTATCTCCGCAATACTCACAAAGCGGCACTCAACCCTGAAGGCATCAAGCACGACCTGCAAATCATGCTGCGTGACCCTCGATTAGGCTTGAGCAACTTGGGAACCCGCGTAGCAGACCTCGATCGCCCCACGATCGTGGCTTTGCTCGCCCAACGCCAAGACATGACCGAAGAAGAAGCCAATCGCGTCGTCGATCAGATTCTCTCGGTGCGTGAGCAGTTTATGGCACAGATTCACGGCATTCAAGACCGCCTTCAGTCAGTGGTAGACGGCATTTTTGCCAGAATTCGCGACTACTTGAATGGTCTCGATCGCCCCGAACTCAACTATGAAGGCATCCGTCAAGACGTGCGGACGATGTTCCACGACCCTCACGCTGGATTTGATGCCATGCGCGATCGTTTAGGCAGCTTCAATCGCGACACCCTAGTGGCGCTTCTTAGCTCTCGTGAAGACATTTCAGAAGCCGATGCCAACCGGGTCATCGATCAAATCGAAGGTGCACGAAATACCGTGCTGCAAAGAGCAGAGCGCGTTCAAGAAGAGGCACAGCGTCGTCTAGAAGCGGTCAAACGTCAGGCTAAAAAGCAGGCAGAAGAAACGCGCAAAGCTGCTGAAACTGCCGCCTGGTGGTTGTTTGGCACCGCCATTGTGTCGGCTGCGGCTTCTGCAATTGCCGGAGCGATCGCCGTTTCCTAACATCGGTTCACGGTTATCACAACACAGCCTCCCAAATGGGGGGCTTTTTTAATCGCGGTCAATGTCAGAATAGAGCCAAGAAGTCTCAGAGGACATGGTTATGGTGCAATACAACCCGTTGCAGTCTCTGCCGACCGAAGACGATCTGCCCGACCGTGACGACACGCCCGTGGACAACGAACTTCAAATTCTAATTCCGAGCTTGCTGCGAGCCATTCTCGCCCTCCTGTGGGCAGACCGAATGGACTGGTTTTTAGGATTCAACATGGGCGTTTATTATGAAGTTGGGCAACCCGCGATCGTGCCCGATGGCTTTCTCAGCGTGGGTGTTCCTCGGCAAAAACGAGCCAACGGCAGACGCAGTTATGTGATCTGGCAAGAACAAGTTGTTCCTCAGTTTGTCTTGGAGTGCGTCTCTCATGCTTACGGCGGCGAGTATGACACCAAAGTCGCAAAGTACGCGCAAATCGGTGTACTTTACTATGTCATCTACAATCCTGAATTCTATCGGCGCAACAAACACGACTCCTTTGAGGTCTATCGTCTCATCAATGGACGCTATATACAGCAGCCCGGAAATCCGGTCTGGATGCCCGAATTAGGACTAGGCATCGGGGTTGAGCAAGGAACCTTTGAAGGCTGGACGCAGAACTGGCTATATTGGTATGACTCCCAGGGTCAGCGTCTAGCCAGCCCTGACACGATGATTACACAGGAGCGACAACGCGCAGACCAGGAGCAACAACGCGCAGATGAGGAACGACAACGCGCAGACGAAGAACGACAGTTCAGAGAAGATTTGCTGAATCGACTGCGCGATCGAGGAATCAACCTTGAGAATCTTTGAACTGCTCGATCGGGCAAGTTTAGTTTTGCAGAATTGCTTGCCTCGCTATCATTCAAGTAATTGACACAACTCAATGACCTAAGCGCGATAAAATCAAAACCTTAAAAGAGCTTCGGAGGTTAAGATCCTTCGATCGTGGGGAAAGCAACAGTCATGGCGTTAATTGTTCAGAAATATGGGGGCACCTCTGTTGGGTCGGTCGATCGCATTCAAGCCGTTGCCCAGCGAGTTATCAAAACCGTCAACGCTGGAAACTCGGTCGTCGTTGTAGTTTCAGCGATGGGCAAAACGACCGATGGATTGGTCAAACTCGCCCATGAGATATCGAGCAATCCGAGTCGGCGCGAGATGGATATGCTGCTTTCGACTGGAGAACAGGTGACGATCGCGCTTCTCAGTATGGCACTGCAAGAGCTTGGACAGCCCGCCGTTTCGCTCACAGGTGCCCAAGTCGGCATCGTTACCGAAGCGCATCACACTCGCGCCCGGATTCTCAATATCGCCACCGATCGCTTAGAGCGCCACCTCAAAAAAGGCGAAGTCATCGTCGTCGCCGGGTTTCAAGGAGTCAGCCGCACCGAGGATCTAGAAATCACAACCCTAGGTCGAGGCGGCTCCGACACGTCTGCTGTCGCGCTTGCCGCCGCCCTCAAAGCTGACTTTTGCGAGATTTATACCGATGTTCCAGGCATTCTCACGGCTGACCCGCGACTGGTTGAAGATGCTCAACTCATGACCGATATCACCTGCGACGAGATGCTCGAACTCGCCAGCTTAGGGGCAAAAGTGCTGCATCCCCGCGCCGTTGAGATTGCCCGTAATTATGGAATGCCCTTGGTTGTGCGATCGAGTTGGACAGACGATCCAGGAACTTGGGTCAAGTCGCCAATGCCGCAGCCCCGATCTCTGGAAGGATTAGAGATCGCCCGTCCCGTCGATGCGGTGGAGTTTGACACTGATCAAGCCAAAGTTGCCTTACTGCGAGTGCCCGATCGTCCGGGTGTTGCTTCGCGGTTGTTTGGTGAAATCGCGACTCAGAGCTTGGATGTTGATCTCGTGATTCAATCCATTCACGAAGGTAATACCAACGACATTGCGTTTACCGTTACCAAAAATTCTCTCAGCCGTGCAGAAGCTGTTGCAAATGCCATCATTCCAGCATTAACTGCCCATCAGCCCCCCAGTTTAGAAAAAGCGCCCGAAGTGATGGTCGAGCCGCAGATCGCCAAAGTTACGATCGCTGGAGCCGGAATGATTGGTCGTCCAGGAGTTGCCGCTCGAATGTTCTCCACGTTGGCAAACGCTGGCATCAACATTCAAATGATTTCGACTTCTGAAGTGAAAGTCAGTTGTGTGATTGATCAACGCGACTATGAGAACGCGATCGTGACCTTGTGCCACGCGTTTGACATCACAACGTCAGCCATCGATCGTCAACCCAAACCCCAAGAAACCCTCACGACTCAAAACCCCGTTCGTGGCGTTGCCCTCGATCTCAAGCAAGCTCAATTAGCGATTCGTCATGTGCCCGATCGTCCTGGCATGGCGGCGAAGATCTTCCAACTTCTTGCAGACAACAATGTCAGCGTCGATATGATTATTCAATCTCAGCGCTGCCGAGTGCTCGATGGCGTGATGACCCGCGATATTGCCTTCACCGTTGCCCAAATGGATGCAGAAACCGCTCGGACTGTTTTAGAAACGGCGGCTCCTGAGGTGGGCTGTGGTGAAATTGTTGTGGATATGGCGATCGCCAAAGTCAGCATTGTCGGCTCAGAAATGGTCGGTCAACCCGGAGTCGCCGCCCGAATGTTTGACGCGTTGTATAAGCAGAAAATCAACATTCAAATGATTGCAACGTCTGAGATCAAGGTCAGTTGTGTCGTCGCAGAAGATCAGGGAGTGATGGCTCTACGGGCGGTTCATCACGCTTTTGGTTTAGCAGGAACCCAAACGATCCGGGTTTCAGCATAAATATCTGTACAATTGGCGTATCCACCTAGACAAGCTGTGATTTGCAATGAGTGACAAAGAAGCAGTGCTTGAACTTATAAAGCGTTTACCTGCCACCGTATCCTTACGCGACATCTTGCGAGAGATTGAGTTTATTGCGGCGGTTAAAGAGGGCTTGGATGAAATTGATCAAGGACAGGGGATATCGATCGAGTCCGTAGAACAAATGATTGCAGCATGGACTACACCGTAATCTTATCTCCGAAAGCAGTGGGAGATTTAGAGGTGATCGTTCGATATATCGCACTAAATAATCCAGAAGCAGCTAGGAAGGTCGGTCAAAATCTCCTCAACAAGACAAAGGAGCTAAGTCAATTTTCATTCAAAGGTCAGCAGGTGCCAGAATTTAACAGTCCTGATATTCGGCAAGTTATTCTTAAGCCGTACCGCGTTGTGTATCGAGTCGAAGAGGATAAAAAGCGCATCAGTGTTGCTCGGTTCTGGCACTCATCTCAAGAAAACCTAGAACTTTAAGGCTCTCTAAGTAGCTGTCGTATAGCCCGTCTATTGGTTAACTTGCTATTCAATTAGCGCTTGGCATAAGCAACTAACGAAACGCCCAAAACTACAAGTACAACTCCTGTAATTCGGGTTGGACTTGCTGAATACTTTGCAAGCCCGATCGCCCCATAGTGATCAAGAAACAACGCTGCGACCATCTGACCTGCAACCGAGAGAGCGAGAGCGAGAGTGGCTCCAACCTTCAGTGTGACGAAAATTGTTGACCAAACATACAACGTGCCTAAACATCCATCTACCCACATCCACCATGACGTTTGAGCAAGAGCAGCAGAACTAGGAAGTGGGTACCGCGCAAAAACGCAGATTGCTAACGATGCCAAAGTACCTGCAAAGTAAGAAACAAACGTAACCTGCATTGGCTCACCCACATAGCGCCGCAGCAGCGTGTTGACTGCAACTTGAACAGGAATAGCACCGCCTGCAAGTACTGCTATGAGAAGATAAATCGTTCGTTCACTCATTTTGGCAACCTCTTGATTGATCTATCTCGATGTCAAGATACTTAATGTCAAGATTATAGCGGATATTTTGATGTCAAGATACTTACATTTGAGCGAGTAGCACAATGGAGTCTGATGCAGTCGATAAAATATTGGCGCAATGGCAACGTGAGCGTCCTGATTTGGATGTTTCACCGATGGGCATTGTTGGGCGGATTGGGCGATTAGCCAAGCATTTAGAACGAGCTATCCAGGAAACATTTTCAGAATTTGGCTTAACGATCGGGGAGTTTGACGTACTGGCTGCGCTACGGCGTTCAGGTCACCCGTATCAGCTTTCACCCACTGAGTTATTTAATGCTTTGATGGTTTCATCAGGTACGATGACGCATCGCATTGATCTCTTAGAGCAGGCTGGACTCGTTAAGCGAAATCCAGATCCGAACGATCGGCGGGGAACACTAATTGAGTTAACGGACAAAGGCTTTGACATGATTGAGAAAGCGGTTGAAGCGCATGTTGTCAATGAACATGGTGCCCTGAGCGCTCTAGAAGGGTCGGAACGGAAAGCGCTCGCTCAGTTGCTTCGTAAGCTTTTGGTTTCGTTTGAGGAGTAAGTTTATTTAAGCGATAAACATTACCGTAAAGGGGAAAGTTGTAGCAAAAGGGACGAAGAAAAGCAGGCTGAAGATGACGTATATGAGTTGAAGAAACCAGAGCTTAATTAATTTATATTCGCGGATTTTGAGCATTAAAAAAGCAGTCGATCGCACTACACGATCGACTGCTTTCAAATTAATTCAGGTGTGGACTACATCATGCCCATGCCGCCCATGCCACCCATGCCACCCATGCCACCCATGCCGCCCATGCCGCCCATGCCACCCATGTCAGGCGCACCGCCGCCAGCAGACTTCGGCTCAGGCTTCTCGACAACGAGCGCTTCGGTGGTGAGCACCATGCCCGCGATCGAAGCCGCATCTTGCAGCGCCGATCGCACCACTTTTGCCGGATCGACAATTCCAGAAGCG
>JBBQYE010000088.1:0-11266 GCA_038208945.1 Leptolyngbyales cyanobacterium | reverse complement strand
GTTGTCCAGCGCAGAGAGTTGGCGACCATAGAAGTGACCGTTGAGCTTGTTTTTAGTGTAGTCGATCGCGGGAATGGTCACTGATTGTTCGCGAGCCATTCTTAAAGCTTGACAATTTTCTAAAGTTTTGCAGATTTGGTTTAGCCCAACTACGCTCGATTGAGACTGCCTAACCAATCCTGCTCAAAGAATCACTAAACTCAAATTTTGACCGATCGCTTTTCTAGTAGGCTTGTTACACCGATGCTACTCAGGTTTTATAAGCTTCTCCATAAAAATAGCTTGCACTTCACCTTCGGGATCACTAAGGTCGAAGGGATAAGGTTGATAGGGAGCATTTGGATCGCGACGACTCATGACTACTTCCAACGCTGCTCGAAAGGCCTGATCCTCGTTTCTATGAGCCGAAATGTACTGCTTTAGTTCAGCGTTGGTCATTTGGTGCAGGTCTTGTGTCATAGAACAAAATCCCAATTGCCGTCCTCTTTTATTATCAGCGCAATTTCGTCAGTCGTCCCAGCCTGGATGTAAATTGTTTTAAGCTTCTGATCGTAACGAAAAACCTGGATCGGTTGGTACAGATTGGACAACAACTGACACAAAAATATTGTCGTATTTGATTGTTGCTGTGTTGGCAAGCTACCCCTCTCAAAAACGTGCCGAATGTAGCATACCAAAAGTTATTGCCTTGTGCCTTTGTTGGTCAGTTTCGCCGTGTGTGGTAAACAATGGACATCTCTGATTATTCGGGCACCTTGCTCAACCAATCCTGCACATCTTCTATTTCTGGGTCTAAGTCCACGACCAAATCCTCTTCTAAGTCATAGCTCTTGTGGAGAATGTCCAAGGCTAGGTTCATACCTTGAGTTCGCACCGTGGAGGGAAGCCGTTCTAACGCTTCAACGTTCATCTCAAAGGCTCTGGAAAAAGCGACGCATTGGTCTGGACTTTCAACCAAATCAGCAAGGTCTGACCATATCCGCTCCTTGATAGATGTATTGCTCATGAACTCTAAAATAGTTGTATAGACTGAAACGCCCCATTTAGTGATCTCAAATCTAGCACTTTTAGAATTACGTTTTGAGGATAAAGTTTGAGAAACTCCTCTACATTTTTTATAGAAACTGATGGCAAAAACTGTTCTCATTACTGGCGCTTCAACGGGCATCGGGCTTGCAACTGCAAAGCGATTTCAACGGCAAGGCTGGAATGTGGTTGCGACGATGCGATCGCCCGAAAAAGCCTCTGACCTGATGATACTTAACAACACGCTCTGCCTGCGATTAGATGTCACCGACGCGGACTCGATCGCTCAAGCTGTCACCACCACGCTAGAAAAATTCTCAACGATCGATGTGCTAATTAACAACGCTGGATATGCCTTGCTAGGGGCGTTTGAAGCCTGCACACCTGAGCAAATTGAGCGACAGTTTGCCACCAACGTCTTCGGATTGATGACAGTGACGAGAGCCGTGTTGCCTCACTTGCGAGAACAACAATCAGGCACCATTATTAACGTCGCCTCGATCGGCGGCAAAATGGCGTTTCCGCTCTACAGTCTCTATCACTCGACTAAATGGGCAGTCGAGGGCTTTTCAGAGTCGCTGCAATATGAGTTGGAGCCGTTCAATATTCGCGTCAAGCTGATTGAGCCAGGTCCTATTAAGACCGATTTTTATGGACGATCGACGGACCCGGCGACCCGTCCTGGATTGACGGCATACGATGAATTTGCCGCAAAAGTGACCGCTAAACTCAAGCAAGCTGGAAACAATGGATCACCGCCAGAGGTGACCGCTCAGGTTATTTATCAAGCCGCGATCGACCCATCCCAACGGCTTCGCTATCCAGCGGGGGGAAATGCTGGGCTGCTATTGCTGTTGAGAAAACTATTGCCCGATCGGATGTTTAGTACAATAGTTCGGAGCAGCATGATTCGCTAGTCGCGGTCTTTATGATTAAAATCCTCCATCTCTCCGACATTCACTTGGGTAGCGGATTCTCGCACGGGCGCATCAATCCTGAAACTGGACTCAACACGCGGCTGGAGGATTTTGTCGCGACCCTGGGGCGATGTATCGATCGCGCCCTCTCTGAACCTGTTGATCTCGTCTTGTTTGGGGGCGATGCCTTTCCAGACGCAACGCCACCGCCCTATATTCAACAGGCATTTGCGCGGCAGTTCCATCGCTTAGTTGAGGCAGGCATTCCCACCGTGCTGCTCGTCGGCAATCATGACCAGCATTCTCAAGGCGCTGGCGGCGCAAGTCTGTGCATCTATCGCACCTTGGGCGTGCCGAATGTGATTGTCGGCGATCGTCTCGATTCTCACACCATCCAAACTCAAAATGGTGCCGTTCAAGTTATCACCTTGCCGTGGCTGACCCGATCGACGCTGCTGACCCGTCCCGAAACCGAAGGACTCTCAATGTCAGATGTGGGGCATTTATTGCTCGATCGACTCCGCATTGCTCTCGAAGGCGAAATTCGTAAACTCGATCCCTCCATTCCCACTGTTTTGCTGGCTCACCTGATGGCAGATGCCGCTACTTATGGCGCAGAGCGATTTTTAGCAGTGGGCAAAGGCTTCACGATTCCCCTCTCTCTGATTACTCGCGATTGTTTTGATTATGTGGCGTTGGGTCACGTTCATCGCCATCAAATTCTCTGCCAACAGCCGCTAGTCGTTTATCCCGGCAGCATTGAGCGCGTCGATTTTAGCGAAGAGAAAGAAGAGAAAGGATTCGTGCTAGTCGAATTAGAGCGAGGCAATGTTCAAATTGAATTCTGTCCGCTTCCAGTGCGATCGTTCCGCACGATAGAACTCGATTTGTCTGAAGAAGACGAGCCACAAGCCGCCTTGCTAGAGGCGATCGCCTCCGAGCTTGTCGAAGATGCGGTCGTGCGACTGATTTATCAACTCCGCCCCGAACAAATTGATCTCCTTGACGATTCTCAGATCCGCGACGCTCTTAGCAGTGCCCATAATTACACCATTCACCCTGAGTTGATCAGTCAACTCTCTCGTCCACGTCTGCCAGAATTGGGGATCGGCACCACGATCGAGCCGCTGCAAGCCCTCCAAGCCTATCTCCAAAACCGCGAAGATTTGCGCGATTTGCAAGAACCCATTCTTGAGGCGGCTCAACGATTGCTGACCGATGAGATGGCTTGGTCGGGGTCGATCGGGCTGACGATCGATCTAGACGATGCCCCAGTCGAGCAAGCAGAAACGCAACTGCGATTGCTGTAGCGCGATCGCAGTCCGCCTGCTCCTGAATTAGATCTATTTCTGTTGAACTAATCTTTGAATCTCTTGACGCAACTGAGGATTTTTTTGCGCTGCTTCAAAAATTTGATTAAAGCGGGGCACGTTTAACCCTTGCGCCTGTACTGCTTTCTCCATTTTGGCATCGCTCTCTTTTTGAATTTGCGTCAGTTTAGCTACGACTCGATCGTATCCTTGCCGTTCTTTAGGCTGAACTTGGGCGGTCGGCGTTGCTTTAGGATCTCGCTGCAACTTATAGATTTCATCAAATCGCTGCTCGGTTAACCCTTCAGCTTTAATGGCTTGCACCGCTTCTGACTCGGATGCCCGATTGATCACCAAAATCTGCTTAATCGCACTCGCAAACTTCTGCACCTCCTCTTTGCTGACGGGTGTAGTTGGGGCTGCCTGAGTCGTGGGAGCCGGAGTTTGTGCCTGCGCCGGGATGTGAGCAGCAGCACCCACCAAAGCAGCAGTGCAACAGGCGACCAAAACACGCTTCATGTTGAATTCTCCATAGACGTTAGGTAGAACTTGCCGCCAACCCACCCTCAAAACTGCTGACAAACAACGATTGTGAAAGGGATTGTGACGTGTCTTGCCCAATACTACCGAGAATCGATCAAATCAGCATCCGATCGTGACAGTTCTCTCGATCGTCCTCAAACTTTTCGAGGTATCTCTTTAGGTAGACCTTAGCGATCGCAAGCCAGAACCCTTGATAGAGATAACTTTCCTAATGCATCGCTACAAGTTAAGACTAGAAGCTGCTGTGTTTTGGCCCCTGATGTTTCTGTCTTTAGTCATCTGTCATCTCTAATTTGGGAAGACCTAACCGCGCAGGATTCCAGCACCTATTAACCCCTTTTCTAGGTGAGGTAGAAGCCGCTACATCTATTCTTTAATCACAAGTTAAAAACTTCTATGCCGTCTTCTAATTCCATTTACCCTTCAGACTCAGCTCTCTATGCTCAGTCAACTATGGCTGAGTCTCGCCCCTCGCTTTCCTCTCAAAGTTCCTCTTCTGTCTTCACTCAAGACGCAGCGCTGTTGGTGATCCCGCTTTGCTTTGGGGCAATTTGGGCAGCCGTCGTCTGTGTGATGTCTAATACCTGGAAGCCTAGTCGCAAAGAGATTGAACGGAGTCGGCAAACCGCTCAACTTCCCTGTAAAAAATGTGCTTACTTCAGCAATAATCCCTACGTGAAGTGTGCGGTCAATCCTCAGATTGCGATGACGCGATCTGCCAATGATTGTGGCGATTTTCACTCAAAAGACCCAAAAGTAACGCGTTAATCAGCTTCTCAGAATTAACCCCGCAAACTCAGAATTTAAACTGTCACGAAGCGGTTCGATCGTTCCGGGTCCTGCACGGCAGAGCGTGGATGTTGTCTAAGTGGGCACTGTTTTCTTACTGATAACGTCAGATTTGCCTGTAGACTAGAGGGCTAGAAAAGGTTAGCCCGCTGTTTTATGGCGATCGACATTCAATCCCCAGTCATTCATCCTATGAAATTGCGGTTCGTGCTTCAATGTTGGCGGCGATGGATTCGACATCTCCTCCCACTCCTATTTCTAGTGTCGTTGGTGACTGTCTTGCTGTCGGGCAGTGTGACTTCTGCAACTGCACAGACTGTTCGCCAAGAAATTCGGGGAGTTTGGATCACCCTGAATGACATGGATATTCTCAAAGACCGCATCAAACTGAAAGATGCGATCGGTCAACTGCGACGACTCAATTTCAATACGGTTTATCCCGTGGTCTGGAATTCTGGCTACGTGATGTACCCCAGTGCAGTAGCGCAGCGTACCGGAATTCAGCCCTTTATCTACGCAGGCTCAGACGGACAGGACCTCATCGCCGATGTCACTGCTCAGGCACATCAGCAAAGCTTAGTGGTCATTCCTTGGTTTGAGTTTGGGTTGATGGCTCCCGCAACATCAGAATTAGCTTTGAACCATCCTGAATGGCTGACGCAAAGGCGAGATGGAAGCCAAACGTCGGTAGGTGGTGCGGGTGAAGTGATGTGGTTAAATCCGTTTCTGCCTGACGTGCAGAGATTCATTACCGATCTCGTTGTAGAAGTCGTGACTCAATATGATGTTGATGGCATTCAGTTTGATGATCATATGAGTTTACCTCGCGAGTTTGGCTACGATGACTATACCGTTGCTCTCTATATTAAAGAAACTAAAAAATCGCCACCCGCCAATGCGTCTGATGCAGCCTGGGTGCGCTGGCGTGCCAACAAGATTACGGCGTTTATGTCGCAACTAAACCAGGCTGTCAAAGCGAGAAAGCCAAACGCGATCGTCTCAGTTTCTCCTAACTATTATGACTTTGCATATCGATTTCACTTACAAGACTGGCTGGGCTGGGTGCGGCAAAATCTGGTTGATGAATTAATTGTGCAAGTCTACCGTCCCAATCTGCAAAGCTTTGTTGAACAGATCAATCGATCGGAGATCCGAGAAGCCCAACAAAAAATTCCGACCGGAATTGGTATTATGGCTGGCTTAAGACACAATCCAGTCTCGATCGGGCAAATTCAATCTCAAACGCGAGCTGCTCAAGATCGAGGCTTAGGTGTGGCGTTCTTTTACTACGAGAGTTTATGGAACGATGCCCCCGAATCGGTCAGCGATCGTCAGTCTGGGTTTCAAGCCCTCTTTGAGGCTCCTGCCTTACGATCTGCCGTTAAATAGCGGTTCTCTATCGATTGTAAATGCTCTACCATAAAGACGGGCAAGTCGTAGAATCACCGATGATGGCAAAGCGCAAAAAAGACGATCTGCGATGGATCAAAGAAACTCTCGAACTCAAAGACGATCATCGCTGGCAGTGCAGCTCTGGCTATAAAGTGTTTGTCGCTGATCGCGGTGCTGTCCGGTTCGATGTGCCGCAAAATTGGTTTTTTGAGCCAGATGTCAAGTCGTTTAAGTTTCTCGATCGCGAGCCGCCCGACGATGATTGTCGCCTCGAAATGTCGTTTAATCGCCTCCCTGACGCAGATTGGAGCCTATTTCCGCTCAAACGCACGCTCAAAAAAATCTTGCAAGACGAAAAACGTAACGTGATTGAATGCGGAGAAATCATTACCCTTAAGCGTCAAACTGCGCGCATCGTCTGGGCAGAAATTAAATTTATCGACAAGCAAGACAACCGTGAAGCTTTTTCTCGCACCTGCATTGGCTTGGGATCAAACGTTCAATGTCTCATCACCTTTGACTATTGGGCAGACCAAGCCGACCCGCTAATTCCCGTTTGGGATGAAGTCTTACGATCGCTCACATTGGGCCTTTATATTCGCGACCCGATGAGCGGCACTGCTTTTCCAGATTAAAGCGACACAGGACGTAAAGATGGTTTTAACAGTAGGTCGTTCTACGATCGGCGAAAAGCGAGTCATTTTTCATCATCTCAATTGGCAGTCTTATCAGCAAATTTTGACTGCATTGGGAGAACATCGGGCGGCTCGTCTAACTTACGATCGCGGCACTCTAGAAATCACAATGCCCCTCGAAGAACACGAAAGCGCTGCGGAACTCATTGGCTTATTCATTCGGATTTTAGTCGTTGAGATGCGACTGAAAATGAAGTCAATGAGATCGACAGCGCTTGATCGAGCAGACTTGGACAGAGGTGCAGAACCTGACAACTGTTATTACATCCAAAATCAGGCGCAAGTTGCGGGTCGTATCGTAGATCTTGACAAAGACCCGCCCCCCGATTTGGTCGTAGAAGTTGATATTACCAATACCGACATCGATAAAAATCGGCTCTACGAAGCAATAGGCGTACCCGAATTTTGGCGATTTAATGGTGAGTTGTGGCAAATTTACCAGCTTCGAAACACTCAATATGTTGAAGTTGATCAGAGTTCTACGTTTTCGATCGTTGAGAAAGCAGATCTCTATCAATTTCTAGCAGCCTGTCAGCAAGATGAAGTGGATGCTGAACTGAGCTTTCGCGCTTGGGTCAAAGAAAAGTTGATTCAGAGTTAAGAGAACTTAACATAACTAGACCCCTCGCAGAAACCAAATCCGCTTTTGCAAGAGGCCTAGAAACGATGGCAGAAACTACTTAGTTTCGGAGCTTACTGTGCTTTTTCAGCAGCCTTTTCGATTTTTTTAGCAGCTTGCGCGAGGGCTTTGCCAACTTTGTGCAGAGGTCCTTTAACGCCTCTTCCAGACTCGTCTCCGATCGCGGTGGTCTGTTCACCCAACTGCTCTAAAACCTCAGCAATTTCACTGGCTTCAGACTTTTTGCCCTTCAGAAGTTTCTTTAATTCTTTGAGGCTAGCAGAGAGTTCTTTAACGTTTTCTTCCTTATGACCCTTGAGAAAGTTGACCCACACGTCAATGGACTCGATCGCCGTCTCAGACTCAATTTCAGTTACATCACCGTGCAAAACTTCTACAAGAGAATCGACTTCAGGTGATGCTTCATCTTGGTCTGCATCTACGTGCTTTGCCTCTTCTTGATGAGACTTTGTGGGTTGCTTTTCTTCTTTCATTGCTGAATCATCTTGCTTGTCTTTAGACTCTTTTTGAGATGCCATCTTAGTGATTCCTTTTATTAAGGGAGGTCGTCTGTACAACAATTAAGATAAGCATTCAGCAAAAGCTTTTCCTCCCTCTTGAGAAGAGCATTAAAATCATGTCGAAATCGTTCAATAGGAAGACGTAACTTTAACGCTTTATGACCTGCACACCGATAAAGCAAGTTGGACCGCATCAGCATCATCAAAATCTACCTTGCGTGTTTTTGCCGACCGCTCAACGCACCAATCTAGATCAGTACCGTAAATCGACGATGGTCTGTCACTCTTCATAAATAGAAAATAGGCTCAACGCTGATGTGAATGACGACCCCTAAAAAAAATGATGACAACTCAGACTTCTCTTCGTTCTCGTGGCATGGAGCTGTTGGTGTCTTACCACCACAAGCCCTCAGTTCGCACCCGGAATCAGTTGGTGCAGTTAAATGCAGGTCTCGTCCGCAAGATTGCACATCGGGTTAGCTACCAGTGCGCTGAACCCTATGAAGACTTAGAACAAATCGGCTATATTGGTTTGATTCGGGCGATCGAGCGGTTTAACCCTCATCAAGGCTGTGCGTTTAGCTCGTTTGCAGTGCCCTACATTCGTGGCGAGATGCTGCACTTTCTACGCGATCGTGCGGGTACTGTTAAAATTCCCCGCCGTTGGCAACAACTCAACAAAGAGGGGCAACGAGTTCGCGAAAGGTTGATGATGGACTTGGGTCATCAGCCGACTGATGAAGAAATTGCCAATGAATTAGGGGTCGGCGTTCACGAGTGGCGCGAGAGCAAACTGGCTGCTAGAAACCGTCTGCCTTTGAGCTTAGATGCAACGATTTGTCAGCAGCTTGATTCTCCGATGACGTTGGGCGATATGTTGCCCGATGCCCATTATCAACAGCTTCAACACTTAGAAGAAGATCGTCAGCAGTTGCACAAAGCGCTGAATCAGTTAGAAGACAAAACTCGGCAGGCGATCGAATACGTTTTTTTGCACGATTTGTCTCGCAAAGAGGTAGCCGAACAAATCGGGGTCAGTCCGATGACGGTGACTCGTCGCATTCACCGAGGCATTCAGCAGATGGTTAGCTTGCTGCAACCTCAAGTTTTGCAATCTGACCCCTAGTGGTTAGCGGGTTCTAATCAGTTGTTCATTATCTCTAGATATGCCGGGTTGAATTTGCTTCAGTCCGGCATTTTCTATGGTTGGTGATTACGGTTGAATGGAGTAAACCTCCCGCGCGAATATTTGCCCTCACCCTAGCCCTCTCCCCAGGGAGAGGGAACAAGAGGTTCTAGCTCCCTTCTCCCGAGGGAGAAGGGCTGGGGATGAGGGCATCTTCGGACTTTTGCAAGAAGCTTATTCATGCAGGAAGTCTAGTCTTGACCGACCGGGCTTCGATTTCGCTCAACCTTCACCTTTCAGTGGGTTGAGCGAAGTTGAAACCCATAGACAGCGTAGCAAGGCACTCTAGTATCGCGCAATTCTCTCAGCTATCGGGCTTTCATATCGGCGATCGCGTTCCGTGTCATGGATGCGATTGCCTGGTCGCTGGCTTTAGGTAAGTGATAATACTTTCCTCCTGCCTGTTTTGCGAGTTCTTTGGCAAAGCCTGTCGAGACAAATTTATTTTCGGTGTCAATGACGAGAAGTTGAGTCCCCATCGCTCGAATTTTGCCCGCAATATCCAACAGTTCAGCTTTGATGTCGGGCTTTTCGCCGTCAGGAATAGTTTCGCCCAGCGATCGGGCAAGCGGCACATTGCCTCGACCGTCCGTGATCGCCACAATTACGACTTGACCCACATCTCCCGACTGTTGAGCATTGATCCCTACTCTGACAGCTTGAGTTAACCCATGTGCCAAAGGAGAACCACCGCCGCACGCCATGCGATCGAGGCGACGTTTAGCCGCTTCGATCGATCGCGTCGGGGGCAGCAATACCTCAGCCTGTTCACCTCTAAACGGAATCAGTGAAACTTGATCGCGATTTTGATATGCCTCGGTTAACAGCGTCAACACGGCTCCCTTAGCGGAATTCATGCGATTAAGCGCCATAGAGCCAGACGCATCGACGACAAAGATAATCAATGCTCCAGCTTTACGGGCAAGTCTTTTTTGACGAATATCACTTTCTTCCACAAAGACGCGCTTGCGAGATGCAGCACTGGCTTCGGGTCGGTTGTCTTCAGCGCGTTGACGACGAGATTTTTGATAGGGAGCTGCCGATCGCAGGGTTGCATCGACTGCAATTCGCCGCACTTTTCCTTTGGGCAGCATCGGTTTGATATAGCGACCTCGATCGTCAGAGAAGATGATGGTGCGGCTACCTGATTTGCCCTGACGACTTGCCATTTGAGCAAAATAAAGCACTTCAGGATCGAGAATTACGCCTTCTGCATCAAAGACAAACTCTTCGGGAATGCTCGGTGGCTCTTGCTCCTGCTGGTCTTCGGGTTCTTCTTTTTCTTCCTGCTCGTCTTGATCTTGGTCAGATTCGTCTTGAGGTTCGTCTTGAGGTTCGTCTTGGTTTTGAGGGGGCGGAGGTGGCGGAGGCGGATTTTCGTCGGGTGGGGTTTGGACGATCGTCGATCGCGGCACAATCACCAACTCAACGGCTCGCCGCAAATCGTCTGCGATCACATCGGTGCGCCCATCTAGGGCTGCGTGTGCCTTGGCAACTCTGAGGGCAAATAGTTCCGCTCGATGCCCCTGCACGCCGCCTCGAATCGCTTCGTTGACCAAGTAATTGATCTGCTCAGTGCTGATACGCACGTCTTTGAGCCACTCGCGCGCCAGAATAATTTGAGTTCTCAAGGAGTCGAGATCCTCATCATATTGCTTGAGAAAGGCTTGCGGAGAGTCAGCATAGCGAGTGGCTTGCTCGACGGCTTGCACTCGATCGTCTAATTCTAAAACCGCATCGGCAGAGAGGGCGATCGCGATCCGATCCAGTAAGTGTTCTCTCAGTGACCCTTCTTCAGGGTTGTAAGTAGCGATCAGTAAGGGTTTGCACGGATGCTGAAAGCTGATGCCTTCTCGCTCAATCTGGTTGCGTCCATCGGTTAAGGCAGCCAGCAGAAAGTTAGAGATTTGGTCATCGAGCAGATTAATTTCGTCGATGTAGAGAACGCCTCGATTCGCCTCTGCCAACAGTCCCGGCTGAAAAACGGTTTCGCCTTGTCTGATCGATTGACTGACATCGACAGAACCGAGCAGCCGATCTTCAGTGATGCCGAGCGGAATCTGCACAAACGGCGCACGAATTACCTCAGTTGGGATGTTAGACAGATCAGTGTCTTTTTCTAATGTTAGATCGTCCCAATCTTCAGGAGTGTTGGGGTCGCAATTGCTGACAGAATCTTTGACGACCTCGATCGGAGGCAGCAACGCATGAATCGCCCTCGCCATCACTGATTTTGCGGTGCCTCTGCGTCCAGCAATCACGACTCCT
>JBBQYE010000087.1:0-11292 GCA_038208945.1 Leptolyngbyales cyanobacterium | reverse complement strand
GGGGCAACTGTTGGCTAAACCAGTTCCTCTAACTTGGTCGTAGGTCATGGCTTCAGTGCTGCTGGCGGGAGCCTCACTGCAAGCGGTTAACACACTCATGCATAGTGCCAAAAGTGTGATGATTAAAGCGCGATAGCTCATAGTCAACCTCAAAGTCAATCTAAAAAAACCTGCCAGCGCAAATCTGGTCGATCGCAGTGGCAGATCGCTTTAGGCGTTTACTACCACAACCGTCAAGAAGACGCGCTGAACTGCTGCCAAGTCGAATCGAAATTTCTATAATTTCTGGAGTGGTTTGGGCGGAACCTCTCAGAGTATTTTACAGACTTTAGTTGACATTTTAATATCATCTCGCGAAGAGAGCCGATCGCACCAAGAGTCAACGGAGATTATCTAGAACTCAGCATCCTGTTGAGTCGCTCAAATGCCTTTGCTTCCTGCCATGCTTGCACCAGATTGCCCTGCATAAGAGCGGCAACTCCATTAAGGGCGTGCAGTTCTGGCAGATTGGAGTTGAGTGCTAATGCAGATTGCAGAGCAGTTTGAGCCGCTTTAGGGCGAAAGTCATAGAGATTTACAAAGGCGAGATAGGCGTAGGCATTGGGATTTTTTGAGTCGAGTTGAGTGACTCTTTGAAAGGCAGCGATCGCTCGATTGGCTTTGCGGCTCAACACGTCGGCTAATGCCAGATTATAAGCAAACGCGAGGTTGTTAGGCTCTTGCTGAAGCCGATAATCTGACGCTTGACGCGCCTGAATGACATAATTTTGAGTCGGATCATATTGATTGATGCTGCTGATTTGCTCAAAGATGTTACTCAGAGAACTGACTCCTTTGGGCATCAGGGCAGAGAGCGATCGTAGCCTCGTAACCCGATCAATGGACGCATTTGGAATCGCGATCGCTTGGGCATCAATCTTTAATCGCACCTCTGGCACCGGAATTCTGTAAGTCTCGCCTGTTTGCTGATTTAAGTAGGTTGCTGTCAAGGTATAGATTCCTGTGGCATTAGCGGGGGGTAACATGGCAAGTCGTTCAACAATTTGAAACTGAGTCGTGTCTTCTGCTGCGCCGGGTTGCAGCATTCCTAACGCGATTGCGTGGTCATGCAGCCAGCGACTTCCGGCTCCACTGTTGGCTCGGCTCCAGGTGAGAAGCACCAAGCCCGATCGCAACTGCTGCCAAGAGCCAGACCAGCGATAGGTGACAGGTAGCGGTTTCCCTGGTGGTGCTTGATTGGGAACTCGCACCTGCTCTAAACGAACGGGCTGACCTTGTGATCCCAGTGACTGAACTTGCACTGTGGGAACCTGACGACGATAGATGTGAAGGGTGCTTTGGTCGGGGAGTGTCCAGGTTTTCTTGAGCTGAAGATCTGGATCTTGGACGATCGTTTGCATTAATGCCATTTGAGCAGTCGCTTGGCGAATCGAACCCTGATCGCCGCTTTTGGTCACAAACCAAGAGAGCGATCGAGCATCTTGTTCGACTTGCTTTAAGGTTGTGCCGACTTGCCGCCCATAAACCTGAAAGTTTCGCAGCGCTCCAAAGTAGTTGAGATTATGTTGATTAAAGCTAGAAAGAGACGGCAACACTCCCACCGTTGTGCGGAGATAAGGATCAGTGCGAATCACTTGATCAATTACGTCTGCGTGATGCCAGTCTCCTGCTAGGGTTGCGCGATGAGAAGAGTCACCTGACGATAGCGCTTTAGGAACCCACTCGATCGGCATCAGGCTCAAAATCATCAGCAGCGTTGATAGCCCAACGGCACCCCAGCGAAACCCACGCAGCCGATCGGGAAATAGCACCAATCCCTGCGCTAACAGCACCGCAAACACAGGCAACAACGGTGTGATGTAACGATCGTCTTTGTTGACATTGAGCGAACTCAGTAAATAACCGCCTATCAGAAATATCGCTAACCACCTCAACGATCTCCACCAGTTGCGATAGGTGGCTTGTCGATAACCTTTTTTTCGCAATCCACCATAGTCTATTTTTTGCCGTAGCCGACCGCTTGAGACAAACCATTCTCCTCGAATCACCGATCGTTTCCAATACAGCACTAGCCCGACTAACCCCACTAGCAGCAAAGGGTAAGACACGAGAGAGGGCAGCAGTTTGAGGTAAAAAATCCAGGCATCGATCGTGGTGAGGGGCGGATCTCCTTCGGCGATCGCAGCGTCGATCGTGGCACGTTTACCTGACGTTAAGATCAATAGCCAGTTAATGCGATACCACGAGAGACAGATCGAGAGCGCGATCGTTAAACTTAATAGCAGTTGAATCAGCTTTATCCAAGCTTTCTGCCAGAGAAAGGTAACGCTTAACCAAATAATCGGTACGGTTAAAAATAACAGCGCAGTCTGCTTAGTTAATAACGATAAACCAAATGAGATGCCGAATGCGACTGACCACATCCAGGAATGAATCCAAGAAGGCGTAAATAAATGAAAGACGGGAGCGTTTTCGGATTTGACAGAACGCTGATCGGATAGGATTGAGGCTCGATCGCTGATTGCCCACATCGTCAGAGTGAAAACGCTTAACGTAATCATGGCGACTAACGGATAGTCGATCAAAAAGTCTAAGCGGATTTTATAGAGTTCTGGAAACAGCAGACAAAGGACGGTTGCCCATAAACCGACTTGGACATCAAATAGACGTGCCCCCAACCCATAAACTGAGCCAAGCAGGATTGCTCCATAAAACAGATTGACGATCGTAGACTGCTCGACTCCAGCACCCAAGATCGCTAGAAATGGGGTTGTCGAAATGTAAACCAACGGTGGAATCTTGGAGGATAGCGTCCAAAACATTGCCCACCAGTCTTGCGAAAACCACTCAGGAGACTGCAAGACTCGCCAGTAGTTTAGCGCTCCGGTAAGATAGTCGGCTTGATCCCAGCCGGGAACGGATTGATCGATCGCAAACCAGGCTCGATCTATCACGGCTCCAGTGAGCCAAATCAGCCCCAAAATCGGCAATCCTTTAATCCAATCTGGTTTCGTTGCGCCCACTGGTTAACCCTAATCGTTTGCTCATTTTCAGGTGAGGAATGCCCGCTTCTTGAAAGCGATCGCCCTCGACCTCAAACCCTAATGCCTGATAAAATTCTTTTACAGGCTCTTGGGCATGAATACGGATTTCTGAAACATTTTTTTCACTTAAGAACCCGATCGCTGCTTGCATAATTTGCTGACCTACTCCCTGTTTTCGGGCATCTGCTAAAACGGCAAGACGTTCTATCTTTGCCATCGATTGATTGAGGAAGCGAATTCGAGCCGTTCCGACAGGGCGATCGTCCAAATAAGCTAAAAATTGCACTGCTTCGTCATCTTTTCCATCAAATTCTAAAGTTTCATCGATTCCCTGTCCTTGCTGAAACACCGTAGCCCGAATCGTGCGAATGGGTTCCCAATCGTCGGGCAGTTGAACGATTTTGACGGTCAGTTGCTTCATAGCGATCGAGTCACAACTTTTTTACAGTGTGTCAGCATCCGTGAGTTCTGCCAATCGTAGTCGAGATTTCTCCTGCGAGGCTCTAGGTTAAGACGGGTAATAAAATCTGAGAACTGCCTGTTTGTAAGGTCACGGTGATGATTTGAGCCTCGATCTCCCGTCCTTCTCCTGGCATTTCGGTTCCCAGATTGACAGGATAGGCAGGAAAACAGGCTCCACTGACACTCAATCGAATCGCACTTCCTTCTTGAATTTGAATGCAAATCGGTTGAAGAACGATTCTCAAGGGCGGATCACTAGAATCGACTCGTAGATAGCCTTGAGTGACGTTATAAACTCCTCCATTAGGGCGAACTTCAGACAGCACCGCCGACAGATCAAAACTGGGTGTATCAGCCGTGCAGTCAAGCTCTAAGATGACATTGCCGAGCAAATGCAACGCCTCAGATAACGGTTTAGACGTGTAGGTGAGAACATCACTGCGGCAATCGAGAGAGGCACGATCGAATGAGCCAGACGGGGCAGAAGCGTGCCCTCCCAGCGCGGGGACAGGTCGCCAAGGATCGTGAACTAAGACATCCACAGATGAAAAAGCCCGATCGGGTGTGAGCATTCCATCAGAATCGCGAATGCCAGCAAGCCCGGTGCTGGTGAGAAAATAGGGCATTTTGGGAGAATTGGGAAATTCGTTGAACGATCGCCATTCATTGCTTCCCAGTTCAAACAATTTGACGGGAGGTTCATCCAGTAACCCAGTGTCAACGCCCTTGAGAAACTGGTCAAACCAGCGAATCTGAGCGCGATCGCACACACTTGCGGCTTCTGGACCATAGTCAACAGCACCGACTTTTCGCCCCCACGGCAAATGCGCCCACGCCCCGACTAGCAGATGTTGAGGACGTTGGCTTTGACTCACCATTGCTTGATATAAATTCAAGGTGCCGCGCATAAACGTGTCAAACCAGCCGCCAATGTGCAGCATCGGCAGATCAAAATCTTGGAGATACGTTTTAGGAGACAGCCGTTGCCAATAGGGATCAGACGCGGGACGATCGAGCCAATCGTGATAAAACGAATCGGCTGCTAACTCGCTCATGATTTTGGGACGGGCAGGAATAGCATCGTGCAAGGGTAAATTTCGCGCCGCATTCGAGAGTGCCAGAAATGCTGCTTCGTCGCCTTTGAGTCGTGCTGTCTCTGCCGCGATCTGAATCGCCCATCCTAAATTTGCTTGCAGACAAAACGCGCCGCCTTCATACGCCCAATCGTGATAGAGGTCATAACCCAACATGGCAGGGCACAGTGCCTTGAGCGCAGCAGGACGCTTCACCGCCGCATAGAGTTGAGTCATTCCTTGATACGAAAACCCATACATCCCGACCACGCCACTGCTGCCCGGAAGCGTCGCCGCCCAATTCACCGTGTCATAACCGTCTTCAATCTCATTCTCAAACAGCCGAAATTCTCCTTCAGAGGTGCCCCGACCGCGCACATCCTGGATCACGACAATGTATCCATGCCCTGCATACCAAATCGGATGGGCATAGACGATCGTAGAGGCGATCGCGCGTCCATAAGGTTGCCGCATCAGCAGCACCGGAAACGTGCCGTCTGTTTTGGGATAATAAACGTCCGCATCGAGCCGCATCCCGTCGCGAGTGTGCATCGAGTGAGTTTGTTTTGGCGACACCTCAAACATGAGACAACTTAGGAATGGGAGTGCGCTGCAAGACCGCCATGTCTTCGTCGTCTAGCTCAACCGGAAGGCCACTGCGAATCAGTTCGGCAAAGTCTTCGTTTGGCACCATAAAGCAGAGGGCATAAAGACGCTCAGAGCCAGTGTTTCTGATTGCATGAATGCCCGTTGGCGGAACTAGAAGACTGTCACCCGCCTGAATCTGCTCTTCTTTGCCATCGCAAATCGCGATGCCTTGCCCTTTGAGCACGAAAAACATCTCGATCGCCATTTGGTGACGATTGGGCGGTGTTTTGCCCCCGATGTCAAAAATCTCGACGCAGAATGTCATCGAGAAATTGGCGATCGCCGGGTCGAAGACGATCGCCAACCGATTTGAATCGTGAGGGCTAATGCGATAAGCCTGATAGTCTCGCGGAGACTTGACTACGGCGATTACACAACTGTCATCAAGCATGAGATCCTCCAGAAGCGGCAAATAGTCCGATTTCACCCTCTTATAGCCAACTTATCCGCCACGTCTGATACAAACTGCATGAATCTTGAGAATTAGAACGGCTCGATCGCCGCCAAAATCGCCTGAGATTCGGCTACAAATCCAAAGCATTGTTTCACGTTATACAAGGTTGCTTGCCAACAAAAGTCGGGCGAAGTCGTCGCGGTGCAGTCTTTGATCAAGAGACAGTCATAGCCTAGAAAGTTCGCGTCTTGAAGAGTTGCCATTACACACTGATCGGCATTGACTCCGGCAAACAAGAGCGTCGTTTTGCCCAAGTTGCGGAGAATGCTGTCGAGAGGCGTGTCCCAAAAACCACTCATGCGGTACTTATCGACGTAGACATCTCCGGGGGTCTGTTCTAGCTCATCGACGATCGCCGCTGCCCAACTTCCTGCCGTCAGCACCGGAGCCTGATTTTTGGGCAACGGATCGCCTAACCCAACTCCTGCCCCGGTTGGATTGTAGACGTGTCTGGAAGCCGCGCTAATGTTCAGCAAGTCAGGACGATTGCCCCAGTTCACCCAAATAATCGGCACTTGCTGATGTCGCAGCGTGGGCAGGAATTTTTGGAGCGGTGAGATCGGCTCTCGCGCCGGAGTGACATCGACTCCAATGTGCGCCAGCCAGCCGTCGGGATGACAAAAATCATTCTGCATGTCGATCACGAGAATCGCGGTTTTTGCCAAGTCGAGACGCAGCGTTTTGGTGTCGGTGGCAACGACGATCGGCTGTGGCTTTAACGGCGGACGGGTAATATCGGCGGTTTCTGCATCGACTGCCCAAGCGTTGGGGGCAACTCCTAGCGGTTTGAGAGATGGGTTCATGGGGGGATTGGGAGGGAATTGGGAGAGGCGATCGGGGCTTGGGGGAACTCCGATCGGGGATCACTCTTCATGGATTACTACAAATGTCTCACTCGTGCTGTTCATAAAATTACGAATTTAGGTCAAATTTGTGAATGAATGAATGCAATATGATGGCTGGTTTACCCGATGGCGGGGAGACGTTCCAGCGAAGCGTCTCTGCGGGGTTTTGCGCTTGTGATGGGATGGGTTGCAGTGGGGGACTGCTTGGTATCAAGAGACCGATCGTTATTGAGACAACCTCTTTTAAGCAATTTGACTAATCTCTAGAGCAGAGTCCTGCGTTTAATCCTTAAGTTCACGTCCAAATCATTCATTCCAGACTATAAGTATCTCACTTCGACTCTTCACCCTTATGCGCCTCTCGACCGTCACAGTCTGCACCCTCGCCGCTCTTTCTACTTGGGATGTCTCCCAAAATGCAAACGCGGCTGTTCCAAAAGCTCCCTCTATTGAGAAAGCTGCCGATGTGGTGGTTTTGACTGACGCGATCGAGCCTGCACCCATGCAAACGGTCGCTCCTCCTGAAACGATCGTCTCTCAGCAATTTTCATCCTCTCCAAAGCCAACGGTGACGATCGAAGACACGTCTCGCTATTATCAAGACTATCAGCCTGCTGCGCCGATCGTAGAATCTGCACAGCCGACTGCGATCGCGCCGACAGCTTCGGTTAAGCCGACTCTACCCGCTTCAATCAATCAACCTGTCTGGGTGATTCCTCAAAAGAATCTGACTCCGCCGACGGTGACTCCACCTGCCGTTTCGACTCCTAAACCGCTCGCCAATCCGTCATCGCTCACCTCGGATTTGGTCGTGACGGCGACCGAGGTGCAAATTATAGGCGCAGCAGACCCCGAACTTCAGCAGATTATCCGTCGCGCCATTCGCACTCAATTGGGGGGAGGCACGAGTAAAAGTCAGCTTCAAGAAGATGTCGCGGCGATTTTAGAAACGGGGTTATTCAGCACTGCCAGCGTCGCCAGTCGCGAAAATCCGAATGGGTTGAGCGTCACCTTTCAAGTGCAGCCGATCGTGGTGCGATCGGTGCGATTAGTTAACGCTCAAGCATTGCCTCTTACGGTGGTCAACGACATCTTTCGACCGCAAATCGGCACGATCGCCAGTCCTTCGGCTCTTAATCAAGGTGTGCGACAAATCAATCAGTGGTATGCCCAAAATAATTACAACCTGGCAAGAGTTATCGCCTTGCAGCCCAGTCGAGACGGAGTGTTGACGATCGAGGTGGCTGAAGGAGTGATCGGCAATGTGCAGATTCGCTTTACTGATGAGCAGGGCAAACTGGTGGACGACAAAGGCAACCCGATTCGCGGCAGAACTCAAGAGAGTTTTATCAAACAGCAGGTGCAAATCAAGCCAGGACAGGTGTTTCAAGAAGATCTGGCGCGACAAGACCTGCAAAGACTGGTTCAAACTGGGTTATTCACGAATGCTCGTGTCAGCTTAGAAGGCGATGCAAAACGCACGATCGTGGTTTACAACCTCGCCGAAGCCCGCACTCGCGCTATCAACGCCACAGGCGGCTATAACACAGACTTGGGGCTGTATGGCGGAGTCAACTATCAAGACCGCAACATTGCAGGAATTGGACAGCAGCTCAGCACCAATGTCTTGATCGGCACGAAAGACGCTCAATTTGACGGGCGGTTTGTCAGCCCCTATCGCACCAGCGAACCGGACACGCTTGGCTATAGCGTCAATGCCTTTCGGCGCAGGGGGCTGTCTCGCGTGTTTGACGACAACGTGAAATTGGCGAATGGCGAGCGAGTGCGAGAAGGGCGATTTGGCGGGGGCGTTGAGGTCAACCGTCCGATTGATCAAGATTGGAACGGGTCACTAGGGTTGAACTATAACCGGGTCAGTCTTCGCGATGCGAGTGGCAACGTGGTGAGGCGCGATCGCAATGGCAATCCGCTCTCGTTTAGCGGCACGGGCATAGATGATCTGGTGTCACTCAACTTCAACGCGATTCGCGATAAAAGAGATAACCCGATCGATCCCACCAGTGGCTCTTTTTTGAGTTTGAGCACCGAGCAATTTTTGCCGATCGGCAGTGGCAGTATTCTCGCCAATCGCATTCAGGCAAACTACACACAATATGTGCCTGTCAATATTTTGAATTCGCTGAAGATCAAAAACGAGCCAGAAACGCTTGCTCTTAATTTGCAGGGTGGCACCACGATCGGAGATTTACCTCCCTACAACGCCTATTCGCTGGGCGGACCGAACTCGGTTCGAGGCTATGATGCTGGTGATGTGGGCATTTCTCGGAGCTATATCTTGGCTTCAGCAGAATATCGGTTTCCGATCTACAGCATTATTGGGGGAGCGGTGTTTGCCGATTTTGCCTCCGATTTAGGATCGAGTGCATCAGTTTTAGGACAACCGGGCATTGAGCGCGGCAGACCCGGATCGGGGTTTGGCATCGGGGCAGGTGTGCGGCTCAAATCACCATTAGGAATCATCCGTGCCGATTTTGGGTTAAACGATCAGGGTGATAGCCGCGTCCAGTTTGGTTTTGGGCAAAAATTTTAGGGAAATTCTTGCTAAATAATTTGTTGAAAAGCTTCCCTGATGTTAACTTTTGGTTTTCTCAAGCAAGGCAACCGCTTCTAAAACTTAATCTTGGTTTTCAAGTCGGTTGGATTGCCAACACTTTGAGATGGCACCTATCCGGATAACTTACGTATTCTTTACAGAGATATTTGTACTAAAAACTACCTTGCTACCGAGAAAAACTATGCTACTTTGTCAAAGTAAATCGTCTGTTAAAGTAGCGAGGAATTTTGTATGGAGTTGACTTTCAGCAAGAGGTTTCCAAAGGCGGTAAAACAGCTTAAACAGTGCAACATTTTAGTCATTGGAAATACAGGTACTGGAAAAAGTACGCTAATCGGGGAATTGCTCGATGTCAAAATTAATGACAGCGTTACCCAAGCTATCTCAGAAAAACCTTACAAAAAGCTAGGGCTTTCCATTGCCCTCTATGATTCTCCTGGGCTTGAAAGAGACAAAAAACAGCAAGAGGGAGTCAAGCAAGAAGTTGCCAAGTTTATTAGGCAGCGAAAGAGTAGAGAACCAGAAGAACAAATTCATGCAGTCTGGTACTGTGTGAACTCGCAGGTTGCAAGAGAAGCGGAGATTGACCAGATTTGGCTAGACACGATTGCTAAGGAAGTACCAATTATCTCTGTTATCACTCGCGCTAATGGAATTGAGGATGGGTGGCTTAAACCCTTTTTAAAGGAAGTTTCAAGCCTTCAGTGTGTTGTGCCGGTTATGGCGCTGCAAGAGATAATGCACCATAACAACATTCAACCTCACGGCTTAGACTCTTTGCTATTTGCTACCGAGGATTTATTAGAAAAACTTGCAGAAACGGCAATCTCAAATGCAATTAATGCAAAGGCAGATTCGGCTTTTGGATGGTGTAGAGATGGATGTGCCAAAGTAATTGGTATACGATTAGTACCGATTCCACTTGTTCAGGGGCAAGCAACAGTCTTCTTCCAAACCTGGATGTTGGCGGAGATTGCTAAAACTTTTGGTTACAAGTTCGACAAAACATTTCTTCTCAACATTACTAGAGCAGGAATTGCTGTTGCAGGTTTTGATAGCTTCCTTGAGCAAGTGTTAAATAACTTTCCTGGGATGAATCAAGACAACATACAAACTGTTCAGGAGATTTTGTCTCAGTCTATTGGGATGCTAGACCAAGTTACAGGAAATCTACCATTTCATGACCAACTTCTCGAATTGTTGAAAAATTTTAGCAACATCAATCCAGTAGGTGGATTGCCTGTCTTTAAATGCATCACTGCCATCGCTACAACCCTCTCAACTGGCATTTTAGGGCTTGCCTTTATCGAGACAATGAAAGAATACAAACTAGCTGAATATGAAGGTCAACCTCTGCCGAAGTTAGAGGAAAAATTCCAAGAAGTGATGCAGCAAGCAATGGATTCCTTCCGATGCTGGTTTGGAGGAGATATGCCAGTTTTGAGACAAGTTCCGCAAGCTGATTTACAGTAATAGCCACATTATTATTACAGTGTGTTAGAGAGCGATCGTTTTTTAGCGATCGCTTTTTATTATTAAATTCGCAATTTTCATCATCCACCTCAAAGGACAGGCAGAAGGTTTTTTAGCTATATCACTCAACCTCGATCGAGCGCCTTACCTCCAACGGTTCGATCGGTTAATTCAACAACACCATCGTCGTAGTGGAATTGACCTCAAATCCAATCTTTTCATAAAACGACTGTTGATGAGTCGTCATTAAATAGACTCGCTCGACTCGACACATATGAGGGTGACTCAGCACTGTCTCGACTAATTTGCGTCCCAACCCTGCCCCTTGATAGTCGGGGTGAATCACCACATCCCAAATCGTGGCTCGATAGATGCCGTCAGAAGTCGCTCTCGCAAACCCGACTAATCGATCGCCATCCCACGCCGAAATGACGGGATTGCTGTGACGAATCGCGATCGCTAACTCCTCCGATTTGCGATCAGTCGCCCAAAATGCTGCCCGTTGAAACAAGTCTTGAAGCTGCGAAAGCTCGATTTGCTGTGGGCGATCGCAAAGCTGAATCTGATGACAATCCATTCCTAACCTTATACTCTGAGCATTGACGATTTCAATTATTCTGATTGAGGTTGGTCGTCCAGCAAAATACTGACGCGCCTCTTTTCCTGAACAGAGAAACATCCAGATGAAATAGTGAGTCTAGATGGCAACGAAGTCTGT